>CAIYUV010000190.1 GCA_903929475.1 uncultured Spartobacteria bacterium
GGCAAGTTGAGGGAGTTGCTCGGTCATTTCACCATCGAGTGCAAAGGAGAGGTAGGAGTTCAGTTTTTCCTGAAGTTGAAAGAGCTGTGTGTCGCCGCCGTCCCACGGGCGCGGCTCGAACATCACGAGGACGACTTCGCCCGTTGCGGGGTCCTGTCCGAGTGCGTCGAGAACGGCGGGATTGGCGACGCCGTTTTGCGCGGCGGGTTCTTCGGAATGTTGGCAGCAGTGGTCGCTCATTGGATTTATTTGGCGGGGTCGCGCGGGAATTTCGCGTAGGGCAGGCGCGCCCCTTTGTAAGTGTATTGGTCGGCGCGGATATTGCGTGGCGTTGGGAAAAAAGATGCGCCGCTGGCTGCGATGATGTCGTCTTGATCCACGCCGTCGCCGCTGATTCCAATGGCTCCGACGAGTTTCCCCTTGCGATAAAGCGGGAAGCCTCCGGGAAAAATGGTGATGCCGTTTGGAAGGTTTGGATTTCCAGGAAATGTGCCGGTGGTGGGGCTCGTGCCAAGGGTCACGCTTTCTTGAAAACCGAAATACGGACCGAAGGGGCGTCCATCCAATCCCGGCGGGAAGAAACTCTGCGCAAGGAAGCCCACGGTGCGGCAGCTTTGCGCGAGTTGGGAATTGCTAAAAAAAAGAGCAGTGCGTGCTTTCTGCGCGCTCACGTCCCACGAAAACATCGTGGCCTCGCCGGTGCGGAAGATGCCGAGAATTGGAGGAGGCTCGCCCGCCTTGTGCGGATTGCCTACGACGGTGATGAATACCTTCGCGCTCGTTCCGATGGGAAGTCTGATGCCCGCGCGAGTGCTGCGTGCGCGCAGCGCAGCGGCTGTGATGATGCGCCTCACGTCTTTTTCGCTCAGGCGCGCGACGTTTCCGATTAGCCCCGGTGTGGGGTCTGCGCGGATAGGAAAACGAATTTCCCCATCGAATCCGCCGAACGTTGCACGCTCGTAGGGATATGGCGCAGGCGAAGCTTGAATCGGGTAATCAGTCACCTCCGCGCCCACGCTGCCGAGTGTATCGGCGGATGCGCTCGGGAAATCCTCGGGCCGTTTATCGGTGTAAGCCAGCCGGACTCCGCCAGCGAGAACCTCCGTAGCGAGGATGCTTTCGTCAGGGCGGTAGCCGGTCTGTGCGGTGAGTGCGATTTCCTCATCGGTGTCCGCGCCGAATTTAAAACCCGGTGTGGAGTTCTTCTGCGTTTCGTTCGCGATGATGGCGGAGGCTGCGCTGAGATTCGTCGGGGAGCCATCGCCGGTGACGCCGACGCCGCCGACCAACTCTCCATTTTTATAAAGCGGCACGCCGCCTGGGCTGTCCTGCAACGAAGTGAACGCGACACCCGGCGCACGGGCTCCGGGCGACATGTCCGGTGCGAGAGGTGCGCTTCCATCAAAGACCGGCGGGATTTGTTTGATGCGATTTACGTCGGAGTAAAACAGATTGGAGAAACCAACGCCGACCAGCGGTCCGGGCGGCGTGTTCCTCACACCGGGCGGGAAGTGCTGCTGGATGATCCATCCGGCGGTGCGGCTAGTGAACGCGTTTTGATTACTGCTCAGCAAAGCTGCGGTGGCAGCGCGGCCAATGGCCCCCGAAAGCACGCCGGGCGTTGGCGGCACGCCACCGCCGACATCCCAAACGCCAAGGACGAAAGCCTCGCGGTCCACCACGGCGATCACCGAGTTTTGAGAACGATCGCGCGCGGCATGAACTGCCTGACCGATGATGCGCTCCACGTCCTCCTTCGTCAGTCGCTCGCCTGCGACACATGGAAGCACGAGGCAGACGGATGCAAATACGAGGGTGGAGATTTTCACGCGCGTGAAAATGCAAAGCTCCCGTGAAAAAGTCGAGCACACTGAGCGCAGGCAGGCGGGGCGCATCACACGAGGCGGGCCAGCCTTTTTGGCAGTGGCGATGTGAAGCTCATCTCTTTTCCGGTTTCCGGGTGCGGAAAACGCAGGAAGCTGGAGTGCAGGCCGAGGCGTTTGGCGGGGTCGGTTTTGGCTTTGTATTTTTCGTCGCCGACGATGGGGTAACCGAGGTCTGCGAGTTGAACGCGGATTTGGTGGCGGCGTCCGGTTTCGAGCGTGAGTTCGACGAGCGTGCGCGTGGGTTTGCGGGCGAGGACGCGGTAGTGCGTGACGGCGTGGCGCGTGAATTCCGTCGGCGGCGAGCTGAAAACTTTGAATGGATTCGTTTCGTTGAGATCGGATTCCAAAGTCCCGCTGTCCTCGGGCAGGCGGCCTTCGACGACGGCTTCGTAGCGTTTCTCGGCTTTGTCCCAGCCGGCTTGCAGCGTTTCCTTCGCCTGCGCGGTCTTGGCAAAAACCATCAGCCCGGAAGTTTCGCGGTCGAGGCGGTGAACGATCCAGACGCGCTCACGGGCTTTCTGCTGGCCCTGACGGAGGTAGTCAGTGAGCTGGAAATACGCGGTCTTTTCCTGCTCCGCCTCGCTCGCAATGCTGAGGAGATCCTCGGGCTTGTTGATGACGATGATGTGCGCGTCCTCGTAGTGAACGGTGATTCCGCAGGCGAGCACCGAGCGCGGCACTGCGAAGCGATCCGTGCGAATCGAGACGACATCGCCGGGATAAAGCGGGTGATCGAATTGCGTGGTGGGGCGGTCGTTCACGAGGACGGACTGAAATTTCAGCCACGTGCGGATTTGCTTTTTCTTTTCGTTCGGCCACGTGGCGAAAAGATAGGCGAGAAGTTCTGCGGGAGCTTGGACGGTGGATGGCTTAGGCATGGTGGTGAGCTACGCGCGAGGTGTGCTGGCTTTCGCGCCCAGCGCGCAAGCCGGGAGCACAAATATAAATGTGACGAGGACGCACCAAGCGACGCCGGTGCCGCAGACAAGTCCGAGACCGCGCAGCGCTGGATTTTCTGCCCACGCGAGCGAGCCGAAGCCGACGACGGTGGTGAGTCCGCTGAGCAGGACAGGTTTCATGACTGTGGTGAGTTCGCGCAATGGATTTTCAGTGCGCATGGCGAGCGCGACGTAGATGCCGTAGTCCACGCCGACGCCAAGGACGAGAGGGAATGCGAGGATGTTGAAAAGATTGAGGACGATGCCGGTGAGTTTTAGCGTGACGCAAAGCGCGCCGATACTGAGTGCGAGGCCGAGCATGAGGATGAGAACAGGACGGAAATTTCGCATGAGTGCGGTGAGCAGGACGATGTTCAGGCCGACCATGAGGATGGTGAGTTCTTTGAGTTTGTGCGTGGCCCACGGTGCAAGCTCGGTGAGCGTGAAGCTCCAGCCGGAGACTTTCGTTTGCACTCCGGGAACGGCGAGCGCGTTGCGGATCGCGGCGGCTTCGTCAGGGCCAGTGAGTGTGTGCGGAGGCCAGACGAATGCGACGCCGGTGTGTCCGTCTTTGCTGAGAAAGCGTTCGAGCAGAAACCACCACGCGCTGTCGGGCGGGAGGTTGCGCCGCCACTCGACGACGCTGAGATCGCCAGCCGCTGCGAGTGCGAGTTTGTCGAGTATCCCAAACGCACGCGCGAATGTCGCGGGGTTGAGTTCCTCGCGCTCGATTGCGGCGGTGAGCGCGGCGCGCGCGGCGTCGAGCTTGGGGAGGTGTGCGGCGTTGGCGGTCATGCGCTGTGGGGAAAATGCGAACGCTGCGGGCGTGGCGGCGGATTTGAGCGTGCCGTCGGCGACGAGCGTGGCCCATGCGCTCTGCGCCTTGTTCCATCGCTCGGAAAAAACTTCTGGATCATCGGCGGAGATGACGACGAGCAGTGGCTCCACTTTGCGTTCGAGCTTCGCCATGATGGTGCGGATAGCGTGGCCGGCATTGCTGTTCTGAGGTTCGAGGGTCTTGGGATTGATCTCTAGGGCGATGTGGCCGACGGGCGCGAGCGCGAAGGTGGAGAGGGCGAGGAGTGCGAGCGTGCTCGGCACGAGGAGGCGCGTCGGCTTTGCGAGAACAAACGCGGGTAATCGCGAGATGTATTTGCAGAGAAAATGCGCGATGCACATCGCGGCGACCGCGAGCCCAGCGCCGGAGAAAATATTCCGCCACACGTCCGCGCTCCACGATGTGATGCTGCGCGCGATGAACCAAATTGACACTGCGGCAGCGCAGGCCAGCGCGGCGAGGATCGTTTTATAGATGAAACCCGGCAGCCGGATGCTCAGGAAGAGCCAAAACAACGTGAGCATCGTCGCGGCGGCGATGAGGATGCCGCAGGCAATGAGCGCGCCGAGTTGCTGGAAGCCCGGTGATTCGCTGCGGAGCAGGCAGACAAACGCGGCGGCGGATGTGAGCGAGCCAAACCAAATGCCGCGCCCTTGTGCATGAATCGCAGCGGCGATGGCCCGCTCGTGCCCCGCGCCGGACTCCCATTCGACGATGTAGCGGCTGAACAGCATCATCGCGAAATCAACGCCGAGGCCGACGAGGATCGCGCAGAGACCGATGGTGATCATGTTGAGCTGCCCGAAGAACGCGGCCCCGCACGCGATGGCCAGCACACAGCACAAAAGCAGCGCACCCACGATGGCGCGCAGCGGCCTCCAGCGGCGGAACCCGGCGTAAAACACAAGGGCAACAAGCACGATGCTGCTGGCGACTGTGCTGGAGATGTCGCCCTTTAATTTGCCCGACATTTCCGCGACGTAGGGCGTGCGGCCCGTGCAGAGGATTTGCGGGCACGGGCCGTTGTATGCGGCTAGGACGCGCGTTTTAAAGTCCTCGACTTTCTGCATGGTCTCCACGCACGCCGCTTCATCGAGCCGGGTCTGGCGTGCACAGGCGAAAAGGACACGCAGCATTTGATCTGCGGATGCTGTCGGGCGTGTGCGTTCGAGATTCATCGAAGTCGCGAGCGGCTTCAGCGCGGGATAGACGATGCCGAGCGGATCGTATTCAAGCTGCTGGGCGGCGAGTTCGGAGCCGGAGCGAAGTTTTTCCGCAAGTTCGTGGATGCGCGCGGTGACGGCGTCGGGCTGGAGTTGCGCGAGGGTGGGGGAAATGTCGGGCTGATTGAGGAGAAGCGGAAGTGCGACGGCGCGGAGTTCGTCGAGCGCACCGGGCGCTTCGATGGGCGAGCGTTCCATCACGCGCTCGACCCACGGCTCCGCTCGCAGCGCGGCGGCGAAGTGTTCGGTGAAAGCATCGAGATCCACGGTGCTGCTTTCATCGAGCAGGCCAAACATCAGTTCGCGCGCCTGGCTGAATTCACGGTCGTAGATTTTATAGACGCCGACGCTTTCCAATTTTCCCGGCAGCATATCGAGCACGTCGCTGTTCAGCTTCGCGCGCCTTGCGATGATGCCCGCAGCGAACGCGACGAGCACGAACACGACAACCCAAAGTCGTCGCGGGTGGTGGACGATGAGTTTTGCAATGCGGTCGGAAAGGCGCATCACGTATTCAAGCGGCAGGTGATCACTTCGTTGCCGCTGGACGATTGAAACTCGCGCCGCGCCCGTGCCTGCGCCGAATGAAACGCGCATGGCAGCGCAGCCCACGCTTGCAATTTTGCGGGAGCATCCGCCGCCCTGCCCTCGTAGGAGCCGCCGGCGAGGGGGCCGCGGATGCGCACAACTTCACCTTGTGTGCCGTGTGCGTAGATGGTGAGCAGTTGCAAGCCGGGGCCTTTGCTGATCTCCGCGAGAAAGTTTTCGCGGTCAGAGCGAATGGTGATTTCACCCACGATGTCTCTCGTTCCGCCGCTCGTCTGGACCTGTCCCGTGTGCTGCGCCCAGGATTTTGCGGGCGCGGGCATTGGGTGGAGATTTGAGCACGAGCAGAGTGCGAACGCGGCGGCTGTAAAATAGAGCGGCTTGATCATGCGATGGCGGATAACGAATCGCCGGCGAATGGGGAATGGCAAAGTGGTTTCGCCACGCGCCTACTTTGCCGCGGTGGTGATGGGCTCGTCTTTCAGCGGATCGAGTTTATCCACGATGGGGTGGCGCTTTTGGATCCAGAGCACAAGGTAGAAAAGTTGGAGACGCCACCACACGCTGAAGTTTGGATGGATGTTGCCGCCGAGGACGCTGTTGACCGCCTGCGGGATGCGGCAGGGCGGTTTCGGTGTGGTGAAGACGTCCACGAATTCCTCGGAATACCACGCGCTGACGAAGCGGAGGTAGCGGTTCATCAATGACGTGAGGCCGCGCGCATACCAAGCGAAACGAAACGCACGGAGCCACGGACGGCGCAACGCGCAGTCGAGCGCGTCTGCGGCCTGCTCGGCACTGTGGATGGCGAGGAATACGCCGGTGGAAAAAATCGGATCAATAAAACCGGCGGCGTCGCCTGCGAGAAGCCAGCGCGGGCCATGGAGGCGTGTGTTGCGGTAGCTGTAATCGCCGACAGCGTGAACGGACGTGATGCGTCGCGCGCCAGTCATGCGCCCGCGCATGAGCGGGCTGCGTGCGATTGCGGAGTTGAGCGATTCTTCGGGCGATTGTTTTGCAGCGCGGTAGTCGGCGATGTCCATGACGACGCCGACGCTGGTGCGTTTGTCATCGAGCGGAATGAGCCAGAACCACTCGCGTTTTCCGCGCACGAGGCGGGTGAGCGTGGCGTCGCGGCCGTCGTCGCGCTGCACGCCCTCGAAGTGCGCGAAGACGCTGAATTTTTGCAGATGATCGTAGCGGCGCTTGAGATCCAGTTGCTGGCCGACAACGGCGTTGCGGCCCGAACAATCGAGGAGGTAACGGGCGCGGATTTCGCCGATGCTGGTCTTCAAAGTGACGCAGTTGTCGTCGAAGGCGACGCTCTCGATGGTCGCGGGCTGGCGGATTTCCGCGCCGCTTTCCGCAGCGTGTTCGATGAGCATTTTGTCGAACCACGCCCGTTCGACCTGATAGGCGTTGCTGTGTTTGAGCTGGATGGCGCTGTCGAAGTAGAAACGAGTGATGCGCCGTCCGCAGGCGGTGGCGATTTCTCCGCCGTATTTTTTGAGGGCGTTGGCGTCGAGTTTTGCGCGCACGCCGAGGCGGTCGAAGGTTTCCAGCGAGTGCGGCAGGAGCGACTCGCCGATTTTGAAGCGCGGAAACTCCTCCTTTTCGCAGACCACGACGCGCCAGCCTTTGCGGGCGAGCAACGTGGCGGCAGTCGCGCCAGCCGGGCCGCCGCCAATGATGGCTACATCGTAGATTTCTGACATCGCGTAGATTTGTGCCGTGGAGCGTTCGGCTGCGCAATCACAGAGCGATTTTGCTTTTTGCTACGGATGTTTTCCTGCCTTCTAACGCGATGCTTTGGAGCCGACATCGTCCATGGTTCCGCCGCGCCCTGCTCGCGGCGAATGTGGTGCTGCCGCCGCTCGCGCTCGCGCGTCTGCTCGTGCCGCAGCTTGGGGGGAAGTGGGATTTGGTCGCGGCGGTCTTCATCGTCCATCTGCTGCTGTTGCTTGCGGTGCTGCATCCTCGATGCGCGTGGCTCGGGCCGTTGGTGTCGTGTTTTCGCACAGCGAAAAAGGAAGTGTGGCTGACGCTCGATGACGGCCCCGATGGGGAGCGCACGCTCCAGCTCTCTGAGCAGCTTCGTGCGCGTGGCGTGTGCGCGACTTTTTTTGTCATCGGCGAAAAGGCGCGCGGGCAGATGCAGATACTCAGCGCGCTTGTTTCCGCCGGACACACGATTGCCAATCACACGGCGATGCATCCGCAGATGTGTTTTTGGCGGCACGGCGCTTCGGGCATCGCTAAGGAGTTGGACGGTGGTGCCCGCGCGATCAGCGATGCGGGCGTGGAGTGGCGTTGGTTCCGCGCGCCGGTGGGGCACAAGCCGCCTGCACTGCATCCGGCGCTCGGCAAGCGGGGCTGGCGGCTCATCGCATGGACGGTCGGCGGGTGCGACGGATGGAGTGAGGATTCCGGGCCGGTCGTTCGGCGGGTGATGGCGAAAGTGCGGCACGGCTCGGTCGTGATGCTGCACGAATCGCGAAAGTTCAGCTTCGAGACGGTGCTGGCCGTGGTGGATGCCCTGCTCGCCGGAGGCTACACATTCGTCATCCCTGACGATGCGACTTTGGAGTGATTTGCACACCGCGCTTGCAATGGCAGCGCGTGAAACGGCAACGTGCGCGCTGTGCGTCTTCTGGATCGATACATAGGCCGGCAACTGCTGGTCACCGCGCTTTTCGCCATTGTTGTCCTCAGCTTCGTGCTGGTGCTCGGAAATATTTTCAAGAGGCTGCTCGATATGCTCGTGAATCAAAATGCACCGGCAAGCTTCATCCTGAGCTTCATCGCGTATGTGCTTCCGTTTTCGCTCACCTTCACGATTCCGTGGGGTTTTCTTACGTCGGTGCTGCTGGTTTTTGGCCGTATGTCTGCGGAAAACGAACTCACTGCGTTGCGCTCCAACGGCGTGAGTATCCCGCGCGCGTGCTTGCCCGTTTGGGGGCTTGCGGCGGTGTTTTCGGCTATTTGTCTTTGGATAAACATGTTCGTTGCACCCCATGCGCAGCAGGAGATGAAGAACGCGCTCTTTAACATCGCGACGAGCAATCCGCTGGCGATGTTTGGATCGGACAAAGTGATCGAGGAGTTTCCCGGCCATGTGATCTATGTGGAAAAAAGCTCGGGGGATCGTCTGAGCAATCTTCTCGTTTACAAAATTGACGAGGAAAACAAGACGCTAAAAAGTGTGATGTTTGCCCGGGAGGGGCGGCTGGAACTGGGGACGGCCATGGTAAAAAACTCCAAGGGGGAAATGGAGGAGGAGAAGCAGTTGATACTCAGGCTGCGGGACGGCCGCTACGAGGAGCGGGATGAAAATCATCCGGACGAACTTTCGCGACTGCGTAACGGCATTGTGCTTGCCGAGGGGAGCGTCTCGATTTCACTCAAGGCGCTTTACGAAAAAAAACAAAGGGCTGGTGGAGTCGGCAGCATGGCCCTGAGTGAACTGCTCTCCAAGGGGAAGCCCGAAAAAGAGATCGAGAAGAAGATTGAAATCAACAAGCGTCTTTCGAATGCGCTGGCGACTTTCGCATTTGCCTTGCTCGCTGTGCCGCTGGCGGTCACGGCGCAGCGAAAGGAGACATCGGTCGGCTTCGCGATATCGCTCGCGATTGGGTTGATCTACTACCTGTTCTTTTTCCTCACCGACATGGCGCGCAATCGTCCCAATCTCCACCCGGATATTCTCGTGTGGGTGCCGAATCTCGTTTTTTTTACCATCGGTGCCTTGCGCTTTTCGAAGCTTTCCCGCCGATGAAAATGAAATGCGACATTTTTCATCCGACTGCCGCTACAGCGGATCGGAGGATGTGGTTTTGCGGCATTCGGAAACCGTCCTTGCGCTACCCGGCTTCGCATGATGTTTTACGATTCGCACTTTGGAACGATGCCTGAAAACAAGCTGACATACACCGCGTGCGGAGCGTGGATCTCGCACATGGGCCGGGTGCGGAAAGTGAATGAGGATGCCTGCCTGTTCGGTTCCATTTTCTGCGGTGCGAGCACTTCGGTGCCGGTGAAATCCGTGCTGGACGAGCAGCAATGGGTCATCGCAGCGGCGGATGGAATCGGCGGTCACAAGGCCGGCGCATACGCGAGCCGCGAAGTGGTGACCGGTCTCTCGCATTGCGCGGACATCAGCCCGAGGGGAGTGAACAGGCGGTTGCTGGAAATCCATCGCGGCCTGCACAAATCCGGCGCGGAAAACCCCGACCTTTCTGGAACGGGGGCCGCCGTAGTGGGCATGTTTGCGAGTGAAGGTGCGCTGTATGGATTTAACGTTGGTGATGCGCGGCTTTACCGGCAGCAGGGTGGAAAACTGCATCAAATCACGGAGGATGATTCTGTCGAGCAACTGCTCGTGAACCAAGGCATGATGAAGGCGAACCCGGACATCCGCCCCGCGAACATGCACGCGCTGACGCAGAGCATCGGCGGCTCCAGCGAATTGATTCACATCGAGCCGCACTTTTACCTGCTCTCGGTGACGCGAGAGGCGCGCTTCATCATTTGCACCGACGGTCTGACGGACATGGTATCCGCGAAGGACATCGAACGCATCGCCGTGCCGATGTTGAACTCCGTCGCCGTGGTGCAGGCGCTTTTCTCTGCGGCGATGGAGGCGGGCGGGCGGGATAACATCACCATCGCCGTGGTGGATGTGGAGAAGGCGTAGCTACAGCTCGAATTTATAACCGAATTCGCGGACGGTGCGGATGTGTCTCGGCTCTGCGGGGTCGGATTCGATTTTATTTCGCAGTGCGTTCACGAAGCGATCAATCGAGCGCGGTGTGACCATCGCATCGTAGCCCCAGACGCTCGTCATGATGAGGTCGCGGCTCAGCGCCTGGCCGGGGCGGCTGGCGAAGAATCTCAGCAGTTCAAACTCCTTTGGCGACAGAGTGACCTCGGAGCCTCCGCGTGTGAATGTCCGTGCGTCGCAATCAAGGCGGCAGTCTCCAAACTCGAAAACTTCCCCCTGTGTGCGCTTGCGCCTGCGGAGCAGCGCCTCGGCACGGGCGAGGAGTTCCTTGATCGAGAAAGGTTTCGTCAAATAGTCGTCCGCGCCGAGTTTCAGGCCGAGCACGATGTCGCTCTCCTGTGCTTTGGCGGTGAGGATGAGGATGGGCATATCGAGTTTTTCCTCACGAAGAAAGCGGCACACTTCGTAGCCGTTCACCTTCGGCAGCATGAGGTCGAGAATGATGATGTCGGGCAGATTGCGGAGTGCCGCCTTCAGTCCTGAGTCGCCGTCTGTTGCCGTCACAACTTTGTAGCCTTCGAACTCAAAGTTGTCCTTCAGCCCGCGCATCATTGCAGCGTCATCTTCCACGATGAGGACAGTCGCGTTGGTTTTCATGCGGTCGGAATTTTCACACGGAATACGCTGCCCTTTCCCGGCTCGCTCGCAACAGTGATTTCTCCGCTGTGCGCTTTCACGATGCGGCTGACAATCGAGAGGCCGAGGCCGCAGCCTTCGCGTGTGCGGGAGAGTTTTTGATCAGCCTGATAAAATGGACGAAACGCTTCGCGGCGCTCATCACTAGTCATGCCGATACCATTGTCCTCCACTGTGAAGATTACGCTGTCGGCAGTTGCACTGACGCGGAGAGCGATGCGTTTTTCCGCGCCGGTGTATTTGAGTGCGTTTTCGAGAAGGTTGGTGAGCACCTGTGCGAGTGCGTCACGGTCTGCGCGGATTTGCGGGAGATTTTCCGGGGCGTCGAAAGTGAACTTCGCTGCGTCGAGTTGCGTGCGCAACGTAGCCACGGCCTGCTCTGCGATGGCGCGCGGGGAGGCGGGTGCGAGATTCATTGTCTGTGCGCCGCGGTCAAAGCGGGAAAACGTCAGGAAATTTTCGGCGAGTCTGCTGAGGCGTTCGTTTTCGGAGGCGATGATGTCGAGATATTCCCTGGTTTGTTTTTCATCCTTCACGCGACCCTCGCGGAGCGTATCCAGAAGCATTCGCATGGAGGCGAGGGGCGTGCGCAATTCATGTGCGACGGTGGCCACGGAAGTATTTTTTAGATCATGCAATGCGAGTTGGCGGCTGACCGTGATGGTTGCCAGCCCGGCGATGAGCAAAACTGCCAGTCCTGTGATCGAGCCGGTCCAGACGAGGATTTGGCTTTGTCCCGCAAGGATTTCGTCAATCACCTCCGGGCCTGTGAGGTGGAGCTGAATGGTCGCACTCGGCAGTCCCGGCGCAGCAGTTTGTGCGATGATTTGCCCCCACGGAGTTGTTTCCCCTGCGATCAGTCTGCCATCTTCATCCACAATGCGTGCGGTAACTTTTTTGTCGGCGGCTTTTTCAAATCGCGCCATTATTTCCTTCGCACGCTCGGCGGTCGTTCCCACGTCAGATGGTGTGAAACGGAGCATGACAGGGAGTGAGTCTGCGTAAAACTGCTGGGTGCGCTCGATGGCGAGACGCCTCTCGCTTGCCAGGGCGTCCAACATGAATCGCGCCATCAACGCCGTGGGGATGAGAGGGACGATGAAGAGCAGCAGCAACAGTGCTCGCAGTTGCTTCGGTCGGATTTCGTGGCTGCTCATGCCGCTAAACATAACGGCGGGCGCTCACGATTGCGAGCGCCCGCCGTGTCAGATCCTTTAAGAACAGACGTTAAGGTTTTGGAAAGAGAACCTTGATGTCAGATCCGCTCAGCCAGTCGCCATCCACCACGAAGGCGTTTTTGGTGGGTTGGTCAGGGCGTTTAATGAAGTAAGTTTTTTGGTCAGTTGTTTTCGTTTCGGTGACGTCGCCGTTGCCGCCGTGATAGATGACCACCGCCTTGGTGCCCTTCCAGACGCCGCCTTTTTTGCCGACATCCGTCCCATAGGTAGGATTGCTGTCGGTGCCATCCGTGAAGGCGTTCGCCAGAACAGGCCATTTCGAATCGGATGTGTCTCCAATTCCAACTACGTAGCACCAGTCCGATTCATGTGACTGCACAAGTTTCGCCGTCGCATCGGTGTTTGCCTGGGGCGGTTTGCACCATTCTGACGCACGGTTTTGGAAAGCGCGCTTGTCGTCAATGTAGCCGCCTGCGAGTAGAATTTCGAACGCATCATTGGAGGTGGTGATTTTTGTGGCTGGGTCATCTACATCCTTGTAGATCGGGAGCTGCCCGTGGTGGCTGTTCTCGGAGCCGTAGCTGGCCATGGCGTTGAATATCTGTTTGCCGGCGTTCATTTGATCCGTCATGCGCGCCTTCTGGAGGAAGGAAGCGAATGCCGGGAACGCAAGGCCTGCGATAATCGCAATGATGGAGATCACGACGAGGAGTTCGATCAGGGTGAAGCCCTGTTTGTTTGCTGGAGTTTGTATTTTCATGGATGGAATATGGGTTGAATGTTCAGTTGACGGATGCGGGATGCTTCCGTCTAGGAAAAAGTGAACACTATCTATGTTATGGAATTGTTACCGTGCGGTTCGCTGTGCGTGATTTCGCAGCCTTTGTTTGCTTAGCGCAGTGGAAGGCGGAGGCAGGCGGCTTCGGTGTCGTTGCGCAGGAGGAGGAGGTCACCGGAGAGGGCGGGGGGATTCCATGTTTTGCTTTCGAAAACGTGGATGCGCGCGAGTTCATTGGCGGCTTCGGGTGTGGGGTGGAGGAGGACGAGGTAGCCGGGGTCTTCGGTGATTTGCAGGAGGTGTTCGCCGATAAGCAGGCACTGGCCGTGGCCGTAGCGGCCAGACTTCCACTTCACCGCGCCGTCACGGAGATCGAGGCACGCGAAGATGCCGTCGCTCACGCCATACACGTAGCCCTCGCGCTCGACGGGGTTGGAGAATTTCGCCTGAAAGCGGATCGTTTTCCAAAGCTCGCTGGCGGTGAATTTGCCATCGGCGCCGGGTGCGATAGCGAGCAGCGCGCTGCCGACGCCGTATCCGCTGGAAAATAAAACACGGCCGCCGCCGGTGACGATGGGCGCGGCGACATGCGGCATTCCTTTTCCCCAAGGGTGCTCCCACAGCACCGCGCCTGTCGCGGGATCGTGCGCGGTGATGGCCTCGCTGTTAAACATCAGCAGTTGCTCGCGGCCTGCGAGCGTGCGGAGAAAAGGAGAGCTGTAGCTGGCTGGGCGATTGCCTGCGCTCCATGAGAGCTTTCCGCTCTTCTGGTTGTAAGCGAGCAGCGATTTGCCGTTCGCTCCACCGGCGCTGACGATCACGTTTTCGCCGACGATGAGTGGCGATGACGAGAAGCCCCAATCGGGAAGTTTCGCGCTGCTCTCGGCCATGATGTCCGCCTGCCAGCGCTGATTTCCAGTGGCGAGATCGAGGCAGCGAAAGGTGCCGTTTGCACCGAGTGTGAAGACGCTTTCGCCCGCGATGGTAGGCGTGGCGCGCGGGCCTTCGCCGGCGATGCCGCTGCTGTAGTGGCCGGGGCTGGCGCTGCGCCAGAGCGGTTTGCCGGTGGTGAGTTCGTAGCAGGTGACACACTCGTTCTCGCCGTCCTGCTCCATCGTGATGGCGCGATTGCCCGCGATGGCGAAGCCGCACCACGCCGCGCCGACTGCCCGCTTCCAAATGAGTTGCGGCGGGTGCGCGTTCCAATCGGGATTGAGAGCGGGGCCGGCGAGGCGTCCGTCGCGGTTCGGGCCGAGCAGTTGCGGAAAGTCGGCGCGTGTTGCGGTGTCGCCTGCGAGCGATGCGCCAGCGGCGAGCGGTGCAGCGCTTTTCGCAAAGCGAAACTCAAAGATCGGGATGAAGTCGCCGCTCATTCCGCGATGGCGGAAGAGCACGGCGGGCAGCAGCGCGACGCCGAGGCCGATGAGCTTGGCGCGTCGGCTGGCGCGGGAAAATGCGAGCCACCAGATCAGCAGCGCGAGGTAGGTGCCGACGGAAAAACCGAGCAGCCTCATGCTGCGCTGCTGTTCATAGACCCACTCGGTCTTCGCGAGCGTGAAGCCGACTCCTGCGCCGCCGACGGCGAGGATCAAAACGAGCGGCCACCAGCGGAGATGCTTCATTTCAGCGAGCGGAGGGATTGCCAGATCGCGTCGAACTGATCCGCCGCCTTGCCGCCGAGAATGTCGGAGAGCTGTGTGGTGATTCCGTCTTCGCTAAACTTCGGCATCTTCGTTTCCGCATCAATGCGCAGTGGCGCGAGCAGCCAGCGATGGAAGTAGCCTTTGCGAAGGCGCTCTGTAGCGTAGCCGAGGTTGATGCCGGGGGCCTCGAAGACGGCGGTGGGCGCCTGATCTCTCACGCCGTGGCATTGCACGCAGTTAAAGCCGCCGTCGGCGCTGATGAGTTTCTCCCCGATCTCGGCGCGTGCTTTGTCGGCGGCGGGCTCGGGCGCATCCGCGAGCGGGAGGCCGTGTTGATGTGCGAGGCCGTTGGCGATGCCGACGCCGGGTGCGCCGAAACCGGGCATCCGCGAAGCGAGCCACGGGCGCGGTTTGTAAGGCGCGGCCCCGGCGATGAAGCTGCCCATCCAGCCGGGCTGCAATTTTTCGCCGAGCCACGTGAGCTGCGGGATTGCGGTCGGCGGGACGGTTGAGCCTTCGGTTTGCTCGGCGGGCTTGGGCGCATCGCTGGTGAGCTTCGAGATTTCCTCGTCGAGTTGCTGGAAGGTGCTCTGGCGTCCGTCGCGCGGATGGCAGGCGGTGCAGTTCATGTGGCGGATTTGTCGCTCTGCGAAATCGGCGAACGTGTCCTGCTTGAGCGAGACGAGGTCGGTGGCGAGGAAAGCGGTGAGCGCCTCGCGCTGTGCTGGCGTGAACGAAAAATCGGGAGCCTTGCCGGGCTGCGCGGAGAGACATCCTTTCGCGGGAGACTTGATGGCAGCGGCGAGCGTCGGCGCTGTGATGGATTTCTCGACGCCGGGAATCGTGTGGCAAGCGGCGCAGGATGCGGCGGCGATTTTTCCACGGGCCGCGTCGCCTCTCACGGCGGGCAACTCGGCTTTCGCATTGCTGAGGAGAAACGCGCTGAGTTGCCCGGTCTCGGTGTCGGTGAGGCGGAAGTTTGGCATCCGCGTCCACGGGTTGTGCATCGAAGGCATTTTCAAAAACTCGGTGAGCGCGGCGCGCGTAAACTTCGCCGCGACGTAGTTGAGCGGTGTGCGCGCGTGGTCGTCTTTCCCTTCAAAATTGGGCGTGGTATGGCAGGCCACGCAGCCGAGATTTGCAAATAGTCCGCCTCCTGCGCCTATGACTTCTGGGCTGTCCTGGATCGCAGCCTCAATCGCAGGTGTGCCGAGCGTTGCGAGATAGGACGCGATGTCCGCAGCCTGCTCTTTAGTCACGCCGAGCGCGGGCATCGTGGCGTTGTGGCGGAGGACGCGGGGATTCTGCACCCACGCGGCGACCCATCCGGGGCGGAGACGCGCTCTTGCATCCACGAGGTCGGGGGCGGTGGAGAGCAGTTCGGGCATTCCGGTTCCGTCCTTTGGCACGGCATTGCCTGCGTCGTGGCAGGCGGTGCAGTGGCGTGTGGCGAATAGCATCCGGCCTTCGCGCAGCTTGCCTTCACCGGGCGATGGGACGTGCGTCCATGCGGTCGGCGGGACTGGCTCGCGGGGGAATTCCTTGCTCGCCCAGTCGAGTTGCAATTGCGCGTCCTGCGTGCCGTCGCTGGTAAATTCCACCACCACGCGATTCGCGCCTTTGCTGAGCTGCACGCTTTTCTCCGTCGTCTTGTCGTCGAGCGCAGCCGCGCCGTTGATGCTCACTTTCACCTGCCCGCGCGCCTTCACGAAGAACGTCACATCCGCGCGCAGCGGCGAATCAATGTCGCCCGTGAACACCGCCTTGAACGGCCCGGCGGGCACGAACGGCGTCGCGGGCGCGCCCTTCGGCACGTAGAGCGCGGCGAGTCGCGAAGTGGTCGTGTCGCTTTTCCCGACGGCGGTGTAGGTGACTGCGAGGCCGGGCTCCGTTTTCGCCGTGTCGGCGAAAGCGAACGATGAGAGTGCTGCGAGAAAGACGAGCGTGCGCATGAGAGGCGCGGATTTACGTGGGCAAACGCGGGGCGTCAACGGCGCACGCTTGCCGGTGGTTGCTTGATGTGAAAAGCGATGTCTTGCCGGAATTGAAATTTGGAAGGCAGGAAGGCGGGAGATGGTGATTGGTGAATCGTGATTGGTGATTAGTTCGCGCGAGCGGTGTGCTACTGCCTCCGCCACTGTCTCTCACTCCACGCGCCGCGTTTTAGAAAGCCGTAGAGTGAGAGGCAGAATCATTTTCCCGCCTTCCCGCCTTCCAAATTAGAACACCGCCCGCTTGCCACCGTGCCCGCGCCTCGCGTATGCCGCACGGACTATGTCACACACCTACCGCTTTTGCGCAGGCCCTTGGAACTGGAGCGAGGGCCGCGATCCCTACGGCCCCGAGACTCGCCCAGCGCAGACCTTCGACTGGAAACTCCGCGAGCTAAAGAAACTCGGCTTCGACGCCATGATGTTTCACGACGACGACGCCGTGCCCGACATTGATACGAAGACCCACGCGCAGGTGCTGGCCGAGGCTCGCGAGTTGAAAAAGCGGCTCGATGGCGAGGGCATCGTCGCCGAGATGGTCGCGCCGCGCCTGTGGTTTTCCCCGCGCACCGTGGACGGCGCCTACACCTCCAACAACCCCGCCGACCGCCGCTACGCCATTGACCGCAGCTTGCAGTCCATAGACATCGCCCGCGAACTCGGCACCGACATCCTCGTCCTATGGCTCGCGCGCGAAGGCACCTACCTTCGCGAAGCCAAACGCGCCGGGCAGGCGTTCGACTGGCTCATTGAGGCGTTCGACGCCATGCTCGCTCACGATCCGAAAATCCGCCTCGCCATCGAGCCCAAGCCCAACGAGCCGATGGACCACGCCTACGTCCCCACCATCGGCCACGTCCTCGCCATCGCCACCCTCACTCGCGATCCCGCCCGCACCGGTGCGCTCATTGAAACCGCCCACTGCATCCTCGCCGGGCTCGACCCGAGCGACGAAATGGAATTCGCCCTGCGCTTCGGCAAGCTCTGGTCCCTCCACCTCAACGACCAGAACGGCCTCAAATACGATCAGGACAAACCCTTCGGCAGCGTCTCCCTCCGCAGCGCCTTCGACCAAGTCCGCACCCTCGAGCGCTGGAACTACGGCGCGAAAGGCGAATACGTCTGCTTCGACGTCCACCCCTTCCGCACCACCGCCCCCGGGCAATGGAGCGCCGCCCTCGACAACAGCCGCCGCACCTTCCTCCGCCTCGTGGAAAAAGCGCGCACCTTCGACGAAACGCGCGCCCAGGAACTCATCAGCAAGCTCGACTACCAAGCCCTCGACCAACTCGTGCTCGAGCATCTGATGGGGAAGTAGGCGGGTGGCGGGAGGCGGGAGGCGAGAGGCGTGTCGTCCCGACGTTTGCAGCGCCAGTGTGCTTGCGGGGCTGTGACTGGTGAATGGTAACTGGTGACTGGTTCGCAAGCGCGATGGCTACCGGTCACTATTCACCATTCACCAGTCACCGCAGCGCTAACACAGAAGACGCCCACCCATCGGGCGGACTCGCCACTCGCCGCCCCGCCCTCGCGACACTGCCACTTCCCGCTGCCCGACACCCTCCGCCGGGAACGCCAACGGCGTTCAAAGCATTCAGCCCAGCGGTTGCGAGGAACGAGCTACCCTGGGTCATCGGTTCAAAATGCCAACAACCCTGAAGGGGTTGCAGCCATCATCCTCGTCGTGCGGAGGGATGAAACCCCTTCAGGGTTTTGTCCCGTTTTTTCACCATACCCAGGGTAGGCGCTCCGTTGTCGCGCCAACCGCTGGGCTGATTGATGGAACGCCGTTGGCGTTCACCCGACATGGGGCAATCTGTAGCCTACCCAGCGCACCCAAGTAGCCTACCCCGCCAGGAGGGGGATTCTCTGGGAAAATCGGGTTCTTCTCTGTTGGCGCAGCCGTGGCGGCTCTTGGAAGCCCTTCCCCGGACGGCGCGGGGCCTTGCTTGCGAGCCGGAAGCAAGTGCTTGGACGGCGGAAGCAACGTCCCGGACGGCGGAAGCAACGTCCCGAACGGCGGAGGCAATGTCCCGGACGGCGGAAGCAACGTCTCGGACGGCGGAGGCAACGTCCCCAACGGCGGAGGCAACGTCCCGAACGGCGGAAGCAAGTGCTTGGACGGCGGAAGCAACGTCCCGAATGGCGGAGGCAACGTCCCAAACGCCGCAAGCAATTGAGGTGGACCCCGAAATTCGGGCCAGGGGCTAAGCTATAAAATGGCGGTGGAAGGCGTGTTCAAACACAACACAAAGAACCACCAAAATATGAAACAAAAACGTAAGCGGCACGAA
>CAIYUV010000191.1 GCA_903929475.1 uncultured Spartobacteria bacterium
GCCTGCGAGCGTTTGCGGCTGCGCAGGAAGTTTGGGACTGCAATCGCTGCCAGCAATGCGATGATTGCGACGACGATCATGATTTCCACGAGGGTGAAGCCCCCGCGTTTGGTGTTTAGTTTCTGTAGCATGGTTTTATTTTCGGTTTGTTTGGTTTAATTGTCCCCACGAGTAATTCGTGGAGACGGAACCGAATTAAGCAGCATCGGTGCCAATCCATGTCCGCCTCCACTATTTGCCGGCAGATGCAAGACGGATGCGCGCACCACGGCCCATGGAATGCCCTTCCTTTTCATTCACTGATGTAGCGTTAGGGCGTTCAGCAGCCCGCTGATAACCCCCGGCACACTAGCAATATCTACGAACCCCATCCCCCGTTGATTGCACTCTTCAACTCAAGTTTGACAGCACTTCTCTCTCAAGCGCTCGATGCGCTGCCTCATCAATCACCGGCACCGCTTGAATCTCATCTGGTAGTTCCGGGAGCTGAATCCACGAGCGGCACCCGCCGTATTTCGGAGAATCTGGGAAAATAGACGGCGCGCTCAGCTTCTCGACCCGCACGAAAGCCACGCTCACGCCCGGCTTTCCCTTTTCCTCTTCGTAGCGGAAACGTTTTTCGATCTCCGCATCCTGCCAGCAATGAAACGGAGCCAGCCGCTGCACCACGGCGAGGTCGCTCACATCCCGCGTCCATTCCACGCGGGCGCGATACCTGATTTCGTGCTGACCGTCCGCCCTCATCGCGGGCAGCGCAGTATCTGCGGGCAGTTTTAATTTCGCCACCTGCTCGTGAAAGAGCGTCGGGAAAAGAAGAAACTCCTCGTGTTGAAAACGAAACCCGGCGCGGCCCTCCGCGATTCCACCTTTGCGGATGATGATGCTCTGCTCCCCGCGCCCGAGCGCGTCGCAGACGAGTGTCCATTCTTTGAAACCAACATTCATCCGCGCAGAATGCAGGATGCCTCACGCGCTATGCAAGAGGCGAGACGGCTACTTCTTTCGTGATCCGTCATCTTGCATCCACCGCCCGCACTCGTGCATCCTCCCCGCCATGCCTTACCGTCTCGACCTCCACTGCCACTCGTGGTTTTCCGGCGACGGCGTGAGCAGCCCGGAAGAACTCGTGGCATCGGCAAAGCGGCGCGGCCTGCACGGTTTCGCAATCACCGACCACAATACCTGCGACGCCTATCACTACATGGTGGACCACGGCCTCGCCCGGCGCGACGGCCAGCCGGTGGACGGCTTCCTCGTCATCCCCGGCGTCGAAGTCTCCACGGCGGAAGGCCACCTGCTCTGCATCGGCGCCACACTGCCGCAGATGAAAGGCGCACCGGCCGCCGAGGTCGCGCGCGCCGTGCAAGCCGCAGGCGGACTCGCCATCCCCGCGCATCCTTTCGATAAATTCCGCGCCGGCATCCGCGAAGAAATCCTCGATGCCCTCACCGTGGACGCCCTCGAAGTCTTCAACGCCGCCATCTCCTTCCCAAAATACAACGCCCATGCCCTCGCCTACGCCCAGCGCCGTTCGCTCCCGATGATCGCCGCCAGCGACGCCCACCACGAAGCCTCCATCGGCACAAGCTACATGACTTTCGACACCGACGACTTCACCGTCGCCGGCATCCTCGCCGCCATCAAAAAAGGCGCGCCCCGCCACGAACAACTCCTCAGCTTCCGCGACAAACTGCGCAAGACGATGAACAACTGGTTCCGCCTCCGCACCAAACGCACCTACACACCACGAGACTCCACGCCATGAGCACAAACACCCGGCCCCTTTGCCAAGATGACCCCTATTCCACTGACCACTATTCCCAAAAGCCCCAAAGTCCCACCGCATCCCCGTATGTAACACTCAAAGATCCCAATCCAATTCTAACTTTTCCCACGTTCCACCTTGACACCTTTCATAGGGGTTAGCGTTTCCGGTCGCATTGGGAGTGGGCGCGAAATGAAATCCTGGTTCGGGAATGAGCCTGTTCTCGTCGAGGTGGCAGAAAGCAACTGCACCCATGCCGTAGTCGTCAATAAGCACGAATCGGCAAAGATAGGAGCGGATAGAACGAGCGAACTCTGCGCTGTGCTCGCACAACTCTCGGAAGCGAACGTGCATGGAGGCAAACTGAGCACGGGCGAGCGTCTCTGTGAGATTGGAAGCACGCCACTCGCTCTGCGCGGAGACAAGTAACACACCCTCGTGAACGCAGATGTGCAAACCGTGGTATGTGATGCTCCAGCCCTCAAGGAAAGCTGCGATACCAGTTGCGAAGCGCGAATCGGATACATCTGTTATGTCAATCGTCACGGTAAACGCGCGGAGTCGCCTAACGACCCCAAGCTCAGCGACGGCGGAGGCTGGCGCGGCCCGTGCATGGTGGGTGGAAAGGCGGCGGCGGAAGCACGGGCCGTGACAGCCGTAGCCGTTAGAGGCAGCGCATGGTTAGGCCTTGGCTCGTTCACGGCGCTGCAGCGCATGGTTAGGCGTTGCGGTCATTGGCAGAAGAGCTTTCGCGCGGAGTTCTGGAATAGGTAGTCCTCGAACTCGTAATCGTAAATGCGCTTGCCGTCGCGTCGCGGTTGCACTTGTGGGTCGGTCGCCATACAGACGTGAAACCGTCCTTCGGGATGTTGCTGCGCCACGGCGGCAACCTCTGATGCCTCGACGAGCCAAATGCGGCGTGACTGCAAATCAACCAGAGCAAAAACGTCGGTTGCGGAATCGTCCGGCACCCACCAATCGAGGTGTGGCCGGCCAACGCCTCCGGCTGGCTTGGGCTTTTTGTTGGCGGTGACTTTGACGGTTAGTGGCCGCTGGTAGCGTCTGGAGAACACGACGAAGTCTGTGTCTGCGTCCGTGCCGGTTGCGAACTCGATGCTGCTGAGAACGAAGGCCGACTGCACTAGCTCCTTGCCGTGTTCGTTGATTTGGTGGGTGGACACAATCATCTCAATTACAGGATGCGCGAGCGACGCCTAACATCCTTCTATGCCGCAAACGAGGAGGGGGTTGTTGGCATATGGAGTTGGCATATTGTGTTTGGGTTTCTGTGAATGCCGAGCGAAGTGGAGCGGGAGTTTTCTGTCGAGCGGAATGGTTTTGCGTTTTCATCTTGGCGTATTGGGGCGGCGTTGGCGTGTTGCCACGATATGCCACTTTTTTTGGCTTCCTACGTGAGTGTGATGAGCAGGGTGGCGGGGTGGCTGGTTCCGGTGATGTTCGAGGCGGTGATTTCGATGCGCAGGGGCGTGTTGAGGGGCAGATCCTGGAAGGTGATTTCGCTGTCGTGCGTGGTGCGCTCGGCTAAGAGCGTGTTGCTGGCGGCGTCGAATACTTTGCCGTGGTAGTTTGTGGCGCGGCGCGCGTCGTCGAAATCCACAAACAGCATCCCGCCCGTGCCGGGGACGCCGGTGAGGTTTTCGGGGTCCTCGGGCCGCTGGGGGTTGCCGGGTTTTTCAAATCCGAACGCATACCAGCGGTCGTCATCGGGGGAGAGGAGTTGGGTGAGTTCGTTGCGCAGGCCGGAGAGGCGGGCGCGCGCGGCGGCGAGGCCGGCTTCGTAGGCGCTTTTGGCCTCGCCGGATGCGACGTTGCTGTTGTTGCTCGCATTGCTTGCGGTGGAAATGGCCTCCGCCGCCGTTTCGCACGCCGCTGCCGTCACATCCACGCCCGCCCCCACGTCCGTCTTTTCGTGCGTCGGGTTCGTCTCGAAATAGGCGCGCATTTGCTGGAGCAGCGTCATCGGGTTGGCCGGGATGGCGATGGAGCCGGAGGGGAAACCCGCGTTCATCCACGCATTCGTCCACGAATTGCCCAGGCGCGGCTTGAGCACATTCACACACGCCGAGGCGAGCGCGCGTCCGTTGCTCTTGGCCGAGGCAAACGCCCCGGTCGCCGCCGTCTTCGCCGCCTTGGCCGTATTCCAATCCGCCCTCAAGCCCGGCACCGCAGGCGGCACGCCGCCCGGCCCCTCCGGCGAGCCGACCAGGGCGACCAGCACCGCGCGGAGCGCCGCCTCCGTGTTCTGCAAAAGGCCAATCGCAGCGCCGTAATCATGCGCGCCATCGGAGGCGTCTTCGAGGCGTTGGACGAGGGGGTCATATTGTTCGGGTGTGATGTTCTGAGCCATGTTAGTTAGGTGTTAATGGTTTGTTTTGTTTGGTTAGGGAAACGCTGAATAAAGCGGCGATCGTCTGAAAGTTTTCTGGGCGGCTGTTTTTTGTCTAACGAGTGGGAGTGGTATGTGGATTTTTGGACGCGAGAGGTGCGCGAC
>CAIYUV010000192.1 GCA_903929475.1 uncultured Spartobacteria bacterium
GGGACATGGATGAAGCAGACCGGCAAGGTGATCACCAAGCTGAGCTTCCTGCCCATAGCAGCAGGAGTGAGCGGCCAGACCCGGAGCTTCATCCAAAGCACCGGCGACCTGCTCTACAAAGCGACCTTCGCCGACGGCAGCAGCGGCATCTACAAAGTGGTCTTCCCGTAAGCCGGGAGAGACGCCCTTTCACCAAAGGCCATCCGTCGCAAGGCGGGTGGCCTTTGTGGTTTTGCCGCAAGGCAGCGCGAAGAAGAAGTAGGCGCGTAGAGGGCAAGGCGCGTTTGCTGCGCTTCGCGCTGTGACTGGGGACTGGATGCACGATGTTGGGAACTAGCATCTAGTCGCAGGCGGGCAGCGGCGGGCACATGACACGGAGCGTTGCCAATTCGACGGTGGTGCGGCTATTGAGGGGATCGATGTCCATTCACCGCCGAGCGCTTGCTTATTTCCGTCCGCATGTCGGGCCGACGTTTGGGGCGATGCTGCTGACGCTTTTGGCGAGTGCTTTCAATCTGCTGCGTCCGTGGCCGCTGGCGTTCATCGTGGATAAACTGCTGCCTGCCTCGGCGCACTCGGCGCACTCTCCGCACGGGCTGTCGGTCTGGGGATACGACCTCGGGGCGTGGAGCGCGCCTGCGATTCTCGGCGGGGTGTGCGCGATGATGGTGGTGCTGCATTTGCTCGCGGGGGGCATCGGCTATTTTGTGAATGTGCTGACGCTGCGTGTTGGGCTGCACGCGCTGCTGCGGCTGCGCACGGAGCTATACGCAGGGCTGCATTCGCTGCCGCTGAAATTTCACGACCAGCGGCGGAGTGCGGACAGTTCGTTCCGCGTGGCATACGATTCGCAGAGTATTCAGGCGATTTACAGCAAGTGGTTCTTCATTTTCCAAAGCACCATCGCGCTCGTGGGGACGTTTGCGACGATGTGGATTTTTGACTGGCAGATTGCGCTGCTGTCGCTGGTGGTGGTGCCGTTCATGGTGTTGGCGATCCGCATTTTCGCGCAGCGCATCCGCAACGAGAGCACGGTGATCGCGGAGAAGGAGAGCGCGGTGCTGACGGTGGCGCAGGAGGGGCTCAGCTCGGTGAAGATGGTGCAGGCGTTTGGCCGCGAGGAGCACGAGGTGGCGCAGTTCCGCACGAGCGCAAACCAGAGTCTGGAGGCGAGCATGATGCTGAACGCGACCTCGATGAAAAGTGCGCTGCTCGTGGGCACGCTCATCGCGGCAAGCTCGGCGATGATCTTTTACATCGGCGCGCGGCACGTGATGGAGGGGACGCTGACGGTGGGGCAAATCTGGTATCTCTCGACGCTGCTGCTGATGCTCTACCAGCCGCTCGAAGCGCTCACGCAAGTGGCGTCGGCGTTGCAAAGCGCGGCGGCGGGCGCGCAGCGGTGCTTCGAGGTGCTGGACCGTGCGGACGACGTGCCGGATTCGCCGACGGCGACGGTGCTGCCAGTGGCGAAGGGCGATCTAGTGTTCGAGCACGTGGCGTTCGGCTACGACCCGGAGCGCCTGATCATGCGGGATGTGAATCTGCACATTTCGCCGGGGCAGACGGTGGCGTTTGTCGGCGGCACGGGCGCGGGAAAGAGCACGCTGCTTTCGCTGGTGCCGCGCTTTTACGATCCGAGTGCGGGGCGCGTATTGATTGACGGACACGACCTCCGCGACGTGACGAAGAAATCGCTGCGCGCACAAATCAGCATCGTCCTGCAAGACACACTGCTCTTTTCCACGACGGTGAGGGAGAACATCGCCTACGGACGGCCCGATGCGACCGAGGAGGAAATCATCGAGGCGGCGAAGCGGGCGCAGGCGCATGAGTTCATCATGGCGATGCCGGGCGGCTACGCGGCGCAGGTGGGCGAACGCGGTGGGCATCTCAGCGTGGGGCAGCGGCAGCGCATCGGGATTGCGCGGGCATTTTTGAAAAACGCGCCGGTGCTCATCTTGGACGAGCCGACCAGCGCACTCGATCCGACGACCGAGGCGGCGATCATGACCACGCTCGAAGAACTGATGCGCGGGCGCACCACGCTCATCATCACGCATCGCATCGCCACGGTGCATCGCGTGGAAAGCATCGTAGTGCTCGGCGAAGGCACGGTGCTCGAACAAGGGCGCGGGCCGGAACTCGTCGAGCGCGGCGGGCATTACGCGAAGCTCTACCATTCGGCGAATCTCACGTAGTCCCCTGCCCTGCGGCTTGCCAGCGTGCCGCCTGCCAGCTTCACTCCGCGCCTTATGTCAACGCTCTGGGATCGCTTTCAAAAATACTACGTGGCCAATGATGAACTCGGCGTGTCACTGGACATCAGCCGCATGAGTTTCACCGACGAGTGGCTCGCGGGCATGGAGCCGGCGGCGCAAAAGGCGTTCGCCGCGATGGGCGAGTTGGAGCGCGGGGCGATTGCGAACCCGGACGAAAAACGGATGGTCGGGCACTACTGGCTGCGCTGTGCGGAGCTGGCGCCGACGCCGGAGTTGCGCGCCGAAATCGGGAATTGCTACGCGTCCATCCGGCAGTTCGCGCTCGACGCGCACAAGAGCGGCAAATTTACCGACGTGCTCGTGATCGGCATCGGCGGCTCGGCGCTCGGGCCGCAATTCGTGGCGGACGCGCTCGGCACCAGCGCGGATAAAATGCGGCTGCATTTCTTCGACAACACCGACCCGCAGGGAATGGATCGCGTGCTCGAAACTCTCACGCCACGCTT
Organism: uncultured Spartobacteria bacterium; assembly: GCA_903929475.1. GTDB lineage: Bacteria > Verrucomicrobiota > Verrucomicrobiia > Chthoniobacterales > Chthoniobacteraceae > SXWH01. Next base: position 2,729 of record CAIYUV010000192.1, read on the forward strand.
CGAGCACACGCTGGTCGTGGTCATTTCGAAAAGCGGCAGCACGCCGGAAACGCGCAACGGAATGCTGGAGGCCGAGGCTGCCTACAAGCGCGCTGGCATCGCTTTCAACACGCACGCTGTCGCCGTGACGGGCGTCGGCTCGCAGCTCGATCAATATGCATCCGCAGCGAAGTGGCTCGCGCGTTTTCCGATGTGGGACTGGGTCGGCGGTCGCACGAGCGTGATGAGCGCCGTGGGTCTCGTCCCCCTCGCGCTGCAAGGCGTGAATGTCGGCGGAATCCTGCAAGGCGCTGCGGCGATGGATGTGTGGACGCGCGTCGGCGAGACTCGGAAAAACCCCGCGATGCTGCTCGCGCTGATGTGGCACTTCGCAGGTGGAGGGAAGGGCGCGAAGGACATGGTCGTGTTGCCATACAAGGACCGGCTTTGTCTTTTCTCGAAATACCTCCAGCAACTCGTGATGGAGAGCCTCGGCAAAAAGCACGATCTCGATGGTAAAGTCGCCGAGCAGGGCATTGCCGTTTACGGCAACAAGGGCTCGACCGACCAGCACGCCTACGTGCAGCAACTCCGCGACGGCGTGAACAATTTCTTCGCCACGCTCATCGAAGTGCGCAAGGCGCGCGACACTGCGAGCATGGAAGTGGAGCCCGGCGTGAAATGCGGCGATTATCTGCAAGGCTTCCTGCGCGGCACACGCACGGCGCTTTTCGAGGGCGGGCGCGGGAACATCACTGTGAGCATCCCCGAAGTGAACGCGAATACCGTGGGTGCGCTCATCGCGCTCTACGAACGTGCCGTTGGTTTCTACGCCTCGCTGGTGAACATCAACGCCTACCATCAACCGGGCGTCGAGGCTGGCAAGAAGGCCGCCGCAAGCGTGCTGAAAACGCTGCTCAACACTCGCGCTGCTCTCACCGCGCAGCCGCAGAGCGCCGCCCAAATCGCCGCAAGCACCGACGAGGATGCGGAGTCCGTTTTTCACGCGCTCACGCATCTCTCGACGAACGACGCGAAGGTGAAACGCGTATCCGCCGGAGCACCCGGAGCGCAGACGTTCGCACTCGTCTAAGGCGCGCGTTTGCCACGGGACATGGGACA
>CAIYUV010000193.1 GCA_903929475.1 uncultured Spartobacteria bacterium
GTGGAAACCGCGCAGCATTTTCGCGGCATCGGCGATGTCGAATGTGCGATCAATCACCACCTCGTATTCCTTTTCCACCTCGTGTCGCGGATGCGTGAGAAAATTTGTGAGGTCGCCGTCGTTCGTTACGATGATCAGCCCCTCGCTTTCCTTGTCGAGCCGACCGACGTGGTGGGTGCGTGGCCAGTTCGGCGGCAGGAGATCGAAAATAGTATTCCGTCCGAGTTCGTCTTCCGCCGAGCAGATGTAGCCTGCGGGTTTGTGAAGGACGGCGTAAAGCGGGCGCTCGCTGTGCAGCAGGCGGCTGCCGACTTTCACCGCGTCGGTCGGCAGGACTTGCGTGGCGAGGTCGGTCACGATGCGACCATTGATGCGCACGTTGCCCGCGAGGATGAGTTGCTCGACGCTGCGGCGTGAGCCAAGTCCGGCGGATGCGAGAAAGCGGTTGAGTCTCATTTTATGCAGCCTCCTCTACGGGTGGTGCAGGAACGCGCAGTGCGCAAAGCAGCAGGCAATCGAGCGCGAGCAGTCCGGCAGAAGCGATGAAAGCCCAGTAGCCGTAGGCGTTCGTGCCATCGAATTCGATGAGCTTGAATGCGAGCATAGGCCCTAAAAACCGAGCGAGCCCTCCTGCGCTCTGCATGAGTCCCATCAGGCGACCCTGTGCGTGCGCGTCCACGGCGCGGGAAGCTAGGCCGTTGAGTGTGGGAGTGGAAAGGCTATTGCCCACGGAAATGCCGGTGCACACGAGCAGAAGAAGTCCGAGCCCACTACCTACTGGAAGAAAAGCAAGTGCTCCCAGACTGGCGGCGAGCACTGCCGTGCCGATGATGGCGAGCGGTTTTTCGATGGGCCGCACGAGCAGTCGTCGAACTACACCACCTTGCATGAGCACTCCTAGAAAACCGACGTATGTGAGCACGTAACCGACTTGTCCGGCATCGTAGCCGTATCGATGCTTGCAGAATATGGCGAAGAGCGCGGTCATCACCGAAAACCCGGTGATGCCCGAGATTTGGCTCAGCAGAACAATCACAATCGTCGGAGTTCGTCCGCCACCAAAAACTTCGCTCAGACTCGCCTTTTCGCGTGCTCTTGCACGCACTTCGGGTGTCAACGTCTCGGGCAGGTGACGCCAGACGAGTAATGCATTGAGCAGTGCGAGTGCAGCAGCGAAATAGAACGGTGTATGCACTGTGAGAAAGGGATTCAGCGAATGATACAACGGATTTAGAAAGCTGAATAATCCGTGTGCATCTTGTATCTGTGTGCTAAGCCTGCCGCCTAACGCTGGGCCTAACATGAAGCCGAGTCCAAACGCTGCGCCAACGAGACCCATGTTGCGAGAGCGGTTTTCTTTTGTGGTTACATCGGCGATGCAGGCCATGGCGGTCGAAATGTTGCCGCCGCTTACACCGTCGATGATACGTCCAATGAGCAGCATCTTGACGGTTGTTGCCGCGCCAAGCACAGAAAAGCCTACCGCAGTGCCGAGAATGCTCATAATGAGGACGGGCCTGCGTCCGACGCGGTCGCTGATTTTCCCGATAATTGGTGCACACACGACTTGTAGCAGTGAGTAGATGCCTACAATCCATGCAAGCTGATGACCCGTTGCGCCAAATAGAGAGCCTTCCGCATAGAGTGGCAGCACCGGTATCACGATCCCAAAGCCGATCATGTCTATGAACAGCGTGAGAAAGACGAGGCCGAGCGTGGTGCGCTGAGATTTAGCAGGTGAATTTTCCAAAGCGCGCGGATGAAAGCGCGCCGGACCGTGGAGCGCAAACGGCAAATGCAACTTGCCGAAAACGAAGTGCTAGTGGCAGCCGCAACCGCTGCCGCAGGAGCCGCCGCTCTTTTTGGGCTGCATGTCCGAGTAGCGCGGGGCGTTTCCTTTCGCCATGACGCCGAGGCCGCCGGTGATGATGCGTCGGATGGGCTCGCCGGTCTCGGGATGCTTGGTGAGCGGTGAGTCCTTCATGCTCTGCTGAAGCTCGAACTGACGCGGGGGTGTGGTTAGTGTTTCGTAAAGGTAGGTGGCCATGCGACGGAGGATGAAATGACGGACGACGAATGTCGAATGTCGTGTGAAACGACGCGCGACTTTGGTCGAATCGTTACATCAACCAGCGGAGGATGAGCAGTGCGCCGAGGCCGCCCAGGAAGAGTTCGAGGTCCA
>CAIYUV010000194.1 GCA_903929475.1 uncultured Spartobacteria bacterium
AATTGCCCTGTCGCGCACCTCTCGCGTCCAAAAATCCACATACCACTCCCACTCGTTAGACAAAAAACAGCCGCCCAGAAAACTTTCAGACGATCGCCGCTTTATTCAGCGTTTCCCTAAGAGATAAGAGAGGGTATACTGAATTTCTATAACCAAGCGGCACCGACACCCAGGCATTGGCACTGTTGCACACTGTTTATGGTAATTCTGTAATTCCGCAGAATCCGGCGAGCAGATGGCACAAAGCCCGACCGCTCCGGCGGCTGCCGGGTTCACTTTGGATACCAAAAGATCACTTGCGCTGGAAGAGCATGGTGGCGCTGAATGTTTCAGGAAGCCCGGTGTTTCTGTCGTAACGCCGATAGGTGGCGTTGCTAGTGTCGAGAATGTTCCAGCACAGTTCGAGCAGGGTTCCGCCGAGGTATCCGGGCTTTCCTGTGAATCGCCGCCACGGGCTTTCAAAGCGATTCCCATCAATGACGACAAACAGATCAACGTCGTCGCGCCGCAGTGCAGGGTTGCTGCGCAAGGAGAAAATGACATTGGGGTTGGCGAATGCCAAGAAATCCCAGTCAGAGTCATGGCGAGCGCGTTTGTTGGCGCGGCTGCCGAACAGCCAAAGGGATTCGATGAGAGCAAATTCGTTGACGAGCTTGCGGACGTAAGAAGCGATCTCAGGTTCTATCAGTGGCGAATCTTTCATCACGACATGGGACAAACGGAGTTTAGGTGTTTGGAGTTTCGCAACGAAGATGGAAAGGTGCGAAACTGCATTGTTGAATGGCCTTGGGCTGCAACGCCGGAGCAGGTAGCGGCATTATTGCGCAATCTGGCCGATCAATGCGAGGCGCGATGGAATCCGAGCTTGTAACTTAGAATTATGAAAATTCCGTTTCTCAACTTTCTGAAAAAGAGAAAGGCGGCGGCTCTACGCGGCGACTCATTTCAAAAGCCCAAGACGAGCCAATTCCGATCTGCCCGCTGGAGACAATTCATACTCTTGGGGATGATTTGGATCGGCATATATCCTGTCTCTGGCGAAAGTGATAAATTGAGCCTCGTAGAGCCTCTCCCTGTGGTAAGTGGTAATTTGGGCGCTTATTGCGAAAAGCTTGGCAATTTGGGCTTCATTCAAACGCCCCGCCTGAGCGATGGCTTTCAATATCTCCCGCTGTGTCTTTTGGTGCTCTTGTTCATGCCACTCCTTTTCCCCCGCTTCTTCTCTAAGGCGTTTAATTTCCTTCATTGCTTCGTCAAGCGCCGCTTGCGCAGACTGCTGTTGCATCTCCGCATCTTTCGCGCGCTTCTCAAGCGCCGCATCATTCTGCGCCGCCTTAAGCGAGCCCAGCTCACTCTCCATCGCCTGCGCGTGATCCGTGAGGGTGTCGAATAGTGGTTCAATATCCGAAAAAGGCTTGCTCGTTGAGACCATGCCGCGAATGCGTGCTATTTGATCGGTGAGAATCTTCATGGCTGCAATCAAAGTTGAAAATTGGCAGTTGTCGAGGCTGGCGAAAGCCGCTAGTTTCTCGGCGTGAGAAAGACTGAGAAGCAAAGACCGAAAAGGAACCGCCGTGGATCGCAGGCGGAACAAGGGGTTTCTGCCGCGCAGAGGATCGCGCGGTTGCTCGATGAACGGCAGGCACCGAAAAAGGGTAATTGAGCCGCGCTGCAACTTTTCGGTTGCATTTTGATATACGGGAATGCAATGTTTTCGCCCATGAAATCAAACTCCAAGCCAAAATTGGGACGCCCGCAATCAGCCGATCCGCGAAAAATCATCTGGCCCGTGAGGCTGAATAAAGCAGAGTTCAGGGTGATTAAGAACAAGGCAAAGGACAGTGGGAAAACCAGCGGCCTGTGGATACGGGAGACGCTGCTAAAAGCGGCAGCGGCTTAATTTTCGATATACGAAAAATACATTGACGGCATGGGTTCTTTTCCGTATATCGGAAATATGAACCACGACACAACCAGCAAGCGCGCAACGATCCTGCGCTGTCTCACTGAGGGAATGATCATCCGCGCCACGTCGCGCATTACGGGATCGAGCACTACGACTGTGCTGCGGACAATCGAGGACTGCGGGGAGGCGTGCAATGCGTATCAGGACAAGCACCTTCGCGGCCTGCCGGTGGATTTCTTGCAGATGGATGAACTCTTTTGTTTTGTGGGCTGCCGTGAAAAGGCCCCAAGCGCAGGGCGAAAGGGGATCATCCTGGGGATACTTGGTGCTGGGTGGCGTTGTGCGAGCGGACAAAGCTGCGTATCACTTGGCACGTAGGAGACCGCTCCACGGCCTCCGCAAACGCCTTTATTGCTGATTTGTCGGCGCGGGTGCCGGAGACGTGCCAGATAACGAGTGACGGCCTTGCCTCGTATCGCTGGCCCGTGTCGCTTCACATGCCGCGCGCCCACTTCGCCCAACTCGTGAAAATCTACAGCGATGACGGCGAAACCGTGAAGGGGATAAGCAAGATGCCCGTGTCTGGCGATCCCATGCCGGAGCACATCAATACGAGCTACGTCGAGGCATCCAACCTTCATCTGCGGATGCAAAACCGCCGCTACGCGCGCCTGACAAACGCGCACTCAAAGAAAATGGCGAATCACTGCCACATGCTCGCAATCAGCTTTTTTCATCACAATTTCTGCCGGAAGCACATGACGATTGGCACAACGCCCGCGCGGGCCGCTGGAATCTGCAATCACACTTGGAGCATGGACGATGTGATCCGCATGACTGAACAGTATTTCTCCGACAAGGAAAACGCCGCTTTTGAGAAGGCGTTCGCCAAGAAATACACGCCTCCGCGCAAGCTCCCGCTATCCTATCGCCCAACGCCCAAGTCTGAAATCCCGCTGCCGTGGTATCTCGATCAAAGCAGGGAAGCACCGCCCGATGATTTAGAAGGCTGAAAATTGTTCTTGTAAGAACCATACAACGGGTGCAACAGTGCCCAGGCATTACATATGACATATATTGTGCGATGTTGTAGTGATTCCATTTGGCGAGTCGCACTTGCGTAGATGTGAGTAACTTGTGGGGAAACTCGCGGGCTCTCAGTTGGTGGTGTGTTGCGCGTTTTGAGTTCGTTTAACAGGCTCTGCTTTTTGGGTGATGTCCGTGGGACCACCCTGCTGCGGTGGAATTCAGGAAAGAAGCCCGGCGATGTCCTCCATTGCGAGGCCGTCCATCATTGGCTGCTCGTTTTCGACTGCGGCTTCGATGACGGCGCGTTTTTTGGCCTGCAGGGTCAGGATTTTCTCCTCAACGGTTCCGCGCGCGATGAGTTTGTAGCTGGTGACGACCTTCTTTTGGCCGATTCGGTGCGCACGGTCCGTGGCCTGGGCCTCGACGGCCGGGTTCCACCATGGGTCGAAATGGATTACCATGTCGGCGGCGGTCAGGTTTAGGCCGGTGCCTCCTGCTTTTAGGCTGATGAGGAAAACTGGCGTATTTCCGCTCTGGAAACGCCCGACTTCGCCTGCGCGGTCGCGGGTTTGGCCGTCCAAATAGCAATAGCCGATGCCGTCGGCGTCGAATCGCTCGCGGATGAGCTTCATCATGGAGACGAACTGGCTGAATAAAAGCACCCGGTGACCTCCATCCATGGCCTCGGCGAGCAATTCCATGAGCAGATCGAGTTTGCCGGACGCATCCTGGCTTTCCGGGACGAGCAATCGGGCATCGCAAGCCGCCTGACGGAGCCTCAAAAGTGCGGTCAACATGAGCATCCGGCTCTTCGCGCGATCCTTTTCGCCGGACAGCTCCGAGAGTTGTTTTCGGGTGGAAAGCGCCAGCTTTTCGTAAAGTTCTAGTTGCGTCTTTGTTAGTTCACAATAAGCGACTTGTTCCAGTTTTTCCGGCAGTTCTGTAGCGGCTGTTTTTTTAGTTCTCCGTAAGAGGAACGGCTGGATTCTACGCCTCAGCCGCGCCGATTCCGCCCCGCTTGGGTCGTTTTGGATGGCTCGCTCAAAGCGATCCCTGAAGTCGCTCCGGCTGCCGAGGTATCCGGGCATCAAGAAGTGCATCAATGACCAAATGTCGCGCACGGAGTTCTCCACGGGCGTCCCCGTGAGGACGAAACGATGCCTCGCCTTCAAAGCCGCCGCGCTCTGGGCATTCTGGCTGTCGGGATTTTTGATATGCTGGGCCTCGTCGAGCATCACCGCGACAAATTCCACCCCTCGATAGTTGTCCGCATCGCGTCTGAGCAGCGGATAACTTGTAATTACCAGATCGCTTTTCTCGATTTTATGGAAATCCGCCGCTCGCTCCGTGCCTTCGAACAACAGAACCCGCAGTTCCGGCGTCCATTTCGCGGCCTCGGCGCGCCAGTTGAACATGAGCGACGACGGACAAACGACGAGACTCGGCCCTTTGCCCGCGAGCGTGCGGAGAAATGCGAGGGCTTGCAGCGTTTTACCGAGACCCATTTCGTCGGCGAGGATTCCGCCGAAGCCGTTTTGCGCGAGGAAATGCAGCCAATAGACGCCCTGTTTTTGGTAGTGCCGCATGACGCCATCCAAGTCACCGAGCGGAATTGCTGTGAGCCGATCCAGTTGGCGAACGGCCGAGGCCCATTTGCGCCATTGCCCCTGTCCGCTCACAGCGACGGCGTTTTCATTCACGAAAGCATCGAGCACCCCGGCTTGCCGGCGATCCATTCGATAAACGCCGGGCTGCATTTGTTTCGGGTCGCTGTCGCGCAGCAGTTGTTGAAATTCATCGAGCAGCGTCGAATCGAATACTGCAACTTTGCCGCCTTTGCGCACGTGACTCTGCCCGGCTTGCAGCAGTTGCGCGATGTCCGCGCCGGAGAATCGCTCACCGCTGGAACTTGCTAGTTCGAAGGACAAATCGAACCACTGCTCGCCGGAGTTGCGAATCTCCACACGCGGTGTGATGCGTTCCACATCGCGGGTTACATGACCGAAGCGTTCGCCGACTGTCACGCGCCACTCGCGCTCCAATCGCGGCAGCCCTGTCGCAAAAAACGCTAGAATGCGCGCCTCGCCTTTGAGAGTGAGTTCCCCTTTCCCATCCGGCCCGGAAAAACCAAAAGCGCGCAGACGATCCAAAGCGGCATTTTCCGCAACACGATTGCGTGCAAACCGGGCGAGCGCAGCGCCAGTCGCATCAAGCGTTACACGGCGTTCGCCGTAGATTGCCACGATGCGAGCGGTGAGAAAATTCAGCGAACCCTCAAAAGTTGCTGCGAATTTCACCTCGGGAATTTCCACCGGATCGTCGTTTGCGGAAACGTCTCCTTCGATGGTGAAAAACCGCGCCAGCAGCGGCAGTTCGCGTTGCACGAAAGAATCCACTGCATCCGCCGGAATGGTCATCGGACCTTCGAGCAGTCGCAGATACGGCGCTGGCAGTCCCGGCGCGATGGGCGTGAAAGTATTTTCCTGCAACGACCACGCCGACGTAGGCGATAGCAGTAAGTCGGCACTTACCTTCGTCTGCACCCGCACAGAGCCATCGGTCAAACGCTCTGCGTGAAGAGTGAGTGGTATCCCCTGCCCTTTCACGCTCACGGGTTGCGCTTTTCCAAATGTTACACGCGGATGTTCCGAGAGCACTGTGAGCAGTGCTGCAAACTCCTCGCGCTTGAGCGTCGCCATTGCTGCGAGCTTTCCGGCGGTCAGCGACATGAATTTTTCCGCGAACCGAAAATCCGCTTCGTCGCAGTGGTATTTCCGCGACGCATCCAGCGCACCGAGCGGTTTCCTTGTTGCTCCAAGCGCAGCCTCGACCACCACCATCACCGCACCTTTCTCCCACGCTGCGCGGAAATTTGGAGGCAGGATCACATGGAGCACGCACGCTTCCCCTTCGCTGGTGGAAAACAGTGAGATCATTGCGGGAGTCACCGCCTTTGGTTCCTCGATACGCGCCACCGGCGGTTTCAACACCGCGAGACCCACAGCGAGCGAGTGCGCACACACGCGCCCCCAGCGGCGCGACTCCGCGCACGTGCAAGTGTTCTCGATGTCCGTGCGCGAGCCAATCCGCAGGCCCGCGCGATACTCCGTCTCCGCGCCACGAACACGTCCCGATAAATTCGGCGGCGCATATCCCGCCTCGATCACGCGACCCGCCGCCAGCATTCCGCGCGCTTCTTTTAGCGCAGCCCAACCGCCAGCGTCGGCGAGGAGTTTTTCTGTCAGCGGAATATCGGGCATCGCAACTCCAATACTCGCGCAGACGACTTACGCACAAATCAAACTTGGCCCGCAATTCATCGCGGCTAGCTTCGCGCAATGCCTACACACGCAGCAGACCTCCAATGTTTCGAAATCCCCGGCGTCACTTTTCACGACACACCCGGCGGACTCGTCCGCATCTCCATCGCCACACCGCTGGCCACCGCAGAGGTGTATTTGCAAGGCGCACACATCGCACGTTACCAGCCCGCAGGCGCAGCGCCGGTGCTCTTTCTCAGCGAAAAGACACACCTCGCTCCGGGCAAAGCCATTCGCGGTGGCGTGCCGATTATCTTCCCGTGGTTCGGTGCACGCGTCGGCCACCCCGAGTCTCCTGCCCACGGATTCGCGCGCACGATGGAATGGGATCTCGAATCTCTCGTGCGCTGCGACAGCGGCGACATCCTTCTCGTCCTCCGGCTTTCCTCGAACGCTGCCACGCTCTCGCAGTGGCCGCATGAATTCACCATCCGCCACCGCATCACCATCGGCGCGCAACTTCACATGGCGCTCGAAGTCGAGAACCGCTGCGATTCACCGTTCACATTCGAGGAAGCACTGCACACCTATCTCGCCGTCGGCGATGTCCGCAGCGCGGGCCTCACCGGCCTCGAAAACACTTCGTATCTCGACAAGGTGGACGCCAATCAGCGCAAACGCGAAGGCAGCGAACCCATTCGTTTCAACGGCGAAACCGACCGCGTTTATCTCGACACCACCACGACCTGCACCGTGCATGACACCGCTCTCGCCCGCCGCATCGTTGTGGAAAAAAGCGGCTCCGCGACCACCGTCGTCTGGAATCCATGGATTGCAAAAGCAAAGGCCATGGCCGACTTTGGCGACGACGAATGGCCGACGATGCTCTGCATCGAAACCACCAACGCCGCCGAAAACCTCATCACGCTCCTGCCAAAATCCACCCACACCATGACCGCCACCGTGAGCATCGCTTCCTAAACAATCACGCCTATGAAAACGAAACTCATCATTCTCATCGCAGCAGTCTCACCCATCACTGCATTTGCCGACTGGCAAGTGTATGGCGGAAACCCGCAGCACACCGGGCAATCGAATGTGCAGGGCGAAGCACTCAGCATTATCTCGTGGCAGACGCCCGTGGATTATTTCCCCGGCGACTTTACGCACTACGGCTCGCCCACGATTACCGAGGGCAACACCGTCATCGTCCCCGTCACCACCGGAAACAACAACACCAACTTCGTCGTCGAAGCCCGCAGCGGCACTAACGGCGCGCTGCTTTGGTCGCAGGCCACCGACTACATCGCGCCGTCCTCCATCTGGCGGCCCAGCTTTTCCCCCGTCCTCGCAAAAACGTCCCCCACCGACTACCGCGTTTATATCCCCGGCGCAGGCGGCATCATCAACTGGCGCAGCAACGCAGACAATGCCGTTCCCTCCGGCACGGGAAGTCTCGCGTTCTTCGATAACTCCGTCGGTCACACCGCCTACAACGCCAACAAGGCGCTCTACGATGCGAACATCAAAATCAACACACCAATCACCAGCGACTCTGCGGGCAACATCTACTTTGGTTTCCAAGCACTCGCCGACACACCGCTCGTCCACGGCGGCGGCATCGCGCGCATTTCCGCCAGTGGCGTAGGAACGTTCGCGCTCGCGAGCAGTGTCGCCCCCGGCTACTCGCAGCCATCGCTCAACGCCGCTCCCGCAATCACCACCGATGGCAGTAAAATTTACGTCGCATTCAACAACGGCGGCGACTTCGACAGCGGCAAACTCGTCCAGCTCGACAGCACCTCACTCACCGCGCTTCATTCCACCAACGTCCTCCCCGGCGTCCTCGGCCTCTCCACCGCATCACCCACCATCGGCCCCGATGGCGACGTTTATTTCGGCACCAACAACGACGGCTACAGTCGCGGCCTTCTCAATCACTTCACCGCCGACTTACAGACAAAGAATTTCATCGGCGGCTTCGGATGGGACACCACACCCGCCATCGTCCCCGCCAGCCTCGTCCCCGGCTACCATTCCGCTGCCAACTCGCCGTATCTCCTTTTCTCCAAATACAACAGCTACGCCTACCCCGGCGGCCTCAACAAAATCGCCATCCTCGATCCCAACGTCTCGCAGACCGACCCGCTCACCGGCATCACCGACATGAAAGAAGTCATGACGCTCGTCAGCCCCGCCGGCAACAACGACGAATGGTGCATCAACACCGCCGTCGTGGACGTCAACGGCGACGCCATCTACGCCAACAACGAAGACGGAGCACTCTACCGCTGGGACCTCGTCAACAACACCTACACCCACATCCAGATCGCCGGAGCCGCAGGCCAGCCCTACACACCCACCATCATCGGTCCCAACGGCACCGTTTACGCCATCACCCAGGGCAACCTCTACGCTGTCGTCCCCGAGCCGGCCACCATCTCCCTTCTTGCCATTGCTTCCACAGCACTTTGCGCCCGTCGCCGCAGGAGCGTTTGATTGCATGGTGCGCATCATGTTCGCGCCTGCACTCAGTGTGAGAAATAGACAATCTGAATCATGGAAGGTTTGCCTTTCCGGTGTGTTGTGGGGCAATGAATGACTGGAATGCTGTCGGCATCTCCAATACAAACCGCTTTTACTTTCATGAACACTCGCATCCTCGCACTCGCAGCACTCGCCGTATTCGGCATCCTATCCATCGGCCACGCGGAGGAAACGAAAACCCCTTCGCCAAATTCGCTGAAACCTGCGGTCTCGGATTTGCCTTTCATCATCAGCTACTGGTGGGGGCCGCCGATGCAGGAGACGACGCTGGAGCGATACAAGGAGATTGCGGAGGCGGGTTTCAATGTCGCCATGCCAGCGAGCACCGCGGGCAAAACGCCGCCCGCCGAGAACGAGGCACACAACCGCAAATTCCTCGACCTCTGCAAGCAGGTGGGAATCAAAGGCGTCATTGCGGATTCCGCCATGCCCTACGGTGACGGCGACAAAATGGCCGCGCCCAAGCCGGAGGAAATCCCCGCCATTCAAAAGAGCCTCGACTCCATCATTGCCAAATACTCCACGCACCCGGCGCTCCTCGGTTACTTTGTCACGGATGAGCCGGCAGTTCCCGCCTTCGCCCGCACCGGACTCATCACTCAGTATCTGCTGAAAAAAGACCCGAAGCACCTGCCCTACACCAATATCCTCCCCAACTACGCAGGTGGCGACGGCGGACAATGGAGCAAGCCCAAATACGAAGGCACAGTCGCCAAATATATCGAGGAGGTAAATCCCACGCTCATGAGCTGGGATCACTACCGCCAGATGATGGGCGGCGGCGACGAGTCGTTCTATTGGCAGAATCTTGAAGTCATGCGCAAGCTCTGCACGAAAGCGGGCATCCCCTACATCCAGATTATCGTTTCCCTCAAACACATGGGCTACCGCGAATGCAGCGAGGCCGACTTGCGCTGGCAGGTCTATACGTCGCTCGCATTCGGCTCACGCGGCATCATGTATTTCACCTACTGGGACGTGAAGGGCCTCGCTTGGGCGGACGCCCCGGCCATCATCACCATGGATGGCAAGCGCGACAAAAAATACGACTACGTCAAAAAGATTAACGCCCGCATCGCGAAACTCGGCCCCACGCTCACAAAGCTCGTCTGCACCGGCGCCTACTGCAATGCCCCGCTCCCACCGGACGGAGTGCCGCTTTCCGCAGACGCGCCCGTCAAAAAAATAGACGGCGGGCGCATCGTCGTCGGCTGCTTCCATGATGCCGGGGACAAGCGCTACATCTTCCCCGTCAATCGCACGGTGAACAAAATCATCACCGCCAAACTCACGCTCGATGAAACCGCAGAATCCGTCTCCGAAGTCTCGCAGGAAACCGGCGAACTCCTCCCGCCCACCCCACTCACCGACGGCTCGCTCGAATTGAAACTCCAGCCCGGCGACGGCCAGCTTTTCCTGATCAACAAAAAGAAGTAAGCTGGGCAAAGGCACCAACCCGCAGGTGCGAATAAAATGAAAAACCATCTGAAACAATCACTGCAGAGGTTTTTTGCATTTTTATTCGTCTTCGCTCTGCTTTTGATTGCACACGTTTACGCCAGAGAGGATGAAGTGGCTGTAGACGGCAGTGTTGATAGCCGTGCCAGTCTTGCAAGCGTTGATGTTTTTCATCTTCGGCTTTTTGAAAAATGCCGTGAGCTATCAATGATGGCAAAATACACTGGGGGTCTTATTCATGACCAAATGCAGGGGTTAGTGAGGGAGTATCAATCCGGAATGTGGGAGGTCAGGAAGATTCTTAGTATAGAAGGAGCAGCACCCCCTGAGCTTAGTTATGATTTTGTAATTTATATAAAACTGGTTGATGACAACGAGCCTAGTATTTCCATTCGAGTTAAAAAAGTCGAACTGCATTTCCGCGTTGTTGATAGTGAAGGTAAAAACGCCGAAAAGAAATTAGTGCCTGATACTAAGATAACTTTTGAAAGCCTGATTCGATCACTTGACGATAAGGATCCACATATATGGAGGCTAGGTGGCAAATAGCAGGAAGGAAGGTTTGCATTTCAGCCTCAGCGTCCCGCAATCATGTTTGGAATCACCTTCTGTATTTCCTCATCAATAAAAAAGTGAAGGCGTCTGGCGCAAAGCCGTGCAAACGCCTATGGGCCGCGAACTGCCGGTGCTGAGGGGACTGCGTCTGCTGCCGGGCGTGGAGTTTCTCGGTAGGGTATCCCTGCGCGGAAGAGAGCCAGCCGACTTTGGATTTCATTCGCAGCGGCCTGTTGGTTCGCGGCCTTTGCAAGCGCCACCGCCTCCTCCGCCGTGGACACTGCCTTGGAAAATTGTTGAGTTTCGGCGTAACAAACAGCCAGCGTTTCGAGGTAGTTGTAGTCCCTCTTTCCATTTAGTTCGCAGGCACGCTTTGCCAATCGAAGAGCCTCGGAACCATCGCGCAAATTCGGGTCGGGGCTGGTCGCGCGAATCCACGCGATATTGTTGAGCGCGATATGACAAGAGTCGTCCAGGTGGACGGTTTCAGAATAGTGAAAAATTGCTTCCGACGGCCTGCCTGCCTTGGACAGCGCCATCGCCAGAAAAAAGTGCGCCTCGCAATCGTTCGGATCGGTCGCCAGTGCCTGTTTAAACTTCGCGATTAGCGCCGCAATGTTGCCTGCTGAATTTTCGCCGGAAAAGGCAGCCTCCATGTTCCAATCCTGCCCGGACACATGGCCATACAAAGGCTTCGGGGAATTGCTCTCCACCTCATTCCGCTGCCCCCCGGATTCCTGTTTTGGAACATGCAATTTCACAATTTTTGGAACGGCAATGGAATGAGTAACGGAATTTGAAAACCAGTGTGGAAAATCTCCAAGCCAGAAAATCGCAAGCACCACAAAAAATGCCACCGCGATAAATACCATCGAAGTCCGGCTAAGCTTGCGTGATTTCAAACTTCGTTTGTTCATGAAAAATTACTGTGCAGTCCAGATGAAAGACTTCGTCCTCCCTCCACATCGTGGTGTAATTTTACCAATGTAGGTCTCCAGACCTTGATGGCATGGTTGTCTCGTCCATTCAAGCGAAACCCGCCAAACATTGAGAAGCCGGACGGGGTTGTGAACGCTGTTAAATTATCGCTTAGTGCGAGCGGCGCGCCCTACTACGGCGCAAGCCGATGAGCATGCCGAGGCCGCCGAGCAAAGAAACTGCAGTTCCGGGCTCGGGCACCTGATTAACAATCGAAAAACCGTTTAAGGATCC
>CAIYUV010000195.1 GCA_903929475.1 uncultured Spartobacteria bacterium
CAGCACCATCGGGGAAGTGCCCTCGCCCGTGAACATCACATCCACCGCATCCGTCGAGGAGAGTGAAAAGGCGCGCACCGTCGCTATCCAAGTGCCCACCCCGTAGGCGCACCATCGTGCATCATCAATACTCGCCCCCGTATCCGTCGGCGAGATGGAGAGGTCTGGCGCGTGGATGGACAGGGCGTTTGCATAGTTAGTCAGCCAAGTCGGCTGTTCCCCCATGCGACCGGGGAAATAATTTTGACGCTTCATAGGTTTGTTTCCTTAGTTGATTTGGTTTGTTTTTAGTTTGTTTGTTGTCCGGGTGGAAAGGGAGCGACGCCGCAGCAGCGTCAGCCGCAAATCGGGTGATGCCAGCGGCAGACGGCATAGCGTCCATGCGCGAAAAGGGGGCTTGGTCGCGAAGAAAGGTGGCGTCCCCACGAGAAGTTTGGACGCCCCCGAACCAAAAGGGGGCCTCACTGAACCAAAAGGGGGCGCCCCCTTTTCAGATGTGGACGCCCCCGCGCGGAAAGGTAGCGCCCCCGCGCGGAGTTTGGACGACCCCGCGCGAAGTTTGGACGCCCCCGCGAAAAAAGGGGGCACCCCCGCAAGAAAAGTGGGAGACCCCGCGCCAAAAGGGGGCCACCCCGCCGGGTGTCTGGACGCCCCCGCAAGAAAAGGGGGCCTCCCCGCACCAAAAGGTGGCACCCCCACGCCAAAAGGGGGCGCCCCCGCACGGAGTTTGGGCCACCCCGCGCGAAGTTTGGACGCCCCCGCGCCGAGTTTGGACGCCCCCGCACGAAGTTTTGACGCCACCTTTTCAAAAGGGGGCGCCCCCTTTTCCTCCGTTGGCACCCCGGAACGAAGCGGGGCCACCCCTCCAACAGAGAAGAACGCCCCTTTTCCAGAAAACAGCATTGCCCGCTGCCGCCGCAGCGTCCCTTCGGGCTGCCTTGCTGTTTGTGCCGCCCACCTCCGCCCACGGCACTGCCTCCGCTGGCGCTCCGGTTCGCTCCGCTCGGCTCCCAAACCCGCGCCCGCCCCCAATCCGCAACCCGTCCGCCCCATTCCACCCCGTAACTTCGTGCCCTTCGCGCCTTCGTGGTTCATCCTCGCGCGGACAAAGCCCGAAAAACCGCCCGCTGCCTCAACGCCGAAGCCGACCCCGGCGGTCTTGGATGAGCGTAGCTGCGTTTTCATACCCCGCATCATCCACACGCCAATTCCCCGCGCAAATGAACCGCCCGTTAGCGATGGTTTTGAACAAAATTTTCATCCCGCCTTGCAAAACAGTGTTCTCACGCTCAGTTGTGACTGGCATACGTCGCATTACGTCTCAGATTACGTGGAGGGCCAAAGGCCCGCACTCATACCAGCCTAGGGCGCAGCCCTAGGATTCATGATGTGAGAAAGCAAGAGGGCTGAAAGCCCGTCCCATCCCCGCGAGCCAAGTGTCAGTCGTCAGAATCTCCACCAACTCCGTGATGGCGATTGTGTGCGAAAGGCGTTGCCCGGATGGATGCGCTCTGCTTTTCCTGCGACATGGAAGCGGCCAACCACAACAGCCGAAAGCCATGCCCTCAATGTGTGGGACGCTTGACGACGGTCGCATTGGGATCTCTGCTTGTGGAAAAATGTCCCGCTTGCGATGGGATGTGGGTCGGCTTCGACTCCTTCGTCCGCATTTGCAAGGATGCCGCGAGTCGCAGTGAGGTGATGCAGGAACTGCCGCACGCCGCACGTTCACCTAGTCGGGCGGATCCAAATTGGCGTTATTAACCGTGTCCGATGTGTGGAGACTTGATGCTGAGGATAAACTTCGCCGATATCTCAGGGGTGATTGTTGACGTATGTCCGCGGCACGGGGTCTGGTGCGAACATGACGAGTTACGACAGATCGTCCAATTCGTCGAAACAGGCGGCTTTGAGCGATCGGAGAAGTTTCGGAATGAAGTAGAGCGGGAGCGCGCGCGAAGTGATGCGTTATGCAGCGCCCTGCGTGAGATCGCCTCTCAGTGGAATAATCAGTCCGGATGGTAGGCTCGCTCCCGGCAACATCGTCCGCTCTTGGCAGCGCAGATGGGACGGGCTTTCAGCCCTTTTCCATTTCATCGCGATATACCTTGGGCTGTGCCCAAGGCTGGTATGAATTCGGGCCTTTGGCCCTCGGCGGCATCCCGAACAAGACACAGGTGGGCGACATGGGCCGTTCTGCGGATGGCCGCTGCGCCTTGATGGTCGCATCTTCCCCCGTCTCCGCACCCGTGCGATGCTTCGCAGCCCAGAGGGCTGAGGGAAATTAGACGGTGGACGAGCGTGCGCAGCGAGCGAGAACCACCGGATCACGATCCCAAAACGGAATGCGCCCCGGAGGGAGCGCGGGAAACCGGGCGGGTCGTCGTTCCGCCGCCCCATCCGGGGCGGATGTCGGTGTGTGGCGGTGATCCGGTGGCTGCGTCCGCCTGCGGCGGACTTGCCGACCGACTAATTTCCATTGTCCCTCCGGGACATGGATGAAGCAGACCGGCAAGGTCATCACCAAGCTGAGCTTCCTGCCCATGGCAGCAGGAGTGAGCGGCCAGACCCGGAACTTCAACCAAAGCACCGGCGACCTGCTCTACAAAGCGACCTTTGCCGACAGCAGCACGGGCATCTACAAAGTGGTCTTCCCGTAAGCCGGGAGAGACGCCCTTTCACCAAAGGCCATCCGTCGCAAGGCGGGTGGCCTTTGTGTTTGGCAGGAGGCTGCAAGCAGGGCGGTGCGGCGGCAGCGGGCACATGACACAGTGCCGCCGCGTTGGCGCGATTACCGCGTAGCGGCGAGGATTCCGTCCGCGGCTTCCAATAAACTGCGCACGCGGAAATCCGGCTGCGCTTTGAGCGGTTCATCGTAGCCGTGCTCGATGAACACGGTGCGGCATCCTGCTGCCACTCCGCAGTCAATGTCGCGCCAGCGGTCGCCGACCATCCACGATTCCGCGAGTGCGATGTCCATTTCGCGCGCAGCGCGCAGAAGCATTCCCGGTGCAGGCTTGCGAAACTCGCTTGATTGTCCGTGCGCAGTGCCTGCGTCGTAGCAGACCTCGATGCGATCCAGCGGCAGCATCGCGCTCATTTTCGCGTGCATGGCTTCCACGACTTCGCGTGCAAGCGTGCCGCGCCCCACATCGGGCTGATTGGTTGCGACGACCAGGAGAAAGCCCGCCGCTTTTAATTTCTCACACGCTTCGACAACGCCCGGCATCAGCTCGAAATCCTCGACCCGCATCGGCGGATACGGCTTTCCGTCGCGCACGATGGAGCGGTTGAGCACCCCATCCCGGTCGAGAAACACAGCGCGCTTCATTCGTCCTCCGTCATCCGACATTCGTCACTTTACGCTCTCCCACTTTGTCGCGTTCACCTTGAGCTTCGGATGCGAGACGAACAGATGCCACACGACGGCCTGAAACGCCTCCTGGTGCGGCGTGATGTTCACCGGATTCACTGTCGGGATGATGCAGCACGCATCGGCCGCCTGCGCGGTGTAGCCGCCATCTTTCCCCACGATACCGAGAATTGTCGCGCCGCGTTCCTTCGCCAGCTTGATCGCCTCGACGAGATTCGGGCTCACGTTTTTTTCGAGGTTCCCGCCGCCGACGCTGAGAATCAGCAACGCATCCTCAGCGCGCAGCCGTGAACCGCGCAGCCACTCCGCAATCACAGTCGGCCAGCCTTCGTCGTTCGTGCGAGCGGTGAGTTCCGAGACGTTGTCGGTCGGCGAATACGCCTCGAAGCCGCAGATTTTTCGGAAGTCATTCACCGCGTGCGAGGCATTCGCCGCGCTGCCGCCGACGCCAAGAATGAAGAGCCTGCCGCCGCGCTCGCGGGCTGCGGCGAGTAAATCCACCATGCGCTCCAGTTTGTCGGGATCGAGTTGTGAGAGGATGGCAGCGGCTTCGGCGAGATGTTGTTTGGCGTAGCTCATAGTGGTTTCTGTGTTTGCAGGAGTTTTTCCAATTCCGCCAGCCCTGCGTGCGATCCATTTTCGTAAAATCGCTGCGTAACTTCGAGTCCGGCCATCGCGCCGCGCTGCACGAGTTCGCGCTGCACATCGGCGAGATCGAACGCCTCGCCCGCTGAACGCTGTGCAAAAACTTCGCGGGTGAAGATGGAGAGTCCGTAGTCAATGTGCCGCATCGCCGGTGTGCGGTCGCGTTTGTCGTAGCGCACGATTTTTCCACCCGCGAACTCCACGTTGCTCGTGTCCCACGCGCCCTCGTTTTGAAAAACCGTCATGAGCGCAGGCTGCCCGCTTTTTTTCCATGCGTCGGCGACCGCCATGTAATCAATCGGCAGATACGAGTCCCCATACAAAACATAGAACGCCTCACCGAGCAGCGGCAGCGCCTGCCGCAGCGCGCCACCGGTGCCGAGCAGCTTCGGCCCGTCGAACGAATACGCTAGTTCCAAACCATGCGCCGACGCGCCGAACTCGCGCTCAATCATTTCGCCGAGATAGCCCACACACAGCACCGCGCGCCGGATTCCCCGCGAGTGCAGCAGCCGCAGTTGATGTGCGAGAAACGGTTCGCCCGCCACGGACACCAGCGCCTTCGGGATGCGCTCGGTGATTGGCCGCAGCCGCGTGGCCAGGCCACCGGCGAGGATGGCAATCGGCAAATCCATCAGTCCTGCGCGACGATTTTTGTCCCTTCGTAGTCGAAGCGAAAACGCACCTCGCGCAGTCCGCGTTCGCGCATCGTCTTACGGAGCCTCGCACGGTCGTTTGTGTAAAACATCAGGAAGCCGCCGCCACCTGCGCCGATAAGTTTCCCGCCAAGCGCGCCGTTTTGCATGGCATCGTCATACCACGCATTGATCTGGTCGTTGCTCATGCCCTGCGTGCGTTTCTTTTTGCGCTGCCAGTGGACGTCCATGAGCCGCGCGAACTCCTCCAAATCCCCCGTCTCCAGCGCCGTGTGGCTCTGGCGTCCGAGTTCCTTCGTGAAATGGAGATTCTCCAGCATCTCCGCATCGTGCGTCTCGCTGCGTGTCTTTTGATCCTTCAAAATCGCCGACGCGCTCCGGCTGTAGCCGGTGAAAAAGAGCAGCAGGTTTTCCTCAAGGCCGACCCGCGTGTCCTCGCTCATCTGCACAGGCTGCGATTCCACACGCCCGTCTTTGTGAAATTCAAACGCAGTGATGCCACCCACGGCGGCGATGTATTGATCCTGTTTTCCGATGGGCTCGCCGAGAATGTCCATCTCGATGAGACACGCCTGCTCCGCAAGTTCCGAAGGCTGCACCCAAATCCGCTCATGCGCGTGCAGCGAACGCAGCAACGCCGTGGTGAAACTTCCCGATGACCCCAGGCCCGTGCCCGCAGGAATATCCGCCATGCTGGAGATTTCGAGGTTCGTCGCCTTCACGCCAACGAGCCGCAGCGCCTCGCGGATGATGGGATGCTTGATGTCCTCCACCCGCGCCGCCTCCTCGAGATGGCTGTATTTTAAAAGGAACCCCTCCACGAAACGGTCGTGGACGTTGATGTAAACGTATTTGTCTATCGCCGCAGCGATGAGAAAACCGCCATGCTCGCGGTAGTAGCTCGGCAAGTCCGTGCCGCCGCCGCCAAGTGAAATACGAAGGGGTGAGCGTGTGATGATCATGCTTTATTCTTCCTCCCGACTGCGACGATCTGCCAGCCAAAGGGCGAGTCGGTGAGGTTGAAATGAAATAGGAAACGGAACACCGCCATCGCCAGCGACGCCGCTGCCGACGATGCGCCGCCCGCGCCCTCCACATCCTGCGCGAGTTTTTCACCGCGCGCGATCACCACGCTGCGGTAGAGATTGAAAAACGGAAAGCCCGTCCGATACACGCGCTCCACGGTGAAGCCGCTCTCCGCAAAAATCCGCGAGATGCTCGCCTTGGTGAAGTGCTGCCGGTGGCCGATGTGTTTGTCGAACGCCGACATCGGGCCGCCGGGCACCGTGACGACCAGTCGCGCGCCCTCCGCGAGATATGGACTCGCCGCGCGCAGGAACGCCGTCGGGTCATCCACATGCTCCAGCACTTCGCTGCAAACCGCGTCGCTCGCCCAGCCGTGAAATTTCGCCAGTTCGCTCGTGGGCGAAAACAAATCCTCCACGAGGAAGGTCGCATCCGGCACTTTCTTTTTGCTGATCGCCACGCCGCTCGCGCTCAGTTCCGCGCCGAAAAACTCCGCCTTTGGAAAAAGCGGCCGCAATTTCGCCAGCATATCCCCCTGCCCGCTGCCGATGTCGAAAAGCCGCATCGTCTCCTGCGCCCCGTTGCGCAAAATCCGCGCGACCAGCTCATGTCGCATCCGCTGCGCAGGGTTCTGGCTGGCAGAGCCCGCATAGCGATCCCAGTGCGCGTCCCAATCGTCGTGATGTGAATCCTGTTTCATGGCGGAGTGAGTCGTGCGTTCGTGTCACCGTGTTGGCTGGATTGGTTCATCGCCCGGTCTTTTACGAGGACAGACGCCTATTCCGCAAGAACTTCGCCCGTCCCCGCTATTCGCGGATATGTGCGGAGTCCTTCCAGTGCTGGCAGAGGACAAGCTGAAATTTGGAAACGGGCGCGCCGTGATTTATTTCTTCCCGGCCCATGCGTCCTCGGCCTTCTTCATCTGCGCTTCGTCGAGGCCGAATGCTTTGAGGATGCCGGCAGCCATGATTTTGTCGCCTTCGGGATTCATGTGAACACCGTCGCCAGTGAAAACATTTTTGCCGGGCTGGTTGGCTGCTTTGATGCGCTCTTGGAACATCGCGTTGAGGTCGGCAAGTGGGGCTTTGCGCTCGGTGGCGAGAGTGCGGAGAAATGCATTGTAGTCGGCGAGCTTCACATTCTCGGGGCTGTTGAGATTTTCCGTGATCACCGTTGCGGTGGTGACGACGACTTTCACATTCGCCGCTGCGGCTTTGTCGAGAATCGCAGTGATGTTCTTTTTATAGTCCTCAAGATTCACGCCCTTCGCGCCGTGCCACACATCGTTCACGCCGCAACTCAGCGTCATCCAATCCGGCTTTTTGGAAATCACGTCGCGATCCAGACGTGCTAGCATGTCGTTGGATTTATGTCCGCTGATGCCCGCTGGCACAGGCGTAACAGTCACGCCGTTTGCAGCAAGACCATTCACAACGAGATGGACGTAGCCCTTGGGGCTGCCCCATCCAGCCTGAGTGATCGAGTCACCAAGAAATGCGACTTTCTCGCCTGTCTTGACGAGGATGTCCGCAAAGGCGGAGGTGGAAATCAGCGTGAACGCGAGGGCGATGGTAGTGCGGAGAAGTTTCATAGGGCGCGCTTTCTCCGCGATGAGCACACACGGGTGCAAGCACCAAGTCAGCACCAAGTCTGCGAAAATATGTTGCTATGCGACCGCCGACAGTCTGTCGCGAAATTCGGCTGCAACGACGGAGAATGTGACGAGGAGAAGCTGGCGACCGCGTTTCTCATCGAGGAAGGTGGCGGCGAGTGCGTCGTCGGCGACTTCGGGGAGAAAGCGGATGTCGTCCTCGGTCGTGGAGATTCGCCACGCGGGACGGACGGTGGCGAAATGGAGTTGCGCGCACTTTAGCCACTCGCGGAAGAGGGCTGGCTGACGCGTGGCGATTTCGCGGAGCAAGGCGAGCGGCGCAGATTCGGTTGCGTCGAGATGTGCGGCTGTGGTGGAGGCGCTTTGCGAGAGGCTGAGCTTGATCGCGCTCGCTGCGGCGATGGCTGCGAAGTCGGCGAAGATTGCCGTGTCGCCGGTGAAGGTGCCGCCAATTTCGAGTTCCGCGCCGAGGCTTGGCGCGAGAGCTGTGGCGCCGAGGGCGCGACGGCGGTTTTCGAGGGCGAGGAAAAGCAACTCGGCACGTGTGGTGGCGACGGGGGCAGCGGCGATGATCAATTCTACATCGGGCGCAGTCCCCTTCCCCATCCAGTTGATGCGAATCATCTGCTGCATTTGCTCCGCGTGCGCGAGGGCGCGGCCAAATTTCACTGCAGCGCGGGCGAGCGTTTCATCATCAAGCCGGAGCGCGAGAGTGAATTCCCGATCCAAATACGCATCGGCCCAACCGTGCGGGTAGCAGCCCGCGTCTTCCAGCGCGACGATGGCGGCATCGAGTTCATCGAGCGACATCGAATCGGCGCGAACTTCGAGCAACGGCGATAGGTCGAATGTGAACCAAGTTGCGCCAGCGATGGCGAAGTGCGCAGCCTCATCCGTTTCCCGAACAATGCCACCAGCACCCCACGGCCCGCGATGTCCCGCACGCTCAAGCGCCGCATGAGTCTCGGCAAAAAGTTCGCGTGGCCCGCGAGTGGTGCGTTCCTTTTCCCCGCCCAGTTCGTGGATAAAAACAGGCGCTCGATTTTTCTCCCCGAGCAACGGCTCCATGAACACGCGCCCGAGCGGCACACCGAGAGTGATCGTAGGCGCGGAGGCAAAAGTTGTCGGTGCGGGAATATCCATCGCCGGGGAACATCCAACGACCGGCACGCGTGCGGCAATCTCCAATGCGCTTGCGCCGCGCGCCACACTCTGTTTTCTCACCACCTGTTTTATGGAAAAAGTCATCATCCTCGGCACCGGCTGCGCCGGACTCACAGCGGCAATCTACGCCGCTCGCGCAAATCTTTCACCACTCGTCCTCGAAGGCCACGAACCGGGCGGCCAGCTTTCCACCACGACTCTTGTGGAGAATTTTCCCGGCTTCCGCGAAGGCATCATGGGCCCGCAACTCATCATGGACATGAAGGCGCAGGCGGAACGCTTCGGCGCTCGTTTCCAATATGCGGACTGCACCGGACTGCGTCGCGGTGAGGGACACGTGAGCATCGAAGTCGAAGGCAAATGGGTGGACACCCGCACGCTCATCGTCGCCAGCGGCGCGAGCGCGAAATGGCTCGGCATCGCACGCGAACGCGAACTCATCGGCCACGGTCTCACGTCTTGCGCGACTTGCGACGGCGCATTTTATCGCAACGTCCCCGTCTGCGTCGTCGGCGGCGGCGACTCCGCGTGCGAGGAGGCAAATTTCCTCACGCGCTTCGCCAGCAAGGTCTATCTCATCCATCGCCGCGACGCGCTGCGCGCCTCGAAAGTCATGGCGCAGCGCACACTCGACAACCCGAAGGTGGAGCCTATCTGGAACAGCGCGCCGCTCGAATACCTCACTGACGCCGACGGCGAAATGCGCGCGGTGAAACTCAAGAATCTCGTCAGCGGCGCCGAGAGCGAACTGGAAGTGAAATGCGTCTTCGTCGCCATCGGCCACACGCCAAACACCGCGCACTTCAAAGGCGTGCTCAACCTCGACGAAAACGGCTACCTCCTCCAGCAAGGCGGCACCACCGCGACCAACGTCCCTGGCGTCTTCGCTGCGGGTGACGTGAGCGATCACCGTTACCGCCAGGCCATCACCGCCAGCGGTCAGGGCTGCGCTGCCGCCCTCGACGCCGAGCGCCACCTCGCCGACCTCGGCGAGCACTGAGTTGCCTACGTGAACAGCTCGTGTCCTAGCACGCTCACGCAATAAATCGCCGCCGTTTCGGTGCGCAGGATGATCGGGCCGAGTGTGATTGGCCGGCAGCCTGCGGTCTTCGCAAGCGACATCTCGGCTGGAGTGAAATCCCCTTCGGGGCCGACGAGAATCAACACGCTCTTCGGCGGCTTTGCGCTATGCTCGGCGAGGATCGTTTTCAAATGTCGCGCGTCACTTTGAAGTGAAGCAACGAGCGTGAGGTCAAATTTCTGCCCGCTCTCAAAAAACGCTTTTGGCATAACGGGCTTCAGCACTTTCGGTAGCCAGTTTTGTCCACACTGCTTGCAGGCTTCGATGGCGACGCGCTGCCACTTCTGCTGCTTGCGGATGGAGTCCTCTTCGTCGCCACGCACGATGGTGCGCTCACTCATGAGGGGCGCGATGGCTGCCGCGCCAAGCTCCGTCGCCTTTTCGATGATGAGTTCCATATTCTTCCCCTTCGGAATTGCCTGCGCGAGCGTGATCGCACATGCGAGCGGTGCGGTCTTTGTCAGCGAGAGCCGGCGCAATTCCACGCCTTGCTTCCCCGCTTTCACGATCTCCACTTCGGCCTCTGCTCCGCTTCCGTTGAAGACCGTGGCGTGGTCGCCAGCCTTCATTCGTAGAACGTCCGTCGCGTGATGCGCCTCGGCGGCATCAAGCGCGAGGCGGTCGGGATTCCATGCGTGTTGAGGTATGTAAAAGCGCGGCATAGCTTGAACGTGCCGGAAGATTCACACCGAGTGCAATCACGACGTGATGTAACAATTGACGTGTAATTTTCGCCAAGCGCACCGTTGCCCTGCTCAATGCAAATGGTAATCGTCGAACATGGTTGAAAATATCGGCATGCACACTTCATCAAACATTCACGTCCGCGAATTCGTGGAAAAATACAGCGCTCTCTGCCAGCCCGACCAAGTCGTGCGGTGCGATGGCAGCGAGGAGGAAAAGCAAAGGCTCACGCAGGAAGCAGTCACCAAGGGAATCCTCACACCGCTGAACGCGGAGAAACTTCCCGGCTGCTATTATCATCGCTCGAATCCAAACGATGTCGCCCGCGTGGAGCAGTGCACTTTCATCTGCACACCCGGCCCCGAGGAGGCCGGTCCGACAAACAACTGGGCCGACCCGCGCGAGATGACCACAAAACTTCACGCAATGCTTGAAGGCTCGATGCGTGGTCGCACGATGTATGTCGTGCCCTATCTCATGGGCCCTGCTGGTTCACCGCTCACGAAAGTGGGCATCGAGATTACCGACAGCATCTACGTCGTTTTGAATATGCGCATCATGGCGCGCATGGGCCGCGTCGCCCTCGATCAACTCGGCACGAGCGACGACTTCAACCGCGGCATCCACAGCACGCTCGATTGCAATCCCGACCGCCGTTTCATCTGCCACTTTCCGCAGACGAACACGATCATCAGCGTCGGCAGCGGCTACGGCGGAAACGTCCTGCTCGGCAAAAAGTGTCTCGCACTCCGCATCGGTTCGTGGCTCGGCGAGCATCAGGGCTGGATGGCGGAACACATGCTCATCCTCTGCGTCGAATCGCCAGAGGGTGAAAAAACCTACGTCGCCGCAGCTTTCCCCAGCGCGTGCGGGAAGACGAATTTCGCCATGATGATTGCGCCCGATGCATTCGCGGGATGGAAAATCACGACAGTCGGCGACGACATCGCATGGCTGTGGCCCGACGCCAACGGCCAGCTCCGAGCCATCAATCCCGAGAACGGCTATTTCGGCGTCGCGCCGGGAACGAACTTCGCATCGAATCCAAATGCCATGCGCACCATCGAGCGCGACACCATCTACACAAACGTCGCGCTACTTCCGGATGGCGATGTGTGGTGGGAGGGAAAAGACGGCCCGCCCCCGGCCAACGCCACTGATTGGCAGGGCCGCCCGTGGACACCCGAATCGAAGGAAAAAGCAGCGCATCCAAACTCACGCTTCACAGCGCCGATGCTCAACAACCCTTCTCTTGCCAGCGAGGCCGGTGATGCGGCTGGTGTGCCGATTTCCGCGATCATTTTCGGCGGACGCCGCGCAACGACAATGCCGCTCGTCTTTCAGGCGTTCAACTGGACTCACGGCGTCTATCTCGGCGCGACGATGGGCAGCGAGATGACAGCCGCTGCCGCCGGCACCGTCGGACAAGTGAGACGTGACCCGATGGCGATGCTCCCCTTCTGCGGCTATCACATGGCCGACTACTTCAACCACTGGCTCTCGATCCGCCGCAAACTCATCGATCCACCGCGAATCTTCCATGTAAACTGGTTCCGAAAAAACGCAGCCGGTGAATATCTATGGCCGGGGTTCGGGGAAAATTTTCGCGTGCTGAAATGGATCGTGGACCGCTGCCGTGGACGCGGAAAGGCGCGAGAGACACAAGTCGGCTGGATGCCACGCTACAGCGAGTTCGACTGGCGCGGCCTCGACTTCACACGCGAGCAGTGGGACGAGTTAAATAAATTCGACCGCGCCGAGTGGCAGCGCGAGTTGCTGTGGCAGGACGAACTGCTGCTAAAACTGCACGACCGTCTGCCAAAAGAACTCATCTTCCAGCGCGAGCTTCTCATCTCGCGGTTGTGATGCGTCTTGCCGCGAATGTCGGCTGTGGCACACTCGCGCCATGACTTTGCAAACCCGCCGTCGTTTCCTCGCGACAACGATCCTCGCCTCGCTCTGCACATCGGCATTCCACTCGAACGCCGTCGAAGCCGAGTGGGTGCCGCTTTTCGATGGAAAAGCGCTCGGTCAGTGGAAAGAAACGGACTTTGCAGGCAAAGGCGAGGTGTCGGTGAAAGACGGGCAAATCATCCTCGGCACCGGCGGCGATCTCACAGGCGTCAATCTCGCCGCCGCACCCGCGAAGATGGACTACGAAGTGGAGTTCAAAGCGATGCGCGTTCAGGGCGATGACTTCTTCGTTGGCTTCACATTTTCAGTCGGCGAAAAGCACGTCACCTTCATCGCGGGCGGCTGGGGCGGAACCGTCACTGGCATCTCGAACGTGAACAGCGAAAACGCGAGCGAGAACGAAACGACGCAGTTCAAGAAATACGAAAACGGGCATTGGTATCGCGTCCGCGTCAAAGTCACGAAAGCAAAACTCGATGTGTGGATTGACGATGAGCAAATGGTGAAACTCGAACTTGAAGGCAAACAACTCTCCATGCGTGCGGGAGAAATCGAAAGCTCCGCACCATTCGGTTTCGCATCATGGCGGACGAATGCCGCGCTGAAGGAAATCCGCTGGCGGAAATTGTAGGCGATCGCTCCTCTGAATCAGATGTCGTCCTCACCGCTTTCGACCAAGCTTGTCGTCATGCAAATCACAGGCGCGCTCGCTGCAGGTGCTTTTGCCGCCGATGAGGCAAAGCCAGCCGATCCCGCCACACCAGCAACCAGGCAGGGCATCGAGAGCGTTTTCAAGCCCACGGATTTGGAGGCACTGAAATCCGCTTTGGGAAAGAAGTTCATCGTCGAGGGCGCAATCATCGCCGCTGGCGCGAACAGGAACGAAAGCATCCGCTACCTCAATTTCACGGCAAACTATCGCGATTCCGTAACTCTCGTCTTCCATGTCACGCTCGGCGGATCTGCATTCACCAAACAAAAAATAGCCGAGTTTGTCGGGAAGAAGGTGCGCGCACATGGTGTTGTCACCGAGCACAACGGCGCATTTCAGATCGAAATCAGAGATCTCAGCCAAATCAAAGTGCAACCTTGAACTGCGCGCACCGTTCAATCCTTTCCACATGAAACAATTCGCATTTGCGCTGGCCATGCTCACTTCAACTTCTCTCGCATGGGATCCTGCGGGACACATGCTGGTCGGGCAAATCGCGTGGGAACTCTCCACGCCAGACACTCGTGCCGCCGTCGCCGCTCTGGTCGCAACGCTCGACAATAGATTCAACGAAAGGCAGCCCTACAATTTTGTGACCGCCAGTTGCTGGATGGACGATCTGCGTTCGCTGCCAAAAAAAGAATATCTGTGGTCGCAGTGGCATTATGTGGACATCACCAAGGATGACGACGGCAGAAATTTTAAACTTCCAGAGCCGCCGCACGTCGTCTGGGCCATCGGCGAAAACCTCAAGGTGCTCCGAGATAAAGCCGCGCCAAAAGACGAACGCGCGAAGGCGCTCGGCCAAATCATGCACTGGATCGGCGATATTCATCAGCCTCTCCACGCCACGACTTGGGACGACCACGGCGGAAACGGCTACTTGATCATGGGCGTTCCATTCAGCGATCTGTGGCCGGGCACGAAAGCAAACCTCCATACGTATTGGGACAAAGCTTTTCGCTTCGACATCAAGGACGGCAACGTGGTCGAACAGTGGCAGTGCCCGAAAATAGACGCCCGCCCGAAAGCCCCCAGCGAAGGAGTGATCGCCGAAGAAGCCAAAAAACTCATGGAGCGTTTTCCAAAAAACTCCCTTCACGAACTCGCGGCCAAATTCGACGCAGAGGCGTGGGCGAGAGAAAGTCACACGATAGGTTGCACCAAGGCATACCCGCCCGGCGATCATCCGCGCGACATTGCCGTGCATAAACTGGAACCCGATTTTGTCCACGCAAGCAACGCAATCGCCGGGCGACGCGTCGTCCTCGCCGGACATCGCCTCGCTGCAATTCTAAATGAACTTTTCCCGTAAGCCGACCTGCTTGCAAGACGCTTGGTCAGACTTTTTTTGCCTACGGTAGTTCTGTCGCTCCCATGAGGAAGCGGTCGCACTCGCGCGCGGCGCCGCGGCCTTCGTTGAAGGCCCACACGACGAGGCTTTGCCCGCGGCGGCAATCGCCGGCGGCGAAGACCTTCGGGATGCTCGTGTTGTATTTGCCGTGGTCGGCTTTCACGTTGGTGCGCGGGTCGCGCTCGACATTGAGCGCGTCGAGCAGCGGCTGCTCCGGCCCGAGGAAACCCATCGCGAGCAGCACGAGCTGTGCGGGGAGCACCTTCTCGGTGCCGGGGACATTTTTCGGGATGAACTGGCCCTTTTCATTCTTCGTCCACTCGACTGTCACGACATGCACGGCCTTTACATAGCCATTTGCATCGCCCTCGAATTTCGTCGCGGTCGTGAGATACACGCGCGGGTCGTCGCCGAATTTCGCGGCGGCTTCCTCCTGGCCGTAGTCGAGCTTGTAGGTCTTCGGCCATTCGGGCCACGGGTTGTCCTTCGCGCGATCGAGCGGCGGCTTCGGCAAAATTTCGAGCTGCACGAGGCTCGTGCAGCCGTGGCGCATCGAGGTGCCCACGCAGTCGGTGCCCGTGTCGCCGCCGCCGATCACGACGACGTCCTTCGCGGTCGCATCGATGAAGTCGCCGTTCTTGTGCTTGTCCAAAAGTGAGCGCGTGTTCGCGGTCAGGAAGTCCATCGCGAAGTGGATGCCCTTGAGCTGGCGTCCCTCGATGGGAAGGTCGCGCGGCTTGGTCGCGCCGGTCGCGAGGATCACGGCGTCGGATTCCGCCATGAGTTTTTCCGCCGGGAGGTTTTTCCCGACCTCGGTATTGCAGACAAAGGTGACGCCCTCTTTTTCAAGGAGCTGGATGCGGCGCATCACGACCTCGTTTTTGTCGAGCTTCATGTTCGGGATGCCATACATGAGCAGCCCGCCCGGACGATCCGCGCGCTCGTAAACGGTGACGGTGTGGCCGGCCTTGTTGAGCTGCGCGGCGGCGGAAAGTCCCGCGGGGCCGGAGCCGATGATCGCGACTTTCTTGCCCGTGCGTTTCGTCGGTGGTTCGGCGACGACCCAGCCTTCCGCCCAGCCCTTGTCTATGATGGACACCTCGATGTTCTTGATCGTGACCGGCGGATCATTGATGCCGAGCACGCACGAGCCTTCGCACGGCGCGGGGCAGACGCGGCCGGTGAACTCAGGGAAATTGTTCGTCTTGTGCAGGCGCTCGAGCGCTTCCTTCCACAGTCCGCGATAGACGAGATCGTTCCACTCAGGGATCAGGTTGTTGATCGGGCAGCCGCTCGCCATGCCGCTGATGAGCGTGCCGGTGTGGCAAAATGGAACGCCGCAATCCATGCAGCGCGAACCCTGCGTCTTGAGCGCGGGTTCGGGCATGTGGAGGTGGAATTCACTCCAGTCACGGACGCGTTCGAGTGGTGCGCGGTCCGCGGGAATCTCGCGGTTGAATTCGATGAAGCCTGTTGGTTTTCCCATTGTCGTTTCGAAGTTGTAGTTGCGTCCTAGCCACCGCCGATGCGCGCGACGTCGCGTGCATTCGCCTCGAAGGCCGCATTCAGCGCCGCGTCGCCGCTGAGTCCGTCGGCCTCGGCTTTCTTGAGTGCTTGCAGCACGCGCTTGTAGTCCTTTGGCATCACCTTCACGAATTTCGCTACCGTCTGCTCCCAGAGCGCGATGACCTTGAATGCCTTCTGGCTCTTCGTGCAGTCTGCGTGCTTTTTGATCAGCGCGTAGAGCGCGTCAATTTCCGCGCGGTCCTCAACCTTTTCGAGCGCGACCATCTGCGTGTTGCAGCGCGTGGCGAAGTCGCCCGCTTCATCGAGCACATACGCGACGCCGCCGCTCATTCCTGCGGCAAAATTGCGGCCCGTGGTGCCGAGCACGACGACGCGTCCGCCGGTCATGTATTCGCAGCCGTGGTCACCGACGCCTTCGACGACGGTGTCCACGCCGGAGTTCCTCACCGCGAAACGCTCGCCGGCCATGCCGCGCAGGAAGAGCTCGCCCGCAGTTGCGCCGTAGAGCGCGACGTTTCCGGCGATGATGTTTTCCTCCGCGTTGAAAGTGGAGCCCGCGGGCGGATACACGATGATGCGTCCGCCGCTCATGCCTTTGCCGACGTAATCGTTCGCATCGCCTTCGAGTTCGAGCGTCACGCCCTTCGGAATGAACGCGCCGAGGCTCTGGCCCGCGCTGCCGTTGAATTTCAAATGCACCGTGTCATCGGGCAATCCCTGCCAGTGCTTCTTCACGATCTCGTGTCCGAGAATCGTGCCGACCACGCGGTGGATGTTCCGGATCGGCAGCGTGGCCGTGACTTTCTCGCCGCGCTCGATGGCGGGTTTGCAAATATCGAGGAGCTGCGTGAGGTCGAGCGATTTTTCGAGGCCGTGATCCTGGGTCTCGGTGCAGAAGCGCCCGACTTCGGAGCCCACCGGCGGCGAGTAGAGGATCTTGGAAAAATCGAGGCCCTTCGCCTTCCAATGCTCCACGGCCTTGCGCGCTTCGAGCAGGTCGGTGCGGCCGACCATGTCCTCGAGTTTGCGGAAGCCGAGCTGCGCCATGAGTTCGCGCACTTCCTGCGCGATGAAGCGCATGAAGTTCGCCGCGTGTTCCGGATCGCCGGTGAACTTCGCACGGAGCTGCGGGTCCTGAGTGGCGATGCCGACGGGGCACGTGTTGAGATGGCAGACGCGCATCATGATGCAGCCGAGCGTGACGAGCGGCGCAGTCGCGAAACCAAACTCCTCAGCACCGAGCAGCGCGGCGACGATGACGTCGCGGCCGGTCTTCATCTGGCCATCCGCCTCGACGACGATGCGCGAGCGGAGATTGTTCAGCACGAGCGTCTGGTGCGTCTCGGCGAGGCCGAGTTCCCACGGGATGCCCGCGTGCTTGATCGAAGTCTGCGGCGAAGCGCCCGTGCCACCGTCGAAGCCCGAGATGAGCACCACGTCCGCGTGCGCTTTTGAAACGCCAGCAGCGATCGTGCCGACGCCGACTTCCGACACGAGCTTCACGCTGATGCGCGCGCGGCGGTTGGCGTTCTTCAGGTCATGGATGAGCTCCGCGAGATCCTCGATGGAGTAGATGTCGTGGTGCGGAGGCGGCGAGATGAGGCCGACGCC
>CAIYUV010000196.1 GCA_903929475.1 uncultured Spartobacteria bacterium
GACACCGCGCCGCGCTACGCAGGCATCGCCAAGCAAATCGCCCGTTGGGACGCACTCACGCCAGCCGTCGAGCCCGACCGCTACATCATCGAAGTCATGCACCTGCTCATCCGTGACCTCGGCAAAGCCAAGGAAGCGCAGCCCGGCCTCGATTTGAAATTCACCTCCTTCACCTTCAATCCGCGCGAGTGGATCGTGAAAGGCGAAGGCACCACGGACAGCCATTTCACATTCACCCAGCAACTCAAAAAAGACACCGATTTGACCGACCGCTGGGACATGCCCGCGCCCACGCCACCCTACACTCCGCTCAAGGACGACAAAGTCAGCTTCACCATCACCGGCAGACCACGATGATCGCACAAATGTCCCAGCGCGAAAAAGTCCTCGCAGGCGTCGTCGGCGCGTGCCTCTTCCTGCTGCTGAATGTCTTCCTCTTCAAAATCTTCCTCGGCAACCACGCCCTCCTCCGCAGCACGCTCGCAAAGGCCCAGGCGCAGATGGCCGGCTTCCAGCAGCAGGAAAGCGAACGCACCAAGTGGGGGCAGCGCGAAGTGTGGCTCGACCAAAACCTCCCCGCCCTCGGCGACGCCGACGTCGCCAACAAACAAATCCGCGAAGCCCTGCTCGACCTCGGCAAAAAGAACACCGTCATCATCGAATCCCCCACGCCCGGCGTGCCCGCCAACCAGCCTTACTACACCACCCTCGGCGTCCGCATCGAGTGCAAGGCCGCGTGGACGCAGATGGGAAATTTCCTCTACGACCTCGAAACACCCGGCCAGTTCCTCGTCATCGAAGCCCTCGAAATGAAAGTGGACCCCACCGACAAAACCCAGCTCCGCGCCACCATGACCGTCGCCAAATGGTTCGCCCCCAAATAACGCAGTGAACGCCCGCCGTTGCGCATTGTCCAAAACACCGTCACCTTTCCACCGACCATGAAAACCACGCTCGCCATCCTTTTCCTCAGCGCCAGCGCGCTCGTCGCAGCGGAGAACATCATCCCCGTCGCCTACACCAAGGACCGCTACGGCGAAACATTCGGCAACTCCCCCTTCGCCCTCGAAACCAAAGTGGAAGTCAAAGACACCACCCCGAAGGAAGACCCTTTCAAAAACCTCGAACTCAAAGGACTCGGTCAGGCCGACGGCAAGGACTACGTCATCATCCAGAAAGTCGGCGAGCCAAACTCCATGCGCTTTTGGGGGCAGGAGCCGAACGCGGATATGTCCGTCAAAGAAGTCCACTGGAGCGACAAGATGGGCGAAACCTACGTCATCATCCGCAAAGGCAGCGAAGAGGGAAAAGTGGGCTTCAACGAACTCGCCCTCCACGGCGGCGCAGCGCAACAGGGCGCGCCCAATCCCGGCGCGCCAGTGAATCGCGGTCCCGCCCAACAGACGGGCGGGTTCCAGCCACGTCCACCGGGATACGGCGGCGGCACTACCATCAACAACGGCACCCTCGGCACCGCAGCCCAGCGCCCGCCTGCACCGGGATTCCAAACCGCCCGCCCCATCATCAACCAGCCACCCCGCCCCACATCCATACCCGCCGCCAACGGCACCTTCCGCTCATCGCCTCCCGGCATCCCCGCTCCCAACACCACCCCCAACACCCAAAACACCGGCCGCCAGCGCATCCGCGTCATCAATAACCGGTAGAGGCCAGCGCGCGGGGACAATTTGCGAAGCGCAGACGCCGTCGAAGGCGAGGAGGAAAACAAGACGCCTCCCGCGCCCGCTTTTCACGCCGGGATTGAATTAGGAATACAGGAAGGCAGGAAGGTGGCCTGCGCGGAGCACCAACGGTGCGCGGACATTGAATTTGGAAGGCGGAAATCCCGGATGTGGCCTGCGCGGAGCACCAACGGTGCGCGGACATTGAATTTGGAAAGCAGAAATCCCGGATGCGGCCTGCGCGGAGCACCAAGGGTGCGCTGACATTGAATTTGGAAGGCGGAAATCCCGGATGCGGCCTGCGCGGAGCACCAACGGTGCGCGGACATTGAATTTGGAAAGCAGAAATCCCGGATGCGGCCTGCGTGGAGCACCAAGGGTGCGAATCCATACCAGCCTAGGCAACGCCCTAGGAACCCGGTCGTAAAAAACCAAAGCCCCAAAGGGGCGCGCCAAATGGGGCCGCCCTTACAGGGCTTTGGCATCGTGGGCGGGGGACCCAGGGCGGCGTCCGCGCCGGGCGCGGCCTTGCCCTGGGCTGGCTTGTGGATGGGCCGTTGGCCCGCCACACCACGGATCGTCCGCTGCCTTCGGGGCCCCCGGCTCTGCAAAGCAAAGCCGCCCTCCTCGTTGCTCGCCGTGGGCGCGCCTTACTGCGGCGGGTTGTTGGTGCCGTCGGGGAAGGTGATGTCGGTATTCGGCAGGGCGGCGCGCAGTTCGCGCAGCGCGGCGGCGGGGATATTGTCGCAGTTGCGGATGTAGAGCGTTTGCAAGGCGGAGAGGCCCTTGAGGGCGTCCACGTTTTGCAGCGCGGTGCAGTCATGGAGGTCGAACACTTGCAGGCCGGAGAGCCCCTTGAGGGCGTCCGCGTTTTCGTCATTGCATCCCCAAACTGACAAATTCGTGGGGCGGAGATGGTGGATCATTTCACGGTAGCGGCCAAGGTCGGGGACTTCTTTCATCCAAAGCACGCGTTCGTGCTCGCCCCATGTTTCCTTTTTGAGCGCATTGTGCCAGTCCTGCCGGATGAGGCTGATGGCGTCATCGCACGTCCACTTGAACCCCGCCTCCTGCGCTTCGCGGACAGCGTTGTTGTAAAGGTGGAGCTTCCACATCTGCCAGCCGATGCCGCCGAGGAAGACGACAATGAGCACGCACCAAAGCTTTTTCCCAAAGCTGCTCTCGCCCTGCGTGGTGTGCCCGTCTTTCACACGGGCCTTATGCCGC
>CAIYUV010000197.1 GCA_903929475.1 uncultured Spartobacteria bacterium
CCCTCATCGCAAACGCTCTGGATGCGCAAATCGCAACCACGCCGCTTTTACCAAGACCCAGAGCCCCAGAACCCGATTTCGATACGATTCTACCCGGCGGCGACGGCATTTAGCCATTCAATCGCGGCGTTCGGGATGAAACCGCAACAAGTCGTTTTGAATATTACGATCACGATTGAAATGTGACGTCGTGCTGCTGGCTCAGAAGACTGAGCGCGCGAAGGAATTCTTTCAGTAAAACTCCACGACGCCGAAACGCTCCTGTGTGTGAAAATTCGCACGCAGCGGGGGCGACCATGCTGAGAGTTCCCACGGCAGCGAGCCATCGCGCGACGGGCGGTCTATGCGGCAGAAATTCACCCGCCACTGCGCGCCCGGTTGCGGCACGGCTGCGACCGAGCGAAATGGAATCGCGATTTCTGTAGTCCATGCGCCGGGCGATTTTCGCACCAGCGTGCGCATCCCTTCGCAATCCCACGCCCAGTCGCCTTTGTAGCCGCTGCGATTTTTGCGGAACACAATGTCGAGCGTCGCGCCGAGCGGATTCACTTCGATTTCGTAATAGCTCTCCAAATCACCCACGGGGTCGAAGAAAATCTCCACCGTCTCCTCCGTGTAGAGATGCGCATCGTGCTCCGTCAGTGTCGCCCAAGCGTCCGCATCCTCGCAGTGAAAAATCACGCGCCACTCGTTTGCGTCCCACGCCGAGCGCACCCACGTCCGTTGCATCGGCGCAGTCGCCGCAATGGCTTCGCGCAATTCAACCGCAGGAATCCCGCTCCACGTCGCTGACGAAAAATCCGCGGTCAACTCATCCAGTTCCGTCCGCCCGCAACGCATCACTGGCAGTTCCATATTCATTCTTCGATGGATGGTTTTGAAGTCATCGCTCTGTTGCCACGAACAAAGCGCCGCGTGAGCCAGCCTGCGCAGAGGATTCCGGTGTAGTTGGCGGCGAGGTCGAGCAGATCGAAAGTGCGGCTCGGAATCCAAATCTGCGAGCATTCTTCCAAGGTCATCGCCACCGCGACGATGAGGCCACCGAGTTGCACGCGGCAGCACTTCAGCGGGACGGTGCGTGCGCGCAGCGCGTAGTTGAGTGTGAAGGCGAGCGTGCCGATGAGGAAGAGGTGGCCGAGTTTGTCACTGCCCGAATGATGCGCGACGAAATCAAACAGCGGGCGCGCGAGCGAGCGATCCGCGCAGAAGATGATGGCGCCCACGAAGAGCAGCCACAGAGCGAATGGAATCCAACGTTTCAAAACAACTCTCCTTGTGCCGGGCGTGGCGGCACGGCTTGCGGTGCGGCGTCGGCGGCGGGTAGATGCTTCGCGGCCTCTGCCTTCACTTCGGCGAGCAGTCCTTTG
Source organism: uncultured Spartobacteria bacterium (assembly GCA_903929475.1). GTDB lineage: Bacteria > Verrucomicrobiota > Verrucomicrobiia > Chthoniobacterales > Chthoniobacteraceae > SXWH01. The sequence continues at coordinate 1,368 of CAIYUV010000197.1, forward strand.
AATTCGCACGTCTCCAGCGCGGCGATCAATTCGGGATAGCGCGGCGTGATGCCAAGATCGCCGAGCGGGGAGGGGAGGGGGAGGTCGTCATCGAGGCGCACCATCTCGCGGTTCTGCGCGATTTGCGCGAGCGAGGCGCGGAGCTTTTCGCGGGTGCGTTCGCTTTTCACCGCGTCGAGATTCGCGAGCAGTGCATCCAGACTGCCGTGCTCGGTGATGAGCGTGGCGGCGGTCTTGGGGCCGATGCCATCAACGCCGGGGATGTTGTCCACGCTGTCGCCGATGAGCGCGAGCACTTCGCCGATTTGCTTCGGCGGGACGCCCCATTTTTCGCGCACCTTGTCCGCGCCGAGCAGTGCGAACGTGTCGGCGGGCGCGGCGAGGTCGGTCTTGTTGGTGGAATAGACGAGGCACTTTTCGTCCACGAGCTGGAAGAGATCCTTGTCGTTCGTGGCGATCACCACGGCATCGCCACGCGCACGTGCGGCGACGGCGTATGCGGCGATGAGATCGTCGGCCTCCGTGTCCGGCACGCCGATGCTGGCGATGCCGAGCAGTGGCGTGATTTCGCGGATGAAGGCAATCTGCGGGCGCATCTCCACCGGCATCTCCGTGCGCGTCGCCTTGTATTCCGGCTGAAGCTCAGTGCGGCGTTTCGGCAGTCCCTCGTCCCACAGCACCGCCGCGAGATCAGGCGAGAGATCCTTCAACATCCGGCGCACCGTTTTCACAAAACCATAGATGGCATTCGTCGGCTCGCCGCGCGAATTGCTCAGCTCGCGGATCGCGAAAAAAGAGCGATAGACGTAGTAGTTGCCATCAATGAGGAGCAGTCGCATCGCGCGAGTAATCCGCAAACTCTGTGTGCTGACGAGACTTCAGTGCGGGGGCTGGTGTTTGACGTTCACACCGTTTGTATGTTTGCGGGGCTGTGAATAGTGAATGGTGACTTGTGAATGGTGTGAACAGTCAGGACAGGCGCGACCTTTCGCGCTGCCGACCAGTCACCAGACACCAGTCACAAGAACCCCGCCACGCGCGCAGCGTCACGCCTTCGCCATCGCCTGCTTCCTGCGCTTCCTCCGCACCTTCGGGAAAAACTCCTCCGCCACCATGTAGCCCACGCATTTTCCCGAGCCGCAAAGGCAGGGATGCTCCTCGTGACCGTCGAAGCCGTAGCTGTAGTTGTAGGTGATTTCCTCGCCCGGCCGAATCCTGCGGAGCGCCCGCACCCAAATCCTCCCGCGAATAATCTCCGCCACCGCATTCGGCTCGCAACTGTGGTTGAGGAATCTTGCCGGGTTCCACTCCACGTCGCCGTCCACATCAGTCTCGTCGTCGAGCGTGAAGATAAAACGATTGTCCGCCTCGATGCGCAGCGCCGCCTCGGCCTTGGTGATTTTTTCGCCCACATACTCGATGAGCTTCTCGCCCCGCTTGATTTCGCAGCGCGCAAAACCGCCCATCCCATGAATCCCCGAGTCCCTGAACTCGATCATTTCCCTCGATTGTTCGGGCGAAGGGCCCGCTGTTTTTTTTCCGGCCATGATTCCTAGTCTGCAAATTTCATCGCCCGACTCATACGCAAACTCCGCGTGTTGACGAGCACTCAGTGCGTTGAGGAAAAATTTTCCCTCATGGCAAATTGGAGAGCGCCCCCGCCGGGAGTCCCGCGCCGGGCACGCACGCCGCAGCCGCGACAGCGGCCCGGATGGGAGCGTTCCCGCGTAGCGCGGGAACGTCACTCCGGCAAACGGGATGAAACCCGCGGGAAAAGTGGGCTTCCCCGCGCCAAAAGGGGGCACCCGCGTGCGGATGGGGGAAATACGGCCCTCGGGATTCGATCTTTCACGAAATGAGATATTTTTTTCGCCGACTCGCTCCCGCCTCCGCACAAACCGCCCACTCGTTTGCCCAAACGGGTGACTCGTTTGGCGAAACGGGTGACTCGTTTGGCGAAACGGGTGACTGGTTTGGCGAAACGGGTGACTCGTTTGGCGAAACGGATGACTCGTTTGGCGAAACGGGTGACTGGTTTGGCGAAACGGGTGACTGGTTTGGCGAAACGGGTGACTGGATTGCCCAAACGGATGACTGGTTTGCCCAAACGGGTGACTGATTCGTGCAAATCACTGACTTTCTTGCGCGAAAAAATGCCCATTTTCCGCCCCTCAACAGAGAAGACCGCCCTCGGCAACAGAGAAAGCACCCAATTTCTCAGGAAAATCCCCAAACCCACGCTTTGCGCCACGGCACCTTGGTGCGAGGCACGGTAGCG
>CAIYUV010000198.1 GCA_903929475.1 uncultured Spartobacteria bacterium
GCATACTCTCCCTGCGCGAAACTCATTTGGTGTTTCATGCATCCCTCTCTACCAAACTCACCCTCCAATGACTCGCTTTTTCTGCAGCACGGAGCGATTAAATCAGCGTTTCCCTAGGGCAACGCCCTAGGAACCCGGTCGTAAAAAACCAAAGCCCTGAAGGGGCGCGCCAAATGGGGCCGCCCTTACAGGGCTTTGTTCATCGTGGGCGGGGGACCTAGGGCGTTGCCCTAGGCTGGTATGAAACCGGGCCCTTGGCCCTGCAAAACAGAACCGCCATCTTCGTCGCCAGCCATTGTCCCGCCTTACTGCGGCGGGTTCTTGGTGCCGTCGGGGAAGGTGATGTCGGTCTTCGGCAGGGCGACGCGCAGTTCGCGCAGCGCGGCAGCGGGGATTTTGGCGCAGCCGTTGAGGTCGAGCCATTGCAGGGCGGTGAGGCCCTTGAGGACGTCCACGTTTTGCAGCGCGGTGCAGGAGTAGAGGTCGAGCGTTTGCAGGCCGGTGAGGCCCTTGAGGGCGTCCACGTTTTGCAGCGCGGGGCAAAAGTTGAGGGCGAGCACTTGCAGGTCGGTGAGGCCCTTGAGGGCGTCAAGGTTTTCGTCCTCGCATGCCAAGGCTACCAATTCCGTGGGACGGAGCTGGTGGAGCATATCACGGTAGCGACCAAGGCCGGGGACTTCTCCCCCTCTCATATCAAGCACGCGGCGGTTTGCGCCCCATGTTTCCTTTTTGAGCGCATTGTGCCAGTCCTGCCGGATGAGGCTGATGGTGTCAGTGCACCTCCACTCAAACCCCGCTTCCTTCGCTTCGCGGACGGCGTTGTTGTAGGCGTTGAGCTTCCACATCTGCCAGCCGATGCCGCCGAGGAAGACGACGATGAGCACGCACCAAAGCTTCTTCCCAAAGCTGCTCTCGCCATGCGTGGTGTGCCCGTCTTTCACACCCGCCTTCTGCCCCACACGGCGGGCGATGACAAGGCGCATGGGGGCACTGAGGGCGTGACTTTTCCCGCGCAGCGACGCATGGATGCGGGTGCCGTTCTGGCAATACAAAACTTTATGATTCAAAAGACGATTCAAGTGCTGGTGATGGCGGCGTGCGTAGCGTTCATGGGGACGGCGCGGGCGCTGGATGATGCGAAGCCTTTCGATACCCTCGGCCACCGTGAGGTGATCCGGATGGTGTGCATCGGCGACAGCATCACGCAGGCGGATGCGTATGTGTCTGCGCTGCGGACGGCGCTGGGCAATACGTGGGAGGTGACGAATTTCGGTGTGAGCGGGGCGACGATGCTGAAGTCGGGCGACAAGCCTTACAGCCGGCTGCCGCAATACGGGCAGGCGATGCAGAAGAAGCCGGACGTGGCGACGATCATGCTCGGCACGAATGATTCGAGGGCGGGGAACTGGGCGCACAAGGCGGAGTTTGAGGCGGACTACAAGGCGATGATTGCGGATTTGCGGAAGGCGAACCCGAAGGTGGCGATTTACTGCTGCGTGCCGCCGCCCGCCGGTGGGAACAAGTGGGGAATCAACGGCGACACCATCAAGAACGAGGTGCAGCCGCTGGTGCGGAAGGTGGCGAAGGAGACGAACTGCTACGTGATTGATATGCTGGAGCCGCTCACGGGGAAGAATTTCACGCGGGACGGGGTGCACCCGAATGTGGACGGCCACAAGGTGATGGCGGCTGCGATTTACAAGGCGCTGACGGGAAAGCCCATCCCGGCAGAGGTGCTCGCGCACTAGCGCAGGTCAATTCCCCTCGTCGTCGTCGGGACCCCAGAGGTGTTCTTTCTGCCACTTGGTCTCGTAGAGTTTGCAGAGGCCGAGGGCGGGAGCGACGCCGCCGCTGTAGGTGGCGGTGGTGGAGTATTGTTTGTCTTCGTCATACCAGCCGACGGCGACGACGGCGTGGTCGAAGTGTTCGCCGAGGAGTTCGATGACTTTGTCGAGGACGTCTTGCTGTGCGGCGTTCATGGATTTTGAGAAAAGACCGAAATGCGGAAATGTGAAGATGAAATGTGTGCGGCCTCAAGGCGCAGGAGCAGGCACTGCGGGGTGAGGTTCACGGACTGAGGATATCTCCAGTGCGTTGTGGATGATGTTGGTGAGGCTGCGGGAGAGGTAGGGCTTTGGCAGGTAGTTGACGCCTTCGATGAGGCTCTTGTTGGTGGCGAAGAGTTCGCTGCTGTAGCCGCTGGTGTAGATGACTTTCAGCTCGGGCTTGCTGGCGAAGCAGTGGCGGGCGACGTCGAGGCCGCTAGCTTCGCCGGGCATGACCATGTCGGTGAGGAGGACGTCCACGCGGTTTTTGACTTCAGGCCACATGGCGATGGCCGCGTCGCCGCTCTCGGCTTCGATGACACGGTAGTTGTAGCTTTTTAAAACCTCGACGACGAGGGCGCGCACGGAGGCGTCGTCCTCGACGACGAAGATGGTGTGAGTGCCGTCGTCGGTCTCGGATTCGCCGACCTCGGGAGTGATGTCGTCGGCCTGGCCTTCGGTGACGGGGAGGAAGATGTAGAATGTGGTGCCCTGGCCGGGGGCGGTGACGACTTCGATCCAGCCCTGGTGCTGTTTGACGATGCCATAGACAGTGGCGAGGCCCATGCCGGTGCCTTTGTTCACGTCCTTGGTGGTAAAGAAAGGCTCGAAGATGCGGGAGCGCGTGGCGCTGTCCATGCCGCAGCCGGTGTCGGTGACGCTGAGGCGGAGAAATTCGCCGGGGCGCGAGTCGGGATGGGTGGCGCTCTCGGCGTCGAAGCGGACGTGGGCGGTGGAGATGGTGATGACACCGCCGCTGGTCATGGCGTCGCGCGAATTGAGGGTGAGGTTCATCAGCACCTGCTCGATGCTGGTGAGGTCGGCGTAGAGATGCGGGATGTCCTTGGCCAACTCAGTGAGGAGGGTGGTTTTTTCGCCGAGCAGCCTGCGGAGCATGGTGCCGAGGCCGAGGATGGCCTGATTCAAATCAATCGCACGAAGGCGCATGATGCCGCGGCGGGAAAAGGTGAGCAGTTTGCGCGTGAGGTCGGCGGCACGCCCGGCGGCGCTGTTGATTTGCTGAAGGGATGCGGTGATTTCCGGGGGCGCGGTTTGTGTGTCTATGTGGAGGCTGGCGTGGCCCTGGATGATGGTGAGGAGGTTATTGAAATCGTGCGCGATGCCGGCGGCGAGCTGGCCGATGGCGTCCATTTTCTGCGCCTGCCGGAGCTGCGCTTCGAGTTGCAGACGTTCGGAAATATCCTGCACCATGAGGAGAACGTGCGGCTCGCCGGCGAGGTTGAGTGGTTCGAGGGAAAGCAGTGCGTGACGAAGTTCGCCGCCGCGTGTGCTGATTTGCGCCTCGGCGTCGCGGACGATTTTTCCATCGCGCACCTGCCCGAGGAAGCGGTTTTCGTAGTCGAGACAAAGACCGAGGTTGAACGGCGTGCGCCCGATGACGTCGTCGCGGCTGAAGCCGGTCATGCGCAGGAACGCATCGTTCGCATCGAGAAAGCGCTGCGCCTTGAGCGTCTGGATGGCCTGCGGGATGGGGCTGTTGTGAAAGGCCTGCGAGAAGCGCTCCTCGGACGAACGCAGTTCCGCCGTGCGCTCCTCGACCATGTGCTCCAGTTCATCGAGCCGGAGCTGGGCCTGGCGGGTGACGAGCCATTTCTTGGTGAGTGCATGGCTGAGTTGGAGCACTTCGACGTTGTCGAAAGGTTTTTTCAGCAACACGAGGTTGTCGCTCACACCGAGTTTCTCGGTCATTTTCTCCCACGAGTAATCGGAGTAGGCGGTGCAGACGACGACCTGGAGCGTGGGATCGGCTTTCCAAAGATGCGAGATGGTCTCGATGCCATCCCAGCCCGGCGGCATCCGGACATCCACAAACGCCATCGCGAAAGGCCTCCCTTCGACGAGCGACTGCTGGACTTTCTCCAACGCCTCACGACCTTGAAAGGCGGACTCGATGCTGAACTGCACAGGCGAGGCACTCCCGGCAGCCTGATCATCAAAAAGGATCGCCTCGGCGGCATCAAGCGCGGAGTTGCGCGACTGGTGCCCGAGAATGATTTTACGGAAGTCTTCGTGAATGGCCGGATTGTCGTCCACGACCAGAATTCGATAGTGCAATTCGTCGTTCATGCGGTCGCCTCCTTGTTTTCCACGACAACGATGGGGAGTTCAAAAACAAAAGTCGCACCGTGCCCCTCGCCCTTGCTGTAGCCGGTAAGTTTTCCACCCATCTGCTGCGCGGCGAGCGCTGCGCTGTGCAGCCCGAAGCCATGGCCGTTTTTTCGTGTTGTGAATCCGTGCGAGAAAATCTTGGTGAGATTTTCAGGAGGAATGCCGACGCCATTATCCTCGATGGTGATGGTGACAAATTCCGGAACGTCCTGGCCTACGCGGAGAGTCAGGAGCTTTGACGGCGGACTTGCATCGTCCATCGCGTGTTTGGCGTTCCGGATCAGATTCACGAGGATTTGCAGCGCTTTGTGCCGCTCGACGGAAACAAGCGGGCATTTGGAAAAATCACGCACCACTTCGATGTGATGGCGGTGCAGGCTGCCGGTGGTCATGCGCAGGGCGTCCTCGACGAGCGACTCGGGCTGGAGCCGCTCGACGAAGCCGGCGAGGCGTGCGTAGTTCTGCTGCATGGAGACGATTTCCTTGATGTGCTCGATGTTCTTGGTGAGCAGTTCGAGTTCGACCAGCGCCTCCTGCCGCTCTGCAACGAGGTGCTTGGAAAGGTCGGCAATATAGCCCGGGATGAGGCGCCCCTTCGGATCCTTGGTGAAGAAATCCGCGAGTTCCTCACCTTTGTCGCGCAGCATCTCGGCGGTGCGGACGAGGTTATTCAAACGATGCAGTCCGAGTTTTTCGGCAACGAGTGTGGCGGAGACGTTCACGCTGTTGAGCACGTTGCCCACGTTGTGCAGCACGCCCGTCGCGACCTCCGCCATGCCGGCCTGACGCGAGGCATCGAGAAGCTGGGCATGCAGGTTTTGCAGTTCCTTCTCGGCACGTTCGCGCTCGATGATTTCGCGGCGCAGTTCCGCGTCGCGATCCTCAATGCGCTCGATCATCCGGTTGAATGAATCGGTAAAGCCCCCCACTTCGTCATCCGCAATTTTTTGTGCACGCACCGAGTAGTCGTTGCTGCCCGCGATCCTTTTAACGGTCGAGGCAAGCCGATCCAGCGGCCCGGTGACGAGCCTTGCGAGTTTGCCGGAAATCAACAGCACGATGAACGCAGAGAGCGCGATGACTCCGCAAAAAATCGCGAAGTAGAGACTGATCAGTTTTTTTGCCTGCGTGCCGTAGTCTGCGACGAGGTAAAGCGTGCCAAGCCGTTCACCTTTATATTCGACCGGCTGCTCGTAAAGGATGTCCGACTCCATGTGGGTCATCACCGCCTTCGCAGGCTGTTTCGCGGGAATGTTTGCATCAACCGCCTGATAACCAGCAAATTTGCGCCCGTCATTCAGCAAAAGAAGCGCTCCGGTGAAGTGCGGCTTCACCGCAAGACTTTGGAGGATTTCCGTGGCACGATCTGGGTTGTCGAAATCAATGCTCGAAGGCAGGCGTGTCGCAAGCATCTCGGCGACCGCCTTCACGTCGGCGTGAAACTCTTTTCGGAAAAAGAAAAACTGCACCGTGAAAAGCGCGCCACACGCGACAAGCAACGCCACCGCGCACGTCGTCAAAATGACGAAGCGCAGTTTGCTGCGAAGTGGTGCGTTGCGGATGTTCATCGGCGTGCGAATGCGTCGAGCGTGTCGGGTTCGATCTGAATGCCGGAACGCCGGAGGTTGTGCAGGTCAAAGTCCACATCCACACCTCCGCCGTTCGAGCTGAGTGTGAAAATGCCACCCTTGCCCTTGAAATTCGTCGTTTCACCGATGGTGAGGATCGGCTCGCCCTTCGTCTTGCCAAGGATCGGGCCCAGACGATCCTGCTCGGAACGGCTCACAAATAACACATGGCAGCCGACCACTTCCTGCACGGTTGTGATGTGTTTCACGATGACGTCGCGGCCACTGATCGTCCGCCCGGCGACAGCCTCCGAGATTTGGTTGCTGATGCTGTCCTGCCCATACACGCCGATCACCAGCGGTGATCCGGATGGCAGCTTGGCCGACGGCCACGTCGCATGTTTGGTCAACTTGAGCACCAGCGCTGCTTTGAGTTGATACTCATTGCCTCCCTGCGCACGGGCAAAAAATGGCAGGGTCGCCAGAAAACAGGCGAGCAGAACCAACGGCTTTTTTAGCCATGAACTGTGGGCTGTCAGTTGCATGACGTTTTATGGCTGCGCTGAGCCACTCGGTTGCCCGCGCACATCAGTGCTGGCGAAACTAGACGGCGGCACTGCTGCGGGGCTGTATGCCTGATTATTGGCTGGGACAGTCATGACTTACTACTGAACAAGCACGGTATGTGCCTTTTGCGAGGTAATTTTGGAAAGTAGGCTGTGCATATTCACTCTCTAACGCCTGTCCCTGCCGTTTGATTAGAAACTTCCTAGTTTTTAGCCGTCGCAAGATTGAACTTCCTATCCGGCCATATAGAAAATCTACACTGCTACTCGGCTGCTTTGCCCCTGCCCTTGCCACCACTGAAGTTGGACTCCAGCGGCAACGGTTTTTCGCTCGTGAGCGCGCACTTGTCGCCCGCTTTTTCCTGCTCGGATTTCAAGAGCGCAGTCAGGCGTTTCACATCCTCCGCGTGTTCTGGATCGGCGGCGAGATCGTGCATTTCAGCGGGGTCAGCGTGCAAATCGAAAAGCTGCGTTTTGTTCACCTTCGGATATACGATCAACTTCCAGCGGTCATCGCGCACTGCGCGTTGCACGTCCGTGTATGCGGTGAGGAGAGATTCGCGCGGCGGCTTTTCCGCGTGACCGGCGATCACTTGCGCAAGGCTGCGGCCCTCGCTGCCTTCGGGCGGAGTGACGCCGGTGAGTTCGCCGAGCGTCGGAAAAATATCGAGCAGGTAGCAGAGCGCGTCCGCCCTTTTCCCGCGCGGAATTCCCGGCCCCGAATATATCAGCGGCGCGTGCATCGAGTGATCGTAGAGATTTTGCTTTCCGAAAAGCCCGTGGCTTCCGATGGCGAGCCCGTGATCACTCGAAAAAACAATAATCGTGCGCTTCGTCTGCCCGCTCTCCGCAAGCGCCGTGAGGATGCGCCCGATCTGCTCGTCCAAAAACTCGATGGACGCATAGTAATCCGCCAGATGCTGCCGGACGATCTCCGGCGTGCGCGGCCACGGCGCAAGCGCTTCATCGCGGATCGTGAGTGCGCCGTTGTTGAAGGGATGCTGCGGGAGAAAATTCGCGGGCACCGGCGGTTTCGCGGCGTTGTATCGTTCGTGAAATTGTTGCGGTGCCACGCGAGGATCGTGCGGCGCATTGAAAGCCACGTAGCAAAGAAACGGCTGCGCACCTTTTTGCTGCTTCAGAAAATCCACGGCGGTATCCGCGAAAATCTTCACCGCGTGCCCGTCGCTCTGCCGCTTGTTTTCAAATGTGTGCGTCGCTGAAATATCCTGCAACGGCAGCTTGTAGGGATTCCCCATGCCGCCGAGAAAAAGCGCCCTGCCCTGCGAAAACGTCCGCAGCAAAGACTCCCCGCCATTGTGCCACTTGCCGGTGATGAACGTGGTGTAGCCCGCCTTCGCAAACATCTCCGGCCACGTCGTCTGCCCGGCGAGATTTTCCTTCACGCGAAAGAGCGTGCGCCCGCTCATCAGCATCGCGCGCGACGGCACGCACACCGCGCCCTGCTGCGCACCCATGCAATACGCGCGCGTGAACGTCGTGCCCTGCGCTACGAGGCGATCCAGATTGGGCGTGTGGATGTTCCCGTTTCCCAGCGCAGCGATGGTGTCCGCGCGCTGGTCGTCGGTGAAAAGGAAAAGGATGTTCGGCTTCTCAATCTCCGCAGCGCGCAACACGACGCACAGCAGACCAAGGACTGCGATTGTGCATGTAAAGAGCCGGCGCATTGCAGCCGTCCTACTTCGCCGGGATTTCGTTCAGCGTATAGTATGCGATGGGATGGAGCACCGGCTTGCCGTCTGCGGATTTCACTCCATCGAAATGCAGTTCGTGGATGTGTCCCTTCGTGAGCACATCGAACGTGAGCCGCACCGACTTGTTGTCGGGAGCGACGACCGCGCTCGTGATCTTTGGAATCACATCCGCAATCTCGGGTCCGCCGTATTGAGCGCGGTAGCTGTAGGTAAATTCGCGCCCTTTGTAGCTCGCCACATCTGCGGCGCTGACCGGATCCACTGGCTCGGTGAAAGTCAGCTCGAAGCCGTCCGGCTTGGCGTGCATTTCGTGGACTTCAAAAGGCACCTTGCCCGTCCAGTCCACGCGCTCGAAGCAATAAGGTTTGCCACCTTTCGCACCCCATCCGCGGTCCGAGCCGCCCGCAAAAAGCTGGCCGTCTTCCGTCATGCGCCCGCCGATGAGGCCGGACTTGAAGCCGCTCAAAAACGGAAACACGACGCCCTGTTTGACACCGTTCACTTCCTCCAAAAATACACGCGAGACGTTCGAGAAACTTTGATCAGCGACGAAGAGTTGTTTCTGGAAAGGCCCGAATTTTCCTTTGCTCATATCGCAGCAGATGAAGGACGTGGAGTTCCCGATTTTTCCATGCACCATATACACTGCGGGCGGGACGAGTTCCTTGATCCGCTCGCGCTCCGTGACCATGCGGCTGTTGTCTTTTGGATCGGGCGGACGCGATCCCATGTTCGGCGCTTTGGAATACCATTTATTTCCGCCAGGATGTCCCTGGAACGTGCCGGGAATCAAGTGCTGCACCGTGCTGGCACCACGCCACGGCCCCTGATTGTCCGAAAAGTAAACTTCACCGTCCGCATCGAATCCCATCCCTCCGGGCGAGCGGATGCCGCTGCATGTCGGAACCATCGTGCCGTCGGGCTTGATGCGCACCGCCCAGCCACGGAAATCAATGTTGCTGCTGAACGAACCGGTGAGACAGAGCACAACCCACAGATCGCCGTTCTTATCAAAGCGTGAGCCAAACGCATACTCGTGGTAGTCGCCGCTCACGCCCCATTGGTCCGACATCGTCGCGAAGGTATCCGCACGGCCGTCGCCGTCATCGTCGGTGAGCTTCGCCACCTCGTAGCGATTCGTTTCGTAAAGCGCGCCGTCTTTCCACGCGAGGCCCATCACCTCGTGCTGGCCGGAGGCAAAAAGTTGATACTTCACCTGCGACGGGTCGCCCTTTGCGTTGGAGACGGTCCAGATTTCGCCGCGGCGCGTGCCGAGCGCGAGTTTGTCGCCGGGGAGAATTTCGATGGAACTGACTTCCATCGCCGTTTCCTTCGGCGTCTCGAACGTGGTGATTTTGTAAAAGTCCGATTCCTTGTCCGCCGCAAACGCGAGCGAAGTGGTGAGGAAAAGAACTGAGATGATGCTGAGAGTTTTCATGGAAAAAGTGAGAGAGGTTGTTGATTACTTCACGCTGTCCGTCGGCCATGCGTAGGTGATTTTCATTTCGGCACGCGCGGGAAGGAGAAGATTGTGTCCGCCGATTTGCGCGCCATCCGCAGCGATGCGGAACGCGTTTTGAAAATCGCGTTTCTCCAGTGAAAAGTGTCCGTTGCTCACGAGAAACCCGCCGCCCTCCGGCGTGATGCTCGCTCCGAACGCAAGGCGCAGATAGGCGTTCGCCGGGATTGTTCCGTCGAGCTTCAGCGTGCGAATCAGCTTCGCCTCGCCCTTCGCCGTGTCGCCCACGACATCGTATCGGTCGCTCACTTTCACGCCGTTCCATTCATAGACGAAAGTCGGGTAGCGCTTCGCATCGAGTTTATAGCCCTTCCATTTGTAACCGTCGGCCCACTGCTTGTTCGTCCTCGGCCATTCTTCATCCGTCGAAGCCAGCACCGCGAAGGGCTGCGACAGTCCACTCACAGGCTGGAAAACATCGTAGCCCAGTGGCCCTTGTGCGCCGCCGCCGCGATCAACCCAGTGCCTCGCTGTGTCAATGAACCCGCCGCGCCACACCATCACGAGGTTCAGTTGCTCCGCGCTCCATGCGAGATTCACGCCGCCGGGATAGCCGACACCGATACCGCGATTGCCCGCGCCTGAGATAAAGTTCCGATAAATCACCGGCTCGTTTCCAACGATCAGCGGCATCTTCGGCCCGCCATCCGTCTTCGCTTTTTTCACCTCTCCGCCCCACGTCGGCGGCACCCACTTCGAGAGCGGAGTCGCCGCAAAATCGCCGCCGCGCCACGCCACAAAAATCTGCGCCTCGCCCGTTTCTTGAAAATACTCCAGCCGGAAATCGTGCTCGCCCTTTTTCAAAACAACCTTGCCGTCCTTGATTTCAGCTACCGAGTGAGACCCGTCGAGTTCCACCACCTTGTTGCCATCCACCAAAAGCCGCGCGCCATCGTCCGCCGCGAGCGAAAACACATACTCCCCATCGCGCGGCGCATCCAACTTGCCCGTGTAGACAACGCCGAACTGGTTTTTGTAATCGTCGAATTTGAGCTGCACCAGATTGTCCGCGATGTCGCCCTCACGGAGTGGTTTCAGCGTCGCGAAATCCGGCAGCTTGCTCCACTCGCCGTTATACACCGCAAATTTCAGCCCCGTCAGCCCCGGCCCGGGCGTGCCGACTTTCATCTTCCCCTGCATACTCTGCGTGTGTCCCGGAAATGTGCAGGCAAACGGATACAGCCCGGCTTTCGTCGGTGCCTTGAAAACCACCTCCTCCCTCGTCTTCGGGCCCGCCATCTTCGTGTGTGCAAGCACCGCCGGACTGTCCGGCAGCCAGTCGCGCTTCAACGCCTCCTCCGGCTTCTCCATGTTTTTGCTGGCCACAGCGAGCACGTCCGTCCCCGCCGCGAAAATCACCAAGTTGTGCGGAAGATCGTCGCCATTTTCCAAAATGAGCTTCACCTCCGCGCCGGGGATCACCGTGAATTCCTCCACATCGTATTTCATCTGCGCCGCGATGGTCCGTATGTTGATCGTCTGCGCCTGTGCGGCAGAAACCGCCAGCAGTGCGGCGGCAAAAAGTGAGTATTTTTGGAGCATGGTAAAACGAGTGAAAATCATCGGGAGCAGTTTGGGTTTGGTTAAAGACCGGGACAGCCGGTGCGGATTAGAATGTTTGTGCAAGCGGCTGGAAATAGTTGGGGCGTTTTTTTGAAACTGTGCGAGTATGCGCCGTGCATCCGCACTTCCGAATTTTCGCCTTGGTTTTAAGTCTAGCGGCATTCGCATCGGCAGAGCCGCCGCCCGGCTACGAACTCAAGTGGAACGATGAGTTCGATGGCGAAAAACTCGACCTGACAAAATGGAACCACTGGCTCCCCGGCAAACGACGTGATGCCGTGAACACCGCCGATGCCGTCACTGTCGCCGATGGAAAACTGACCATCACGACCTACACCGAGGGCGGGCAGAACTACACCGGCATGGTTTCCACCGAGGGTAAATACGAGCGCGCATTCGGATATTGGGAGGCGCGCATCCAGTGGGGCGACGTTCCGGGCACATGGTCGGCGTTCTGGACGATTTCAGCGCCGATGATGCTGCCGCACATGGGCGAGCACATTGGCAACGTGGCGAAAGCCGGAAACGAAGTGGATTTCGTCGAGCATCGCGGCGTGGACGAAGAAGGAAAACCCATGGCCGGAAAAGCGAACTTCACTCTGCATTGGGACGGCTACGCCGAGCACCGAAACGGCTCCGGCTTTCTCACTCCAGACCTCAAACTCGACGAAGGCTTCCACATCTACGGCTGCGAATGGAGCGAGACCGGCTACCGCTTTTTCATAGACGGAAAAATGCTCTGGGAAACGAGCGGCCCCGTGTCAAAGCGCCCGCAATTCACCATCCTCAGCACCGAAGTGGACAATCAATCATGGGCATGGCGCATCCCGCAGGAAGGTTACGGCGACCGCGCAACGAGCAAGGTCAAGATGGTCGTGGACTACGTGCGAATCTACGAAAAGCCGCAAAAGCCGTAATGTAGGAAACACTCGCAAGAATATTAGCGGCTTTTCCTGCCATCACCATGCACAGCGGCAATGAGGTCGCCGACGGTGCGGTGCGCCTCGATGCTGTGCCGCAGCCTGGTCGCGTGCAGCACGCGGTAGCGGTTGCGGCGGCCTTCGCGCTCGCGCTCGATCACGCCGCCGGTCTCGAGTTCGGAGAGGATTTTCAGGACGCCGCGCTCGGTGATGCCGACCTTCAGCGCGAGGTCGCGGACGCGCAGCGAGTCATCGGCGGCGAGGCAGAGCAGGACGTGGGAATGGTTCGTCAGGAACGTCCATGACGCTGGTAAAACATCTTTTTTTGATTTTTTCTTTGACGGCATATATGCGGCGTGTTACATGAAACACAGTTCATAAGTTATATTGCATGAACACCATAGCACAAAACACATCCATGCAAACCATCAAATCATCCGCCATCATCGCACTCCTCGTCCTCGCCGGTTCCGCTTTCACCAGCGCAGAGCCTGCCGATAACGCCGCCTGGCAGAAGCTCCTCGACGGGAATGCCCGCTTCGTCTCCGGCCAGTCCGCGCATCCGAACCAGGACGGCAAGCGCCGCGCCGAGGTTGCCGCCGGGCAGAAGCCGTTCGCGATTGTCATCGGCTGCGCGGATTCGCGGACTTCGCCGGAGATTCTCTTTGATCAGGGGCTCGGCGATTTGTTCGTCGTCCGGCTGGCCGGGAACATCGTGGACGACGCGGCGCTCGGCTCGGTCGAGTTTGCCGTGGCGGCTCTCGGCGCTAAGCTCATCGTAGTGCTCGGCCACGAGAAGTGCGGCGCGGTGAAGGCCACCGTGGGAGTGGTGAACGGCGACGCGGCACCTGCGAACCACATCGCCAGCATCGTCGAGGCCATTAAGCCCGCTGCGCAGGCGGCGAAAGGCCGCGCAGGCGATGCTGTCGAGAACGCCGTGAACGAAAATGTCCACGCGGTCGTCGAGAAACTGAAGGTCTCGGCGCCGGTGCTTGGGCCGCTCGTGAAATCAGGCGAACTCA
>CAIYUV010000199.1 GCA_903929475.1 uncultured Spartobacteria bacterium
AAAGCCCTCATCGCAAACGCTCTGGATGCGCAAATCGCAACCACGCCGCTTTTACCAAGACCCAGAGCCCCAGAACCCGATTTCGATACGATTCTACCCGGCGGCGACGGCATTTAGCCATTCAATCGCGGCGTTCGGGTTAAACGAAACACACGCGGCGAACCAGCGACATGAGTGTGACCCACAAACCTCAACTTCCCACGTCGAATGGCGTGAAATTCCTATGCGACCAGCGCCTTCACGACGTTGCCGTGAACGTCGGTGAGGCGGAAGTCGCGACCCGCATAATTGAAGGTGAGCTTTTCGTGATCGAGGCCCATGAGGTGGAGAATGGTCGCGTGGAGATCGTGGACGTGGACGGGATTTTCCACGGCCTTGTAGCCGTAGTCGTCGGTGGAGCCGTAGCTGAGTCCACCCTTCACGCCGCCGCCGGCCATCCACATCGTGTAGCCCTTCGCGTTGTGGTCGCGTCCGTCGGGTTTGCGTCCATCGGGCGTGCGGCCAAATTCGCCGCCCCACACAACGAGCGTGTCCTTGAGCAGGCCGCGTGACTTTAGATCCTGCAAAAGCGCGGCGATGGGTTGATCAATCGCGCCGCAATTTTGACGGAGCTTTGCGGTGAGTTGCTGATGCTGATCCCATCCGGGATGGCAAACCTCAACGAAACGCACGCCGGCCTCGACGAAGCGACGCGCCATGAGACACTGCCGCGCGAAGCCATCGGTCTGCCGTTCGCCGATGCCATAGAGCTTCAGCGTCTCGGGAGTTTCCTTCGTGAATTCCATGACGCGTGGGATTTCACTCTGCATCCGAAAGGCCAGCTCGAATGACTCGATGACGCCTTCAACTTCGCGATCTCCGTTCGTCGCGTAGAGAAAGTCGCGGTTCATCGCCTGCACGAGATCGAGTTGCTTGCGCTGAAGCTCGCGGGGTAAATCGCTGTTGGTGATGTTCGGGATGCTCGCAGCCGCTCCTGCTGCTCCGTCGCCGTCCTTCTCCCTCGCAGCGCCGATGCGCGTGCCTTGGTAAATGGCGGGGAGAAATGCGCTGCCGTAGTTTTGCGAGCCGAACTGCACGGGCGGATTGATGGTGATGAAACCGGGGAGGTTTTGGTTTTCCGTGCCGAGGCCGTAGAGCATCCACGCACCCATGCTGGGGCGGACGAATTGCGAGCTGCCGGTGTGGAGTTGGACGAACGCCTGCGGGTGATTCGGGATGTCGGTGTGCATCGAGCGGACGAGGCACATTTCGTCGGCCTGCTTGGCAAGATGGGGAAACAGCTCGCTGATCCAAAGCCCGCTCTTTCCGCTCTGCGAAAACTTAAATGGCGTTCCGAAAAGCTTGGAGCCACCGCCGCGCGCAACACCGGGCTTGCCGCTGTCGGCGCTGAGCTTTGGTTTGTAGTCAAAGGTGTCCTGACACGCTGGGCCGCCCTGCATCGCGAGGAAGATGACGCGCTTCGCACGGGCGGCGAAGTGCGGAGCCTTTGGGAGCAATGGACTTTTCTGCGCGGCAACAGCCTCGCCGTGTGCGAGCGCCTTGAATGCGAGCCAGCCAAATCCAGCGGAAACGGTGCGCAGCAGATCGCGGCGCGTGAACATTTGCGGGAGGATGTCGCGACATTCAAAGGGACGGTTCGTGTTCATGGTAGTGTGCTTTTAGCGGATGTAGCGAAACTCGGCGGAGGCAAAGAGTGCCTGGCAAAATGTTGCCCACGATTGCTGCGCGGCAGCTTCTTTCGATGTGTCCCTCGCGGGGATGAGCGAGCGAGCCTCACTCAGAAGGTATGCGTGTGCGCGCTGAAATTCCGACGTGGTCGCCGCTCTGCCGAGCGTGAGTTGATGCGCGAGATTGATCCGACCGGGGAAGTCTAGCGGCGCGGTGAGGACGCGTTGCGCAAGCGCATCAGCCTGCTCGCGCACGAAGCGATTGTTCATCAAGTAGAGCGCCTGCGAGGGGACGTTGGTGACGTCGCGCGAGGCGATGACGAGGCTCGGCTCGGCGAAGTCGAAAAGATCGAGCACCTCGGGGACGCTGTCGCGGACGATGGGGAGATAGACACTGCGTTTGTGCGATTCGTAGTTGGTGAAAGCCTCCGGCTTTACGCCTCTGCCGACGTAGGCCTCGCCAACGGTCGCGACAAAAGAACCCTGCGGTGGCGTGACGTCGAGCTGTCCGCTCGCGGCGAGCATCGCATCGCGGATCGCCTCGGCGTCGAGGCGACGCGGGGCCTGCCGCCAAAGTAAATGGTTGTCGGGGTCAATGGACATCGCCTTGGAATCGCTCGCGCTGCTGAGTTGGTAGGCACGCGTTTGCACGATGGAGCGGATGAGTGATTTCATACTCCATCCATCGCGAATGAGTTGCAGCGCGAGCGCATCGAGCAGCGCGGGATTGCTCGGCTTTTCGCCCGTAGCGCCGAAGTTGTCCGCCGTAGGCACGAGGCCTTCGCCGAAAAGATGCTGCCACACGCGATTCACCATGACGCGGGCGGTGAGCGGATTCGTCGGCGCGACGAGCCAGTTGGCGAGTTCGAGGCGACCGCTCGCGGTGCCGGGGATTTTTGGCGGAGCGCCAATCGTCAGCACCGACACGACTCCGCGCGGGATCATATCGGCAGGCTGATCAATTTCCCCACGAACAAGCAGTCGTGCATCGCCCGGTCGCGCATCGAGCACACCCATGCACTCGGTTTTCGTGTTGGTGTTTGCGGGTGTTGCGTAGACATTCGCTTTCGCGGGTGAATTTTCGGCCATGCGCGCCATGATGCGCTCCATCACTTGCGGCTGCTTTGCAGGTGGCAGTGCTTTGATTCTCTGCGCTGCCTTCGGGTTGCGCTTTTCGAGTTGCGCGAGTCGCTGCTTGAAATCGGGCTTCGCGGCAACCGGTGCTGGCGGAGTTGGGGCGGCGAGTCCCGGCGATGGCGTAGGCATTTTCTCCACCGTGGAAAGCGGGATGAGCGCAGTGCCGTTCTTGCCTTTTCCATCCGCAGCGGTGCCGAAATACGTCTCGCTGCTTTTGAAAATGCCGACCATCGCGTAGTAATCTTTTTGCGGGATGGGATCGAATTTGTGATCGTGGCACCGTGCGCAAGCCACGGTCGTTGCGAGCACCGCTCGCGTCGTGGTGTCTATCTGCTCGTCCACCATGTTCATTCGGAAAAGCTCGCGGTTCTTTTCGTTCAGGCTTTTGGTGCCGATGGCCAGAAAGCCCGTGGCGATGAGCAGTTGATCGCGCTGCTCCGGCGTGCTGTGTGGCATCAGGTCGCCCGCGATTTGTTCGCGGATGAACTGGTCATACGGCTTGTCCGCGTTCATCGCCGCGATCACCCAGTCGCGATACCGCCACGCCGTCGGGAACGTGTAATTGCGCTCCTTCCCGCTGCTCTCCGCATAGCGCGCAACGTCCAGCCAGTGCCTCCCCCACCGCTCGCCGAATTGCGGCGACGCCAGCAGTCTGTCCACGATCTTTGCGTAGGCGTTTGGCGTGTTGTCCTTCACAAAAGCATCCACCTCCTCCGGGCGCGGCGGCAGGCCGATGATGTCGAAATACACGCGGCGGATCAGCGTCGCCTTATCCGCATCCGCCACGGGATGTAGCCCCTTCGCCTCCAACGCAGCGAGGAGAAAACGATCCATATCGCTGCGCGGCCACGTTGCATCTTTCACAGCGGGCGCTGGCACTGCTTTCGGCGGCTGGTAGGCCCAAAACTTCCGCCCTTCCTCCACATCCCACGTCTTGCGCACCACGATTTTTCCCGCCGTGTTATCGCGCGGGTCAGGCGCACCCATCTGAACCCATTGTTCAAACTTCGCGATCACATCATCCGGCAATTTCCCGCCCTCTTTCTTCGGCGGCATGGCGAAGTCCTTGTCCGTGTAGCTCAACGCCTTGATGAGCAGGCTGTCCTTCAAATTTCCCGGCACCACCGCGTGCCCGGTGTCGCCCCCGGCGCGGATTCCCTCGCGCGTGTCCAGCAGCAGCCCGCCCTTCGTCTTCCCGCTTTCCGTCGAGTGACACCCGTAGCACTTCTGCGAGAGCACAGGTCGGATGTTTTTTTCAAAAAACTCCACCCCCCCCGCATTCGGCGCAACAGCCACCGGAACATCCGGCGTCAGTGCCGCTCGCGCGCAGGAAGCGACAAGCAAACTAGCAAAGTGGATTTTGCGAATGGCAGTCACGACATTGTGAATAGCACATCCGTGAGGAATTGAGACCGAAATCTACGGCGACTCCGCCCTCACTCCATCGAGTGCAGGCCGATCATGTTTCCCTCGGTGTCGAGGAGCAACGCGATGAAGCCGTATTGGCCGATGGAGAATTTTTCCTTCACAACTCTTCCGCCGTTTTGCGCGGCGCGCGCTGCCTCGACTGCGCAATCGGCGCAGGAGAAGTAAATGAGCGTGCCTCCGCCGCCGGAATCCTTGCCTTCCATTTTGGCGAGCGCGCCGGCGCAGCCGGGTTTGTCGTGCAGCATCGGGAACGCCCACAATTCAATGCCGGGACTTTCCAGACGTTCGAGCGTCACTTGAAATGTGTTTTGATAAAACGCCCTGGCCCGTTCCATGTCCTGCACATAGATTTCAAACCAGCCTACGGGATTGCGATGGGTGTTCATTTAGCGACAGAGTATTGTGCAGTTTATCCACGGAGACACGAAATAGGCAACGGGATAGTCGCACACTTCGTCAGAAAAAGACGCACGGGCCTGTGATCATACTCGCAAAGAAACGAGCGGCGTGGTGGTTAGAGAAACGCCATGAAACAATTCTTTGCCCGCTCAGCAGTCTCTCTCCTTCTTGTTGGATGCCTTTTTCAAGCCCACCCGCTCAGTGCCGCTGTGAAGCTCGGCACTGGCAATGCCAGTTTGCTCGGCGGCGACCTCACGGATCCGACGGACACCATCAAGGACAAGGTGGGCGTGAACTACGGAGAGGGCAAACCCGAGGAGGAAATGAAGCCGGACAATTCTACGTGGCTGAGTTTGAAGCTGTCGCCTGTTTCGCCGCCGAATTCCCCCCCGCATCAGCTCAATGCCTACCAAAGCTGGCAGGGCACCCCGGCGTGCAAGCTATTCATGAACAACCCGGAGAAGGACAAATGGTATCTGGGTTACAAGGACGGCGGCAAAGGCGGACCGACGAAAGCGGAGCCATACACGGTAACGGTGCAGTTCAAGGAGCCTTACATCCTCACACACTTCACAATCACCACGGACATCTCGCAGCCGATTCTCCCGGATCGCGATCCGAAATCGTGGGCCATCCAGGGCTCGAACACGGGCAAGGACGACGACTGGACGGACATCTATGTATGCGACCCGCCATCGCGCACGAAGAGCCCTTTCAAACTGGACCCGCGCAATGAAACGACGCTCTTCACGTCGTTCAACTCGGCGAGCATCGAGGGCCGAGTGGATGCGGAGAGCGTGAAGAAACTCGCGATGAAGGTGAAGGGAAAGAAGTTCAAGCCGGACTTCGAGACGCCGAAAGTGGCCTACTCATTCTTCCGCATCGCGATTTACTCGTGCTTCAATCCGAACGGAATGTCCTACGTGGATTTCAACCGCCCGCCCGGCTGCGCGCTCGCGCAGATGGAACTCTTCGGCGTTCCTGCGAATTTCAAATTCGCCGAGATGAAAACGATGGAGGACGCCGCCGCTGCTGCTGCAAAACCGCTCAAGCCCGCAGTGTCCGATTTGCCATTCATCATCAGCTACTGGTGCGGCCCGCCAAAAGCGGAGACAACCATCGAGCGATACAAAGAAATCGCCGATGCCGGATTCAACGTCGCATTCCCCGCCATAGACACACTGTGGGCGCCCTTCGACAAAGCCGCCGAGGAGCACAACGCCAAGTATCTCGACATCTGCAAGGAAGCCGGCCTCAAGGCCCTCGTGTGGGACGGCAGCATCCCGAGTGGAGCGGGTTGGAATGAACCGCAACCCGATGAGATTCCGAAAATCGAAAAAGCGCTCGACGCCATGAACGCACGCTACGCCGCGCACCCCGCCTTCCTCGGCTACCTGCTCGGCACCGAGCCAATGCCAGGGCACTTGGCGCGCATGGGCGTCGTGAATCAATACCTGCAAAAGACCGCACCCAAGGCGTTGACCTACATCAATCTCCTGCCGCTCTACACATTCACGCCCAGGACCGGCTACGAAGAGTATGTCGGCGACTACATCAGCAAAGTGAAACCCACGCTCGTGAGTTGGGAACACCTCCAGCAAATCCGTGGATGGCCGCCACCAGGAGCACCCGGCACGCTCGACGAAGGCACCTACTGGACCAACCTCGAAATCATGCGCCAGCGCAGCACCGAGGCCGGCATCCCTTTCCAACAAACCATCGCCTCCCTCAAGACCATCGTCGGCGACCGCACGCTGCGCGAATGCACCGAGTCCGATCTGAAATGGCAGGTTTACACCTCGCTCGCCTTCGGTTGCCGTGGCGTCACCTACTTCACGTATTGGGATTCCAAGGAACTCGCCGTCTCCGGCGCACCCGCCATCATGACACTCGATGGCAAGCCCGACAAAAAATACGACTACATCAAACGCCTCAACGCCCGCATCGCCAAGCTCGGCCCCACGCTGACCAAGCTCGTCTGCACCGGCGCCTACTGCTCCGGCGACCCGATGCCTCCCGGCGGCATCGAGCTTGCCGACGACGCCCCCGTGAAAAAAATCGAAGGCGGACGCTCCCTCGTCGGCTGCTTCCACGATGGAGCCGGCAAACGCTACATCTTCATCGTCAACCGCACGTTGAAATTCATCGTCACCTCCAAACTCACACTCGACGCGAAAGCCGAGTCCGTCTCCGAAATCTCACAGGAAACCGGCGAGCCGCTGGAGCCCACGCCATTGACCGACGGCATGCACCAAGTCCGCCTCCAGCCCGGCGAAGGCCAGCTCTTTTTGATCAACGACAAGAAGTAGCCGTTCAGCCGGCTTACAAGAATCCTGTTCTTGGCTCGAATTGTGTCTATCGAGTTGGGAGTGTCCCGGATTTGATTGACACCGCACTGAGAGCATCGGCATTTGGCCCAGTCATCTTGCCACCATTCCCAACAGCGCCATACAATGGTCAAAACGAGAAAATGGTGCGCGCTGCAGGGTTCGAACCTGCGACTTCTTGCGTGTGAAGCAAGCGCTCTACCACTGAGCTAAGCGCGCATTTTCTCGTTGCGGGCGCGCATGAAA
>CAIYUV010000200.1 GCA_903929475.1 uncultured Spartobacteria bacterium
GGTGGGTTTGGCAGGGGTGGCGGAGGGTTTTTCTCTGTTGGACGTGGTTTCCGGCAGTTCGGACTTAGTTTCGGAAGGCGTTTCCGTAGTTACGGAAGAGGTTTCCGAAGTTTTGGAAGAAGCTTCCGTAGTTACGGAAGAGGCTCCCGTAGTTTTGGAAAGGGCTTCCGAAGTTTTGGAAGAAGCTTTCGTAGTTACGGAAGAGGCTTCCGAAGTTTTGGAAGAAGCTCCCGTAGTTTTGGAAGGAGCTTCCGTAGTTACGGAAGAGGCTCCCAAAGTTTTGGAAGGAGTTCCCGTAGTTACGGAAGAGGCTCCCGTAGTTTTGGAAGGAGCTTCCGTAGTTACGGAAGAGGCTCCCAAAGTTTTGGAAGAAGCTTCCGTAGTTACGGAAAAGCCTTCCTTAGTTTTGCAAGAGGCTTCATCGGCTTTGGAGGATGCGGCGTTGGTTATGGACGCGCTGGAGGGAGTTACCGGCGGGGCGGGGAAACTCCCGTCCACGGATGCGGAATATTTGCGTCTTGTGGAAAAGATGACGGCTTTTTGTGAGGCGAACACTTTGCGCCGGTGGGGGCCGGGTTCTCCGGCTCCCTGCGGCCCGAGGCAGGACGGCGGACTTTGCGGCGACTCGCGCGCAATCCCGATCAACGGTCTGACGCCCGGCACGAACTACACGGTGCAAGTGAGCGCCATCGGCGGAAGCACCGGCCAGAGCGGCTGGAGCGACCCGAGCAGCCACATGGCAATGTGAACGACAGTGGCGATGTGATCGGTGAACTGTGAACTGTGTTCCGCGATCTGCGGCACAGTTCACCGATCACCGATTACCATGCGCTGCCCGCCGGGTGTGGTTTGAACCTTGCGGGGATGGCGGTTCTTTGAAAGAAAAGGGCGTGCGCCTCCTCGTTGTCGAAGATGATAAGAAAACTGCGGCCTTTATTTCCAAGGCTTTGAAGGAAGAAGGCTTTGCGGTGGATGTGTTGCGCGATGGGGACGCTGCACTCGCTGCGGTGGAGTCCACTCCGTTTGACGGCGTCGTGCTCGACATCATGATCATCGGTCGCGACGGGCTGAGTGTGCTGAAGCAAATGCGGTCAAAGGGCAACCAGACGCCGGTGCTGCTGCTTTCCGCGCGCGGGCAGGTGAACGAACGTGTGGAGGGGCTGAATGCGGGTGCGGAGGATTATTTGGCGAAGCCATTTGCGCTGGAGGAACTCGTGGCGCGGGTTCATGCGCTGGTGAGGCGTGGAACGGATGTGAAAACTCCGGTTCTGCACGTGGGAAATCTGACGCTGGACACGATTTCGCGCACGGCGGAACGCCAGGGGCGGAAAATCGAGCTGACGACGCGTGAGTTTCGCCTGCTGGAATATCTCATGCGCTCCGCCGGTCGTGTGTGCAGCCGGATGCTGCTGCTGGAAAAGGTGTGGGACTATGATTTCGACCCCGGTTCGAATCTGGTGGATGTGTATGTCAGCAAGCTGCGCGAGAAAATTGATGCGGACAGCGAAGTTAAACTGCTGCACAGCGTTCGTGGTGAGGGCTACGTGATGAAGGAGTCTAAATGACCATCATCAAGCGAGTGGGACTGGGCTACGCGGCCATCGCGGCTGTGTGCCTCGTTCTTGTTTCATGGCTTGCCTTTCATGAGTTCGTCGAGGAGCCAAGGGAGTTCGCCGAGCGAGGGGTTCCTGAACTTCACAAGGATGTTTCAGCCGAGCTTTCCACTGTGTTCTTTCTCGCTGCGATACCCGCCCTGCTCGGTATCGGCTGGTGGTGGATGCATCGGATTCTCAAGCCGCTGCGCGAACTGGCCGGTGTCGTGGAGAAGATTGATACCAACAATCTGCGCGAGCCGATTCCCCGCAGCATGAACGGTGATGAGGTGGACAAACTCACTGCGGGTTTTAATTCAATGACCACCCGGCTGGATCAGTCCTTCAGCCGCATTCACGAATTCACCTTGAGCGCATCCCACGAACTGAAGACCCCGCTCACGGTCATGCGCGCACAATTGGAAACAGCGCTGCGGGATGGTGCCTCGCTTCCAGCGGAGCAAACTGCATGGATTGACGGGCAGCTCGATGAAGTGAGACGCCTCACACACATCGTGGATTCGCTCACACTCCTCACAAAAGCGGATGCCGGTCTCGTCGAACTTGAACGACGCCCTCTGCATCTCCGCGAAATCATTGACGAAGCATTCGATGACGCAAAAATCCTCGCCGATGCGCATGGCATCAAAGTCACACTCGACGAGTGCAGCGACATCGAGATCGCAGGAGACCAGCACCGGCTGCGGCAACTCCTGCTCATCCTCACGGACAACGCGGTGAAATACAACCGCCCCAACGGAACCATCGTCATCGCACTGCGAAAAGCCGGCGGCATGGCTGAGTTGCGAATTACGAACTCGAGCAAAAAACTCAACCCGAAGTCGCTTGAGAAAGTCTTCACCCGCTTTGTGCGCGGAGAAAATGCACAGGGCCACGTGGAAGGATGCGGCCTCGGCCTCACCATCGCACAATGGATCGTGCATTCGCACGGCGGCACCATTCAACTGCTCGCGGAAACAGACGAAAGCATCACAGCCTTGGTAAAGCTGCCCATCGCAATTGCTGGTTCGCCCTCAACTTAAACCACTGCCGCCACGCGCGAAGATGCCGCCGAGATGTCGTAGCGCTATTTGATCAGACCAAAGTGCGTCTTGTGCTCGCGGAAGAACGGCCAATAGACGAACAACCCCGCGCCCATCAGATTTTCTTCCGGCACCGAACCCCAGTAGCGGCTGTCCGAGCTGCTGTAGCTGTTGTCGCCCATCGCAAAGTAGCGCTTCGCGGGCAGCTTGTAGGTCTGTTCGGGAGTGCTGAGATTGTATTCGTCGCTGTAAAATGTCGGCCCTTGCGAATAGCCTCGATAGCCGCCATCCGTGGGGTTTTCACGCGTCCCGCTCATCACGCGATCAAAGCTCGCTCCCTTTGCGCGCTCTCCGTTGACGAACAACTCCGGAGCCGCCACTCGCAGTTCATCGCCGGGCAAACCGACAAGACGCTTGATGTAAAACTGCGACGGCTTGCGAGGTGGAGCGCCGAGATTCCCCATCTTCGGGATGTCCTCAGTATTGAAAACAAACACCTCCCCGCGCGACGGCGTGCGGAAGTGGTAGCTGATTTTGTCCACAAATACATGGTCGCCCGTGTCCGTGAAGCCGCGCGCGATGGGCTGCCCCGTTTTAAATTCCAGCCCAATCATCGAAAAGGGTCCGTCTTTCCTCGTCTGTCTGCCGAAAACTTCTTCAGTTGGCTTCACACCCTCATGCACCCAATACGTGTTCCCCGCACTCGTCGTGATTTTCGTGTAGGTGAAAATGCGCATCCACGGCACCTCCTCCACGTTAATGATTTGCTCATCCGTCTTCGCCACCACGTTGTGCCAAGTCCGCCCATAGGCCGCCGTGTGCCACGCTTTCGTCAAAATATTTGGCGGCTCCTCCTTCGTCACTTCGCCCGTGATTCCATTCAGCGTCGGAAACATCGAAGACGTGGGAATCGTGAACGGCTGGATGAAATACGTGCGAATCCCCAGTGCCACGATGATCGCCACCACAAACACCTCCACGTTTTCGCTCATCCAAGCATCGCCCTTCACCGGGCAATGCACGCCGCAGAGTTTCTCCAGCGCATCCTCCCCGTCCTTCACCGCCGCCGAATCGCGTCCCTTCAACGCCTTCTTCAACTTCGCAATCTGCCCCTCGAAATCCGTAATCGTCGCCGCACTCCACTTGTCGAGATTGTAGGCAAGCCGCTTCTCCGCCTCTTTAATATAGAGTCGGCCTTGCTTGATGTATTTGGGCGTAAGGAAAAGCATGGGCGCGGTGGGTAGCGATACTCCCCGCGTATGGCAAGGGTTGCGTTCCATACTTCGTTTTTTACGTTTCAAAGCACCTTGAAAAAATGTGTGGCAACAGTCACTGGTCATTTCGATACGTGACACGCAGCACGCCAGACTTGCCGGATTGCAACAGCTTCATTTATCTCAACACACCATTTCGTTTCCCATGTCATCCACCTCTCCCTTTTCTGCAATTAACATACTTTCTCTGCTGGCGACGTATGAAGATCCCGCCAGAACTTCCGGGCGCATGGCTGGCATGACGTTGGTCGGCATCCTCGTGATATGGGGGACGTGGAAATGTGCGGTGCTGATGCGACGGAGCACGACGAGCGCA
>CAIYUV010000201.1 GCA_903929475.1 uncultured Spartobacteria bacterium
ATGCCTGCCCCGTTCAAGTAAATTTGGTGCTCGCGAGAGGAATCGAACCTCCATGACCAGTCCGCACCGTTTTGAAATGCTTCCACGTAGGTAAAACGAACACCGAGAAACGCGCTTGACCCCCGTGACGTTATCCCATAGTGTTATCCCGCTATGGCATCCATTCACAAGGCACCCGGAAAACCTTTCTTCTTTTGCGCGTTCTCGACTTGGGAGGCGGAGAGCAACCGCTGGAAACGGCGTTTCAAGTCCACCGGCACGGCGAGCAAAAAGGAGGCGGATGAAATTTGCCGGACGTGGGACAAAGCCGCGAAAGCCGCCCGCACTGGCAGGCTGACGCCGGACAATGCGCGGGAGATTATCGCTCGCGGTGTGGCGGACGTGTTCACCGCTGCAAACCGTGAACATCTGCCAAGCCGCTCGGTGCGCGATTGGAGCGCGGCATGGCTGGAATCAAAGCGGCTGGAAAGCGCGGAGACGACCGCCAGCCGTTACGAAGGCATCATTGCGAGGTTCATGGAGCATCTTGGCCGGAAGGCGGATCGCGACGTTGCCAGCCTCACAGCGGCGGACGTGGGTAGTTTTCGGGATTCGCTAGCACGCGACCTTTCGCGCAATTCCGCGAACCTCGCCGTCAAGACGCTCCGTGTGTGCCTTGGCTCCGCGTTCAAACAGGGACTCGTGACCAGCAACGCGGCGAGCAAGGTGGACAAGCTCAAGGCACGCGGGGAAAACCAGCGTCGGCCATTTACCCTCAAGGAAATTGCACGGGTGCTCACAGCGGCGGAAGGCTCAGAGTGGCACGGTTTGACGCTCCTTGGCCTCTATCTCGGCGCACGGCTCTCAGACTGCGCGAAGCTCACATGGCGCTCGGTGAACCTCGAAACGGAGACGATTTCATTCGTGGCGAAAAAGACGGGCGGACGGCTTGCAATCCCGATGGCAAAGCCGCTTGTGGATTTCTTCACGACACTCTCGGCGGGGGATTCGCCGGACGCGCCCATTTTCCCCAAGCTCTCGAAAAAGAGCGCCAGCAAACTCTCAGAGGGTTTCCGCTCGGTGCTCGCGGACGCCGGCCTTGCGGAGCCGTATAGCAAGCGGAGCACCGGCAAGGGGCGCAATTCAGCGCGAGAACTTTCGGCATTGTCCTTTCACTCTTTGCGCCATTCGTTCGTTTCCATCCTCAAGGCGACGGGCGCGAATGAAGCCGTGGCGATGGCACTCGCCGGCCATGAGACAAAGGCAATCTCTCAGCAATACACCCACATGGACGACGCCACGCTCCGCGCTGCCATGAACAAAATGCCGGACGTAACCGCGAGGGGAGTGACGCGGTGAGCACTCAATACGCTCGAAAGTTTGCGTGGTGGTGGAAAGAGCCGGGGAAGGCGAAAGCGATGGTGCGACTCTACAAGGCACGTCCGCAGTATGATTTGGATCAAGGATTTCGGAAAGCGAAACCAATGGCGGGACAGGGCAAAACACCTCTGCTTAAAAAGTGGCTGAAGTGGCAAAAAACAGCCCCGAAAATTACGCGAGGGCAACTAGAAGAATTTGCTCTGAAATGGTATGTGGAGCGATACAGCGAGAGCGCGTTTTTGTATGAGCTACACGCACGGCGCGAGTTTGGCCTTGGAGTAAAACCGGGACAGATTCGCTATTTCTTTGGAAAGCCTTTTCACAAACTCACGTTGGATCAAATCGAGGAATGGCGGCAGAAACGATTGAAGCAAGTGACAAATGGAAAGGACACAGCAGAGCGCAAAAGCAAAGAGCGATTCCCCTACCTATGCTGCCACCTTTCTAAATTATCAGACAGTAAGACCCTCCAAAGTTTGAACGAAAAAGCGGAGGCCGGCCATAGCGCACCGTGGGTGATTACGTTCAATTTGAGAGAGTGTAGGGACACCGAAATCACAAAGCATCTCATAAAGAACTTGTTGAAATACGAGCGCACTAAACGGGGGATTCCTGAGCCAAAAATGCATCCAACTAGCAACCGCAACAAGAAAGAGGGGAAAGCTTTCACAGAAATCGAGGCGTTGGACATTTTCACTCGATTAAAGCCAGCAAAGGCGAAAATGACCTCTTACGACGAGGCGGTTTCATGGCGTGCAAAGGGGCTGATTAAAGAGGTATTTTAAGATTTATAGATGCAATCTTAAGCTCCTTTCGCGGACAGGGCGTGGAAATAGGAGTCTGCGCGAGTCATGCACATTCCATTGCCCGCAACCGTTGACGCGAAACTGACAACGGCACCTATCGAACCCGGTGCGAGCGGTTTTATTGATCCAGAGTTTATCCGCATCCCCGATGTGGAAAGATTCAGTGGAGTGAAGCGCGGTCACGCATACGCCCTCATCAAAGAGGGCAAGATCAAGAGCGTGTGTCTGCGGAAACCGGGAGCAAAAACAGGTGTGCGTTTAGTGCATCTACAAAGCCTCCGCGACTACCTCGCCAAACACATGGAGGGAGGAAAGCAATGAACCCCTCAACCCTCCGTAAATTATCAGACAGCGCCGTTGCCTTACACTACACCCTGCGCCTGCTCGGCGGGAAACCAACGGTGCATGACCTTGCATTTGCTCGCGGGAAATCCGTTGCCGCTATTTATAGGGCGTGCGCTGAGCTGCATGACGCCGGACTTCCTCCCGCGCTATCGGCGAAAGGGGAAACTAATCCAGCCAAACCCAAACGTGTGCAACGTATCTATTGCCAGCGCGCGAAATCGCAGGAGGGCGGGATATGAACAGCAACACCAAAGGCAAGCGCGGTGAGCGCGCATGGCGCGACGAACTGCGTGCGGCGGGCTACACGAGCGCACGGCGCGGCCAGCAATACGCGGGAGGCACAGACAGCCCCGACGTGATCTGTGCGGAGCTTTCCGCCTTCTCATTCGAGGTGAAGCACCGGGAGCGCGGCAACGTCTTCGCTTACATGGCGCAAGCGGAGCGCGATGCGGGCGCGGCGAAAATGCCCATCGTCGCCATGCGTCGCAATCTTCACCCGTTCCTCATCGTCATTCGCGCGCAGGATTTCTTCACCCTCCTACGCAACTGCGACCTTTCCGCACTCACCACCCACTAAAAACAAAAAGCCCCACCCCTTGCGGAGCGGAGCCTTTTTGCGACTTGGAAGTTGCGGAAAAGAATACGCCACGCGAGGCGGACGGGCAAGACACAAACATCATGCTCAACATTTCAGAAATCAAAGCCGCAGTCGCACGCGATCCGCTGCCACTGCTCACGAAAATCTACGGTGACACCGTTCGCTCGGCTGGCGAAAATCAATGGCGCGTCGGCACCAAGGGCGGAAAGAAACTCGACACCCTGAGCGGGGAATTGCTCGCCTGTGACTTCGCTGGCGACGGACACAACGGCGATTGCTTTGCACTTTGGCAAAAGCACTACCCCTGCACATTCGCGGAAGCGGCAAACGGCATTGCCACGCTCTACGGCGTGAGCGCAAACGCCAGTAATGGCACGCCATTCATTGCCCCGCCCGCGCATCGCGTAAAGAAAGACACCGCGCTCGATACACGCCCGCCGCAATGGCCCGTGCTTGGCCCGCAGTGCGATGCGTTTTGGCGGGCAAGCGGCACACAGCTTATCGAGGACACGGACACCCGCGAGCGCATCGCCGCATGGCGGGGATGGACACCATTCACATTGATCCCGCTCGCACGGGCGGGATTGATCGGCGCGGCTGACTTCGATTTGTGGCCGGCCTCCATCCGCCCGCAACTGTGCGCGAACTTCCGCGTGCTACACCCGCAACTCACGCGGGAGGAAGAAACGGGCAAAGAGTTTTGGAGCTGGCAGCCCGTGCAACTCCACGCCCGCTTTGCTTGCAGTGGCGCGGCTTGGAAGGACGGACGCCCGCTCACCTGGCTCTATGTGCCGACGATGAAAAACATCGGCATGGAAGAGGGCGGCAACGCCCCGCTCGTCATCGCACGCGACGGGCGAGATCCTGAGCAACCCGGCTACGGCACCCACTGCGAGTGTGTCATCTTTTGCGCTGGCGAATGGGATGCGCTCACCGTGCTGCTCGCCGCGTGGTGGATTGACGACAACGGCACGCTCACGCTTCCGCAGGGCTTGGCAATCGTCGGCATCCGTGGCGAAGGACGCGGCGGCACCGATGCTTACTTGCGCCACTACGGGCACTGGCGACCGCGATCCGTCATCATGCTCGCCGATGCCGATAAAACGGGACTGGCGTGGTTTGAATCCAAAGACGGGCAACCCTGCTTTGCGGAGCAACTGGAACGGCGCGGGGCCAAGGTGCTCTCGCGTGTGCCAGACGGCGCGAAGGACGTGAATGACCTATATCGCACTGGCAACCTTGGCGGGCATCACATCACGGAAATGCTCACCGCCGCCGGATTCCATCGGAAGGGAGGGCCGTCCAAATGAGCGATCAACTTTTCAAGGAAGTGCCGATCAAGCGGACAACGGACAGCCGCGAGGGGAGTCCTGTTGAAATTGCAGAAGTTGTGGAATCGCCCGCCGATGTTTCGGCAACTTCCACAATTTCAACACCACCCCCCGCCCGTGCAGTCTATCCAGAAGATTCCGCGCTCGACGACTTCATGGCCTTTGCCCGTGAGTATTCAGAAAGCGAAGATTCCATGCTCATCGGTGCAGTGCTCCCCGTGGTGGGGCGTCTGCTCGCACGGCGCGTTTTTATCCGCTTCGCTGGCCGTAAATACGCGAATCTTTACAGCCTGCTCGTGACTAAGCCCGGCCTGCGAAAATCCACAAACATCCGCCTCGTGGAAAAGGTGGGGCGGGCCTTGCTTCCGACCAACGCTTTCATTGGCGGAGCCACGAGCGAGCAAGCCCTGTTTAAACAATACCAAGGCAACCCCGATAGACTGCTCATCGAGGAAGAGGGCAACACCGTGCTCTCGAATTGGGCAAGCGATGCGGCGGGCAAGATTGTGGCGAAGCGGTTTCTTCGCCTCTACGATTGCGCCTCATGGCAGCAAGACTACATCAAGCAAAAGGAAGAGGACGGGGCGGAATTGCAGCGCATCGAGGAAACAAGCACGTCCCTGCTTATCGGCACCACATTCAACAACTGCCGCTTTCACGGGCTGGAAACACGGGACGGGATGCGGCGGCGCGTCTGCTATTATGTGAGCGAGGACTTCGCCCGCACGATCTATTGGCCGCCCGATCTCGACGGCGATGAGTTTGCCCGTGTTGCCGACGCCTTTCGCCCACTGACGGAACTGAGTGGGGAAATGACCCTCGCGGGGGATGCGCAGAGTTTGTGGAATCAACTCCAAGATCAAAACCGCGCGGAAATCCGTGGCATCCACGAGATCAATAATGCGGCAGAGGCTTACGGCTCCGCACTGGCTGAGGAACAATCGAAAACGCTGAAACTCGCCATGATTTTTGAGGCGTGCCGATGGACGAAAGACAACTCGCGAAACTGGCGGGAGATTCAGCGGGACACTCTCGCGCTGGCGGCGGAGCACGGGCGTTATTGCCTCGCGGCGGGACGTTCGCTCGACGCCATCGGCAAACGCGGAGAAATCCGCGATGAAGCGGACGCCATACTCGCCAATATCCGCACGGACTTCGCGACCCAAGCAAAAGACGGGAAGATCGAACTTACCCGCACCCAGCTCACAAGCCGCTTCGCGCCCAACCCCGGACGCAACGGGGCAATGACTCCCGCACGTCTTTACAGCGAGATCATCCCCGACATTATCAAACGCGGCCACGCACGCGAACTGCCGCGAGACGGCAAGGCGCACGTCTATCAATTCAGAGCGGCGGAATGACAGCACCCCCCGCCACGCAAGGGAGTCTCCTAGCCAAAGGTTTTTGACCCACGCTCCGAAGACAAAGCACGCCCCCCTACATGAGCCAAAAAACGGTTTTTCACATTCAACTGCTAAAAAAACAGCATAAGAACTTGCATCGTTTTTGCCTTCGTGTTAGTGCGTAAAATCGTGAGTGTTTTTCGGCGGCCATTGGCACCGAAAAATCACTCAGCCTCCAAGGGAGTGAGGGGCTTGCGTTCCTGTTCACTGCCCCGCATCGCTTTCGCCTTCCTAGAGACCTTTCAACACCCCAGCTTTTATTGCTTCGTGAAATTCACGAGCTTGGATCGTGACTGTATCCATAATTTCCATCCCTAATGATGAGGCCGTAATCTTGAGCCTGAAATGTTCAGCGTTAGCACCCTCATCCTTTCTCAAGAACATCTCTACTACATCGAAATTCGGTGATTGCTCTAGGGCGGTCTTGCTGGCGTCGAGTTCCCAACGTGAACCCGCCGCACTAAGTTCGAGTAATTTCTGCACTTCCTCAGCCAGAAAATACTGTTTCTTGTAGGTGATTTGTTGTGCCTTTCCGTCAACAAAGGTGACAGTTATTTGGACTTTGTCTTTTTGAAAAACGAACTGTGGAAATTTGGAAACCGTAAGTTTTTGTGTGACCGGGCCGTAGCGCGCCACACATTGCGGGAGCGTCTCGCCGAGCCGCGACTTCGATTTATCAAGGGAAGCAGCTACATCGGGATCTATCGGTGCCACCTCGGGCGGTTTAGGAGCGATTGCGGGCTGTCGCTCTTTGGCAATTTGATCGGATACCTTATCGGCCAGAATCATCGGCCAGTTGGGGTCGTCAAGAAGTGGCTCTTTGGCATCTTTCGCTTGCTTTAAAAGATCCAAGAATTGCGTGTGCAATGCACTGCCTTGTTTAGCGAGTTCAGGATACTTGGCGACGGCTTGTTTTTGGGACTCTGCAACTGTTTGCGCTGGCTTTACTGCGGGTATTTCTTTGGCGAAACCAGCTAAAGGCGTTTGCGGCAGCGCTGGCTTTACTGCGGGTATTTCTTTGGCGGTTTTTGAAAGGCGAAGGGCGCGGAAATCATCTGTTTCAATAACTAGGGAAATCGATTTGAAGTCTTGAATATCAAAAGTGACGATAAATCCTTTGGCCTTGTAAAAAGCTCTATATTCACGCAGGTGGGTAATCCCCGACCACAAGAGACCATGCTGCTTGATGTCGTATTTTGCCGTTTCAAGGGCACCGTCCGTTTCTGGTATTTTTGTAAACTCCAAAACCCAAGGATCCCCATTGTTATGTAACTCCAAGACTTTATCTTCAATTTCCTTCAGCGCCGACAATTTTGTTCCATCTTTGTTGAAAACATATTTCTCAAACACGCTGCGATTGTTTAAAAAATGAACAACAATAGGGGTTTCTTCAAACACGTAGGAGATAGCCGCGTCTTTTGTTGTAAGTTTGTAGCCTGGTAATAGCCTTTGCATCTCCAACCAGCCCAAATTGTGATCTGGCTTGCCGAAGCGTTTTTGAATTTCGTCTGGGGTTTCGCCGATGCGGGCGTAAGCGGCGATTGTGAATACACAAAACAAAAAAAGGATTTTCATGGCGGGAGATTGATTGCCTCGAATGAAACGCGCCCGACGATAAGCAGCGAGGAAAAAGCGCCCCAGTTCAGAAATTTGATCGAGTAAGGGGAACGCCCAGCAAACTGCCACCCACTTCGTTTTCCGGCGTCAAAGAGATGCCTTTGCCGTGGCGGGGGAGATTGACAAAGGGCCGCGTGCATCGTATGACAAACGCACAATATGAAAACCGTCAAAAAGCCCCTACCAGCCACCACAGCCACAGCCGAAAGAATCAGCCTCACCCTTTTCACGAAGGACACGGAAGCAATCAAACGCCTGCGAGGGGGCCTGTTCGCAGACACGGAAACCATCGCCAGCACAAGCGAGTTGATCCGCTTCCTCCTACGCTCCGCACCCGAAAAGCTAAACGCCGCCCGCTTCCTCGCCTGCCGTGAAGAAATGCAGACAGAGGACGGGAGAGCGAAGAAGGGTAAATGAGACTGAGCCAATGTTCCACGCGGTTGCCAAAAACGGGCAAAAGCGAAAAAGTGCATGAGCATCACAAAGCGCACTATTGCAGTGAGTTGCAAAGCGGTCATTGTCATAACGTCATACAACGTAACACATATAAAATAGGAATATGTAAGTATTACGATATGACGGAACGGGTAAAGACGCACTATTTCGTTCAATCGTGAGCTTGCCCTTTCGCGCTCGCGGCGGACAGCTCTTCGCGCTGAATCTTTTCAGAGCGGCAAAGAAAAGCGGACAAGGTGATCGCTAAAATGGCGCAACTGGCGCAAATGGCACCGCTTGCCAGATGACCGGGGAGAGGAAGAAAAGAGGAAAGCCACGCCGCACAAAAACACCCCTGACGCGGGTGAAGTGTTATCCCAAACTGTTATCCCTTGCGCTTAAAAATCCTTTCTTCGTAGGTATATCAGAGAAAGTGCTCGCGAGAGGAATCGAACCTCCATGGGTCACCCCATATGATCCTGAATCATACGCGTCTGCCAGTTTCGCCACGCGAGCAATTAAAGGGACGCGGATAGAAGCCGCGACGTCTTGGGGAGGCAAGTGATTTGTCGCCGCACCTACGAGATGCGCATCGGCATCAGCACATACAGAAACGGGGTGCCGATTTTGATCACGCCGGGGCTCATTTCATCAATCAGATCAATATGGACTTCGTCGTCTGTGAGATTGCGGAGCGGATCCTGAAGGAAGCCGGGGTTGAACGCGATGGACATTTCCTTGCCCTTGAAATTGACGGCGAGCGATTCGCGGGCTTCGCCGACTTCGGGGGTGTTTGCGGTGATTTCGAGGTTGTTCTTCGTGAAAATCAATTTTACGGAGTTGGATTTCTCGCTCGAAAGCAGCGACACGCGGCGGACTGCGGTGAGCAGCAATTCGCGCTCGATAGTCACGCGTTCCTTGGCCTCGGGCGGGATGACTTGTTTGTAGTTCGGGTAGTTGCCCTCGATGAGTTTGGAGACGAGCACTTTTCCGTTCACGTCGAAGCCGACCTGGTTTTCGCCGACGTTCATCTTCAGTTCGCCTTCGTCGCCGAGCAGGCGCTGGAGTTCGGTCACGCATTTGGAGGGGACGATCACGTCCACTTCCTGCCCACGCGGGAATTCCAGTTCGAGATCCACAAGTGCGAGGCGGCGGCCGTCGGTGGCCACCATCGTCAGTTTGCCTTCTTTGAAGGAAAACAGAATGCCGTTCAACACGTAACGAGTTTCGTCCGTCGAGATCGCGAAGGCGGTTTTGCGCAGCGCGTCCTTCAGCTCTTTTTGGCGGATGGTGAAGACTTTTGCATCGGCCAGCTTCGGCAGTGCGGGGAACTCCTCCTCGGCGAGGCCCATCATTTTGAAAAAGCTCTGGCCGCAGCGGATCGATGCGGTGTTCTTGCCGTCCACCTCGACCTCCACCTCGGCGGCAGGCAGTTCTTTCACGATGCTCGCGAGGCGACGGGCGGGTAGCGTGGTGCCGCCGCCCTTCTCGACTTTTGCCTCGATGCTGCAACTCATGCCGACATCGAGGTCGTTCGTGGTGAAGCGTAGCACGCCGTCTTCGGCGCGGATAAGGACGTTGGAAAGTATCGGCAGCGTTGTGCGTGTGCTGACGACGTTTTGGACGGTTTGCAGACCATCGAGCAGTTTGTCTTTTGAGACGTTGAATTTCATGGCGTAGACGGGTGGGTAAGTCCCGCGCGTTTTGACCGAACATCTTGTGGGGTGCAAACTTTTTCAGCCCAAGATGTGGTGATTGCCGGCTGGGTCATTCTACTTTCACACCGTGAACCCGCAGCGTTGTCCCTGTCTGCTGCTGAAAATCTGCGACTGCTTTGTTGTAGTCAGCATTTGCGCGAAGCTCGGCGGTTTCGGCTTCGGAAAGTGTCTTTTGCAGTTGGAGCACTTCAAAAACAGTGCTGGTGCCTGCGACGAGGCGTTTTTCACCGGCATCCAGACTTTCTTTGGCGAGTCGGTGAGATTCGCGGTTGGCTTCGATGCGCTGCTTCGCCGTGACAACTGCGCCGTTTGCATTGTCCACGCGCACGATGATGTCCTGTTCGAGCTGCTGGAGGCGCACGAGCGCCTGAGCGGATTCGAGCTGCGCGGAATTATAGCGCCCGCGCGCCGCCCGGTTGCCGAGCGGAATGCTGAAAGTCGCACCCGCACTCCATGATGATTGATCGCGATTGGCGACACGCTGTGCGCTGGTTCCAAAATCATCATCAATTCCAAGCAGGCTCAGGCTTGCGGTGAGGTCGAGGCGCGGGAGCGTCTGGTTTTTCTCAAACGCCATATTGATATGGCGGTTTTCGAGATCCAGCTTTGCCTGCCGGTAATCGGGTCGAAGCTCCAGCGCCTCGCGCACCCCGGTGATCACGCTAGAAGCGAAATCCGGTGTTGTTGGCGGAGCGATTTTCACACGAGTTCCGAGCAGCGGAAGCAGGTCAGCGGTAATGAGCTGCTTGAGGAAATTTTCCTGATCTTTCACCACGCGTTGCGTGGTGATCACAGCTTCCTCACGTGCAGCGACCTCGGCCTGGGCGGTCGTCACATCGAGCGCCTTCATCACGCCGACCTCCACGCGCTTGATGTTGTCTTGCAAAAGTTGCTGCGCCAGCCCGCGCGAACGGCGGGCCACTTCGAGATTTTCGCGCGCGAAGTGGAGTTCGTTATACACATCAATCACGTCCGTGATGACCGCGATGATGCGCGCTTTCAGCCCCCACTCTGAGATGACTGCATTATTCTTCGCAACGCGCACACCCGCGAGTTGCGCTGTCGGACCTGCGTTGCGCAATAGTGGCTGGCTCACGCTAAACGACGCCTCGCTTGTGTAGTCCGCCGCGAAGCGATTGGCCGTCCCGCTCTGCCGCAGTGAACTGAGACCCAAATCGTAGCCGAGGCCCCACACGGTCACCCCGCTCACGCCCGTGCTCCACGTGCCGCTTTGGGCGACGGTGTCGAAAGAAAAATGTCTGCCTGTGCCAGACGCGTCACGGAGGAATTGATCGCGCACCGTTTCCTCCCCGCGCAGGTAGCTGATGTCGAAATTCGGATCAAATTTCCCCTTCGCCGTCCGCACCTGCTCCTTCGCTATCTTCGGATCGTAGCGGGAGGCTTCGATGGAGAAATTTTTTGCCAGCGCGAAGCGGATTGCCTTTCCAAGATCGAGTTCCAGCACACGATGGCCGGGCGCATCGTCGCCGGCCATCAAAGTCGTTGCGTAGAGTAATGGGATTATTTTTCGGAACATGTGAACAAACAACCCGCGAGCGTCGTGCTTGCTAGTGCTGCCGCAAGTTGAACAAATTTTTCCGCCCGCAGTCGAACCTTGTCGCCGATGAAACGTCCTGCCAGATTCCACGCCGTGAAATTCCTGCCGCTCCTCGCTTTCATCCTTCTCACCGGTTGCCAGACCTACACCAAACTCAGCGTTACCGACTATCATGGAGATCGTGTCTCCGACTGGATCGCCGAGGGCAGCGTGGAAAAAGCGGAGCAGGGCTATGCCATTAATGCCGTCGAACGCCGCAGCGGCCCGCCGGACGAAGTGGTGAACAGATACCCCAACGGCTGGCGCACGACGGTCGTCGGCTCAAACATCATCAAACAGCGCGTGGATAAACCGCAGTGGCTCGTCGAACTCGACGCGGAAAAGTAGTAGGTTCTTCTTTTACAAAAAGCGCCCGAGAATGGGGCGGAGTTTTTCTGCAGTTTTTGTGGGCCAGTGTTTTCGATCTGTGACCAGCGCTGTGTCGAGCGCACGATGTTCTGGCCATTCTGCCATCGCGGGGATGCGCGGGACTACACGGGAGAGAATGCGTTTGGCGGCATCGGCATTGGCGAGCAGATGGGAGATGACAGCCTCCGCCGTCACCGGCTCCTCCTCGACCTTCCAGCAATCGTAGTCGGTAATCATCGCCAGAGTCGCCATCGCGATTTCCGCTTCGCGACAGAGCTTCGCTTCGGCGAGATTCGTCATGCCGATCACGTCGAAGCCAAGTTTGCGATTGGCTTCACTTTCCGCGCGCGTGCTGAACTGCGGGCCGTCCATGTTCACATAGGTGCCGCCCTTGTGCATCGTGCAGCCCAATGCCAGTCCCTCCTCGAAAATGATCTGCTGTAGCGTCTGCGAGATCGGCTCGGCAAACGAAGCGTGTGC
The DNA here is from genome assembly GCA_903929475.1 of uncultured Spartobacteria bacterium. GTDB lineage: Bacteria > Verrucomicrobiota > Verrucomicrobiia > Chthoniobacterales > Chthoniobacteraceae > SXWH01. Next base: position 12,059 of record CAIYUV010000201.1, read on the forward strand.
AACGATCCCTCCACCGAAAAACGTGTGGATCTGCGATGTGCGATCGAAAAACTGCGACGGCAGCACGATGTGCCGGGGCGCATATTTTTCCTGCAACGAACCCACAGCCGTCACGCACACCACGAATCTCACGCCGAGTGAGCGCAGCGCCCAGATGTTTGCCCGGTGCGGAAGTTCGTGCGGCAGGATGCGGTGGCCGCGTGCATGCCTCGGCAGGAAAAATACCTGCCGCCCGCAAAGCTGTCCGCCGATGATTGCATCCGACGGTCTTCCAAACGGTGTCTCCAACTGGTGTTCGGTGACGTCGGTCAGGCCCTCGATTTGGTAAAGTCCGCTGCCGCCGATGATGCCGATGTTTGCTTCCATGCGGTGGAGAAAAGCAGACGCCGGCCTCGAATGAAAAGGCCGGAGTTACTTCGCGCTTTCCTTGAGCGAAGCGATCAGTTCCTTCAGCCCCGCAGGACGGGGGCGCGTGCGGCTGTAAACAAGCCCCAGCGGACGCGTGAGTTTCTGACCCTCGATTTCCACCGCGACGAGCCGTCCGGCTTTCACCTCCTGCGTTACCGAGTGCAAAGGCACGATGGAGACGCCGCTTTCGTTTTCGACTGAGCGTTTCACTGTTTCGATATTGTCGAATTCCCCAGCGTTCAGCACTTTCACTTGGGCATCGCGCAAGCAGCGGTCAATGGCCTTGCGAGTGGGGGCTTCGGGATCAAATGACAGGAATTTCTCGCCCTTGAGCGCACTCAGCGAGACCTTCTTCTTCGCTGACAACGAGTGCTTCGGGTGGCAAATCAGCACGAGTTGATCTTCGTCGAAAACTTCAAACAGGACGCCCGACTTTTTCGTAGGATAAGCCACGATGCCAAGATCGGCTTTGCCGGACTCAATCAATTCATACACCTGCTGTGAGCGGCAGTATTCCAGACGCACATGCACGTCCTTGTTTTTTTCGCCAAATGTTTTCAATCGCGCCGGCAATTCGTGCAGACCGATGCTGTAGATCGAAGCAACGCGCACCTCGCCTGCAACCACATTTTTAATTTCTTTGAGACGCGCTTCGAAATCATTCCAGATGGAGATGATTTTTTCGCACGTCTTATGGAAGGCGAGGCCTTCGGGAGTGAGCGAAAGATTGCGGCGGCCCCGCTCCACGAGTGTGCAGTCGAATTTAATTTCCAAGCTGCGCACTTGCTGGCTGACCGCACTTTGGGTGATGTTGTTGAGCACTGCGGACTTTGAGAAACTGCTGGTTTTCACTAGGTCGCAGAAGACTTTGAATGAATCGATATACATGGTATTTGAAGGATTTTTTGGTGATGAAGGTTTTTACTACGCAATAATTTTTACGTAATACTACGAACGACTATGCAGTTCTTTAGTCGCTGGAAAGGGAATTTTTTATAAATCATCATGAATAATAGATCATTAACGGATCGTTTAGCGGCTGTGCGCGTCCTTATCGCAGAGGCCGCGACTCGTTCCAAGCGGAACGTCGAGGAGATCACTCTCATAGCAGTATCGAAAACGCATCCGCCCGAAGCGGTGATTGACGTACTGGATGCAGGGCAGTTCATTTTCGGCGAAAGCCGTGTGCAGGAAGCGCGTGCAAAGGTGCCGCTCGTTCCGGCGCGGGCGCGATGGCATTTCGTCGGGCATTTGCAGAAAAACAAAATCCGCCATGCGCTGCCATTATTCGAGATGTTGCATGGCGTGGATTCGCTGGAGTTGGCTCGCGATATGGATCGCATCGCTGGCGAAGTCGGTGCTTTTCCACGCGTGTTGCTGGAAGTGAATGTGGCGGGTGAAGGGACGAAATTTGGTTTCACGCCGGATCTTTTGCGAGCGCAGATGGAGGATCTACTGGCATTGGGTCGTCTAAATATAGATGGCTTGATGTGTATCCCGCCTCCTCAACCCAAGGCGGAAATGGCACGCGGTTTTTTCACCACGCTCCGCGAGATCCGGGATCGTTTGCAGACGGAATTTCGCGTGCCGCTGCCACAGCTCTCGATGGGGATGAGCGGGGATTTCGGCGTGGCGATTGAAGAAGGGGCGACGCTCGTGCGCGTGGGGACGGCTATTTTTGGAGAACGGAGCGGTAAGACTTGGAAGCCGGAGGCAACCGGCTTTGATGACTGAATGAACGAGCGCCTTACTCCAAACAACATTGCCGCCATCGGCAACGAACTCGCCATCGCGTGGAGTGATGGGCGTGAGACCTACATTTCTTTTGAATCGCTCCGCCGTTCCTGCCCGTGCGCCGCGTGCTGCGGCGAGCCGGATGCGCTCGGCAATGTGCTCGCGCCTGAAGTGCAATATCAACCAGCGAGTTTCGAGCTGCGCAGCTGGAATCTGATCGGCGGCTACGCAATCCAGCCGATGTGGGGCGATGGACACGCCACCGGGCTCTACAATTTCACGTATCTCCGCAAACTCGCCCCGTAGCCGACTAAAGCGTCGTTCGCAGCACGCTCGTTGACGACTGCACTGGCGTGAGCGTGCGGTTCGTCGTCGTGGCGGGCAGCAGGAAAAAATCACCGACTTTGAAAGTGAGTCCGCCGCATATGAGCGCCCCGCTCAGCACGGTGAAAATCGCGCAACCCGTGCTGGTGTCGGTTCGAGCGAGATCGAGCGCCCAGTGTTCGACTTTGAAATAGGCGCACTTCACAACGCTCTCGCCTTCACGCTGCGCGAGAGTTGGCTCGTGGTCTGTGAAATCAATCGAGAGCAGCGACTCGCGCAGATGAAGCGGGCGCGGCTTGCTGTCGAAGCCGACGCGGTTCCAATCAAAAACGCGGTAGGTCGTGTCGCTGTTTTGCTGCATCTCCACGATGAAACAACCCGCGCCGATGGCGTGGCAGCGACCACTCGGGATGAAAATCGCATCTCCCGCGCGCACGGGCAGCCGGTGCAGCAAGTCCGCCGCGCGTCCTTCTTTAAGAGCCAGTTCAAATTCCGCACGTGTCGTCCCGCGCCGGAATCCCGCGAACAACTCCGCACCGGGTTCCGAGTCGAGCAGAAACCACATTTCCGTTTTCGGCTCGCCATTCAATTTCGCTGCCATATTTGCAGGCGGATGCACCTGCACGCTGAGCGTCTCGCGGGCGTCGAGGATTTTTGCCAGCAACGGAAATCGCGGCGAATCCGCCACGCGCCCGAACACGGGCTCGCGCAACATCGTCCAAAGTTCGTGCAGCGTCTTCCCGGCAAGCGGGCCATTTTCCACCACACTTTGCGCGTCATCGCGATCCACCAACTCCCAGCTTTCCCCGATGGGCGCGCCTGCGGGAAGCGCCCTGCCGAATTTCTCCGCGAGGCGACGCCCGCCCCAAACGCGCTCCATGTAGAGCGGGCGGAAAGTGAGCGGTTGTTCGACACGCATCGGGATTTCAGCGCGCCCGGCTAGGGTTATCTGGCCTTGGCCGTCTTGGCCGGTTTTGCCGCCTTTACTTCGATTTTGCGATAGAGCGTCGCCATGCTCACTCCAAGCATCTTCGCAGCCTTCTCGCGATTGCCAGCGTTGGCTTTGATCGTTTCGTCAATGAACCGTCGCTCCTGTTCATGGATGAAATCATCAAGTTTTCTGCCAATCGGCATCGCACTGCTGCTGTCACTGATTCCAGAACCGGACATTTTGATGACTTGAGGCGGGAGGTCGCTGATGCGGATGACACTTTCATCGCACAGCGCACACGCGCGCTCGATGGCGTTTTCGAGTTCGCGCACATTTCCAGGCCATGAATAAGTTTGCAGTGCTTCGACGGCTTTCGGCTCGATTTTTACTCCCGGCGCGCCGCCGGCCGTGGTCTTTTTCAAAAAGTGTTGCACCAGTAATGGGATGTCCTCCGTGCGCTCGCGCAACGAGGGCATCTCGATCGGGATCACCGCGAGGCGGTAGTAAAGATCTTCGCGGAATTTCCCTTCCTTCACCAATTGCAGCAAAGAACTGTTGGTCGCCGCAAGCACACGCACATTGATAGGCACCGTCTTATTGTCGCCCACGCGGCGGAGCTGGCGCTCTTGCAAAACGCGCAGCAGCTTTGTCTGCAACGAAAGCGCCATCGAGTTCACTTCATCGAGAAAAATGGTGCCGCGCTCGGCTTCTTCAAATAGCCCCGCCTTGTCCGCAACCGATCCGGTGAACGCGCCCTTCTTGTGACCGAACAATTCCGACTCCAGCAAATTTTCTGGCAGAGCGGAGCAGTTGATCGCGACGAATGGCTGATGCTGGCGACTGCTGTTGAAATGAAGCGCGCGCGCGACCAGCTCTTTGCCCGTGCCGCTTTCGCCCTGGATCAAAATCGTCGAGTCCGTGTCGGCTACCTTGCGAATGAGGTGATACACCCCGTCCATTTTCGCCGAGGTGCCGATGATGTTTTCCGGATTCGTCGAGCGCTTCACCACTTTCTTGAGCGTGTCGCGCTCCTTGGCGGTGTCGGTGAATTCGATCGTGTGCTTCACCCGAGTCTGCATTTCGGCGATCTTGAACGGCTTGCGGATGTAATAGCGCGCGCCTTCACCGATGGCCTTCTCCGCGATCTCTTCGTTGCCGAAACCGGTCATCAAAATGACCTGACAATTATCTACGGAACTCTTGATCCGCCGGAGAATTTCAAAGCCGTCCACCTTGCCCATCTTGATGTCCGAGATGACGAGTTGAGGCGCGATGTTTTCCAATTGTTCCAGCGCTTTGGCGCTGTTGACGAAAGGAAATGTTTCGTGACCGAGTTCCTTGCAGGCGGTGACGACGAGTTCGACGATGTTCGGTTCGTCGTCAATGATGACGATTTTTGCCATGGCTGAAATGGTTGGTTGGGCTGATTGCGATGGGGGCTTCGCGGAAATGAGACTATTTCAAGTCTGAGAAATGGAAAGGCAAATTTGCAGCGACTTCATTCTCACTTTGGAAACTCGGGCATTTCCGTCCATGGAGTCCATCGCGTCCATCTGCTTGCTCAATAGGCGGATGGACTCGATGGCGGGCTGGATATTGGCACGCTACTTCGGATCCGCGGTTTCGTTCGTCGGCTTTGGCGGAGCCGTATCACTGGGTGCGCCGAGCTTTTCCAATCCGTCTGCTAGCAAAAGTTTCGAGTCCTTCCAGATTCCGGGATGGTTGGTGTGCATCACAACGGAGATCACCTCCCGCCCCTCGCGCATCGCCCCGCTGACGAGAACCTGCTGCGCCTGCCGCGTGAAGCCGGTCTTGATGCCCGTGCATCCAGGAAGTCTGGTGAGCAACTTATTGTGATTGCGCAGCAAAACCTCCTCCTCGCCGCGCATCATCCGCTTTTCCAAAGTGCCCACGATTTCGCGGAAGATCGGATTTTGCATCGCCGTCCGCGCGATGATGGCGAGGTCGCGCGCCGTCGTGAAATGATGCGGGTCGTGCAGGCCGTGGGGATTCACGAAGTGTGAGGAATCCGCGCCGAGTTCGTGCGCGCGCTTGTTCATTTTTTCAGCGAAAGCCTCGACGACGCCAGCGTTGTCGCGAGCCAGCGCGAGAGCCACATCGTTCGCGCTTTTGAGCAGCAGCGCGTAAAGCAGATCACACCGCGCGTAGCTTTCGCCGGGCTTAAATTCGAGCGCGCTCGGCTCCACTTTAGTGTCCTCGATCTGAATTTCAACCAGCCTGTCGAGATCGCCGGCTTCAATCACGAGAAGGGCGGTGAGAATTTTTGTGGCGCTTGCGGGATACTCCATCTCGTCCGCTTCTTTTTCGTAAAGCACGTTGCCGGTTTTCATATCGAGGCAAAGCGCGGAGCGTGCTGCGAGCGGTAGTTCGCCCGGTGCGAGCGGGGCAGATGGCGGTGGTGGAGGCTCTGCTTTTTTAACGACAGGCTTTTTTGTCGTGGAATCTGCGGGCGACTTTTTATGTGCGGTTTTAGAGGCAGCAGTCTTCGATGACTTGGAAGATTTTGAGGATTTCTTCGTCGCGCCAAAGCACACACCGCCGAGCAGGAGCAGGGCGATGAGGATGCGGAACATATTATTGGGAAAGGATTTTTCCATCGAGCATCATCCACGCGACAGGTTCTCGGTTTTCGATCACGGCGGCGTGGACTTCGCGTGCATTATCAGCGTGCGGCAACGCGATCAAGTCGGCCAGCGAACCAGGCGCGATTTTTCCCGCCTCGATTCCGAGTGCCTTCGCGCCGTTCAGCGTCGCCATTTTCAAAATCTCGGATGGATCGAGCTGTGGTTCCTGTCGGGCGAGGATGCGCATTTCATCGAACATCGAAAGCGTGAGCGTGCTCGCGAGGCTGTCGGTGCCGAGACAGACGTTCACGCCGATCTCGCGCAGCCTCTTGAGTGGAAACGGACTGTGGCGGAAATAGCGGTGGCTGCCGGGGCAGTGCACTACGCTGGGCGGCTGCGGCATCGCGGCCAGCAGCGCGAAATCCGGCTCATCCAGTTCGTTCATGTGTGCGAGCAGCCAGCGCGGGCCGAGGCGCGCGTGGGCGGCGATGTGCGCGAGCGGCGTGCGCCGTTCCTGATTATCGAACATCCAGCGCCCGAGTTTTTCCATGAAGTCATGCAGTTCGCCGCGCCCGTGCCGGAACATTTCCCACTCCTCGCGCGACTCCGCGACGTGCGTAGTTACGGGCATCGCCAGTTGCTCCGATGCATCCGCCGTGAGTTCGTAAAGTTTTCCGCTGGCCGTGTAGGGCGCATGCGGGCTGAGGCCGAAGCCGCCGATCCAGTCCGGCCGCTGGTCGAAAAATGAGAGCGTTCCCGCAATCGTCTCCTCGCCTGCGAGGCGATGGCGCACGTCAATCATTTCAAAAAACCACCACGTGCGGATGGGCGGCGGCGTCATGTCCGGCAGCAATTCGGGGAACGACTCGATGTTCGCCACCGTCGTCGTGCCCCATTGCTTCAACTCGGCGAAACCCTTCGCGATGGCTGCGCGGTAGTCGTCGTTGTCGAGGCTGCGCTTGAGCGCATTGATGCGGAGGATCCACTCCGTGAAACTGCGCTGCGGATTGATGGCGCGGCGCATCATCGTGTAGTCGAGATGGCAGTGCGCGTTCACGAGGCCGGGCATGAGCACCTGTTCACCAAGGTCGATCACTTCGCCTGTGTGCATCGCGCGGATTTCGTCAAAGCCGCCCGCCGCCACGAAGCGATTTTTCGCGACGGCAACTGCACCATTCTCGATGGGTGTGCCGGTGTTGGTAATGACGGTGCGTGCGCGGAGAATCATCCTTCCTTCGTATCCCCCTTCACCACTTTCCTCGCCGCCGCCACCAAAATGTTGCACGCCTCGTGGCAAAGAAGCGGCCATTCATCGCCTCCGCGCGCCGTGAATTTTTCCGCGGGCAGTGAATTCACCGGCAGCTCGGGCGAGATGCGCCAGAGGATCGTTTTCAAACACCCGCCGTCGGAACAGCATGATCTGGCGATGAGCACCTGTGCCTCCGCGTCCGTGAGCCGCTGCGTCACGCGATACATCCCGGTCTGCCGTGCGAGCGTGTCGCGCAAATTGACGGGAACGAGTTCGCCGCGTTCGCGCGCGAGCTGCACGCCGATCATTGCGGGATAAAAGGCATCCAGCGCGCTGCGCACAGACGCCACATCCGGCAGCACGAGGCGCCAGCCATGCCGGAGATTCGGCGCGGTTTTCAGCGCGCGGTAGGCACCGGCGTCGTCGAGGTTCGCGAGCGGACGGGCGTCTGCGGATTTTGTAAAAAGGTGCAGATCCTCGCGCGCTGCATCGTCCGCGTGGCGCAATTCCCATCCATCGTTTTTTTTTGCGATGACGATTTGCCCGATGCGTCGTCCGCCCTTGTCGAGCCAGTCGGCAAGTGCTGCGTTGGTATCCATCATCACGCCGCCGCAGCATCGAATGCCGCCACCTGATCGAGAATGACCTCCGCAAACCCGGCCTCGGTTCCAATCGAGTTTGCGTAAAAAAGCATCCGTCCGCGCAGGCGATACGGATTTTGAGCGAAGACACCCGCGGCGTTCGCGCTCGCCGCGCCGGGCGATGAGTCGGCGATGCCGAGCAGCACGGGGATGTCCTCGTAGCTGTGAAGCCCGTCGGCGATGAAGAACGGAACAACGACCACGTTGGGCTGAGTGGAAAGCTCGTCCCATTTTGCGATGAGCGGATCCTCCTCCATATACGCGGCAATCACCTCGCCAAAAATTCCGAGCGCGCGGATGCGTTCGACTTCGCGCTTCGCGGCGACGGCGGAGTTGTCGTTCAGTCCCGTGCCGTGGCCGACGATGAAAAGGCTCGTCTCCTTCGGTGGCACGCCGGGCGCGACAGCCGCCGCTCTTTTCAAAAGCAGATCCGTCATGCGCGCGTGGCTGCCGACCGGCGCGCAGTATTTCACCGTGCGTCCGGCCACATTCGTCTGCGGGCCATCGAGGCCGAGTTCGCGCGGGATCACCGTCTGCGTGAAATATCCTTCGCTGATGAAATTCGGAACCACATAGACCTCGCGCTTTGTCACGCAGTGGAGGACCTGCCGCAGACTCGGCTCCTCTTTCCAAAATGCGCAATGCACTTCGCCGAACGCGCCGGATTGCGCGATGGCGTCGGCGTGCTCCCACGTCGGCCCGCTGCTGTCGGGATTCAGTGTGGAGCCGTGGCCAACGATGACGAGTGTGCTGTCCGGTTTGGAAAACATGGCGACGGATCGCTACGCGCAGAGCTGCGGGCTGTCGAACGGTTTTCCGTGAGGCGGCATCGGCGATGTCGGACACAGCGGGCATCGCCCCTGCTTTAGCCCCAGCTTCGAAATATCCAAATTCAGCCCAATTACCTGCCATGAAACGCCCATTCCGCTCTTCCATCGAACCACTCGAATGCCGCATCGCACCGGCTATCCTCGTCAACGGCCCGAATCTTCTCGGCTCCGGAAATCCCGCCACTGGTGAAATGTCACTGGGTGACAACAGCGTCACTCTCGTTAAGGTTTTGGCCGGTCAGATCATCGTCTGGTATCAGGATGGAAACATTGCCAGCGTCTCTTTTGGGCCGGGTGCAAATTTTCAGATCACCGGCGATGTTCTGGGCGACATCGTGGGTAATCTTGGGGCCGATGGGCGGCTGAGCGATTCGGACGGTGATCCCGTCAATGGCGAAGATGGAAACGTCCTACTTCCCAATGATCTCGCTGGTTTGAAAACCACGCAGTTTGCCACGCAGAAGGGCGGCTTCCGCTATTTGATTACCGGTGGAGCAGCGGCAAATTTGAACATCAGCGGTCAAATCGAGGGCATCTACACGGGCGATGGTGTTTTTGATACGGACTCCGACGCGCTCGTCGCCGGGAGCGTTGTGAGCAGCATCGGCTTTGACGTAAATCCTCTCACAGCCGGCCCGCAGGATGATTTTACATTCACAAAAGCTACCTCGCAGATGAAGGCTGGCGCGGGCTTGAAAAACGCAGTGATTGGGATTGGCAAGGAGCTGGAAGTTTTCACCGGCAGCGGAAACCCGGGCGGCGTCGTGCCGGATCCACTCAAGCCCGGAGCGCCCGGCGGCGACATTGTGAACATCATGATCAAGAGCGCATTTCTTGACGCCAACAGCAACGGCAGCACGCCGAGCTACCAACTCAAGGCGGGAAGTGGCGGCGATGGCAAGACGGGCGGCAAGGGCGGCGACATCGCAACCGTGATCGAGGAAAGCTCGGTTGGCAGTGTATTTTTCACAGCGGGGAATGGCGGCGCAGGAAGTGGCGGAAAAGGCGGTGATGGCGGTTCATTGCGGCTGCTCGAAATGCGCAGTGACAGCACGCGCTACGAATTTCACGCGGGCAACGGCGGCGACGGCGCGCCGGCTGGCGCGGGCGGCAGCCTTGTCACAAGCAATTTTACGAATCTCACCACAACCGGCGGCATTATCCGCACGGCGGATTTCACGGGTGATGGAGTGGATGATTTGCTCATCGTGGACACGGCCACGGGCAACATGGTGATCATGAAGAACGACGGCACCGGAACGAATTTCACGCCGGTCATTCAGCATGACAATGAAGTCTTCATTCCGCCGGCAGGCGCGACGCCGTCCGATGTGGCAATCGCCGACATGGATCACGACGGGAAGCTCGACATCTACGTCTCCTACAAAAACGACAACAGTGTCGGCATCTTCACCAATCAAGGCGGGGGAAGTTTTTGGAACGTCTTCAACGGAGTCTACAGCGTGCAAAAATTCAATTATTTATTCACGCCATCCTTTATTGTTCCTGCGGAATTTGGCGGCAGCAGCGGTCTGGATTATATACTCGTCGAAGTGCGGACCGGGCAGACGATCGTGCATCAGGTTGTTTCGATTTTGTCTCAGGATCTCAGTCATGAGATATGGGAGGTCGGCGCAGATCTCGGTGTCTACCCTTCAGAGGCGACAACGGTCGCCTATGGAAGCGATCCTCAAAACCTCAACGTATTCATCGGCTTTAAGAACGGCCACGTTGGAAGCATTCGTGGCGGCGCGCTCGCGTTGCACGATGCCGGGATTGGAGTCCCCGGCGGAGTGGGCCAGCTCGATCTGGACAGCAGCGAACAGGTGCTGGCCGCCCTTGGTTCGAGCGGAAGCGACCTGCGTGTTTTTAACGTCTCCGGAACCGATCTGCTGGCGCTCAATGCCCCCGCTTTCCCCGCCGCCGGCAAGGCGCTCATCGCACACTTTACCCACGACAATGACCAGAACACCCCCGACGATCTCGCCGTGTTGTTCAGCAGCGGTGGAAACTCGCGCATTGATCAATTCAAAGTAACGAGTGGTCCGGATCCGCTGAATCCCGCGCTCACTTGGAGCGCACCGATCAGTCTTGATTCGCTGAACCCGTTGAAAAATTTTGAGACGGTGAATGCAGCGGGCTCATTCCAAGGCTACGCAGCACTCGGAGCCGCGCTGAATCAAATTTCCTTCAGCCTGAACGGTGCGGATTTCATTGATTTCTCGCTGCCTTTCACCGGCAAGCGCGTGTTTCTCTTCGGTGGTGACGGCGGGACGGGAATTGATGTGGGAACTTTCGCGGGCAAGGGCGGCGCGGGTGGCAGTGTCATCGGCCTGAATGCAGTCGCGACCGATGTGAAAGTCACCGCCGGCAAGGGCGGCGACGCGCTCGATGGCGGCGGCGGCGCAGGCGGCATGGTGCAGAACGGAGCGACGCTTGTTACGCCCACGGGTCTGACTGTTGTTCCGAAAATCGAGGCGGAGACCACGCTCATCTTTGTCGCCGGTGACGGAGGCTCCCCGCTCGGTGTCGGCAGCAAGACTGCGTCGGGCGGGGCCGGTGGTGGAATCATCGGGATCACTGGCACGCTCAAGACGGGTCAACTCACTGTCACTGCGGGCAGTGGCGGCATCGGCAAGGGCGCGGCTGGCGGTGCGGGCGGAAGTGTGAACGGCTGCACGCTGACTGACAAAGGCGGCAACCTGATTGTCACCGCAGGCAACGGCGGCGATGCGTCAGTTGGCAAATTTGCGGGCGGCGCGGGCGGCGGCATCAGCATTTTCAGATACATGCTTTTGAGCGATGTTGACGCCGAGCAGATCGAATCCAATTACTTCGCCACACTCACCACGGGAAATGCCGGTGATTCGGCGCAGGGCACTGGCGGCGCGGGTGGCGTGGCGCAAAATATCACCATCAGCGTGGATCCGCCAAACCGCACCTACAATAATCCGACCGCCGCGCCGCCGAAGACAGACGCGCATGTGGACAGCACATTCCGGTTTTCGTTAACGACCGGCGACGGCGGGAACGGCGGCATCGGAGGAAAAGGCGGTCTTGCCGCCAATCTCAACATGACCGTGGTGCATGATCAAAGCCATGAGGATGGTTCGATTCTTCCGGCCTATGCTGTTGCGGATGTGTTCCTCGGCGACGGCGGCAGTGGCGCGGCGGGCAATGGTGGCGACGGCGGATCATTTGCCAGCGGACGATTCACCGGGCTTTCAAAATTTGATCCCGATGCCCCGACACCCTTGGACAATGTTTCACGCACGCCACTGCGCATCACGAGCGGAAAAGGCGGCGCCGGCTCGCTCAAAGGCGGCGCAGGCGGCGGAGTCACGGGTGTCTCCGCACACAACGCGCAATTTGGCGAGCTTGGATCGAACCCAGATGGCAGTGTCATTTTGATCGGGACGACGCTGCTCGAAGGTGCGGAGTTTTACGGAGGTGCGGGCGGTGCCGGAGGGACGGCCGATGGTGGAAAGGGCGGCGACGTCGCGGGATTGAATCTTGGCGTGCAATTCGGCCTGCTCTACGCAATCGCGGGTGATGGTGGCACCGGGGCCAAGGGCGGCGTGGGTGGTGCAGTGAAATCGAGCACGCTGGCGACGGTTTCGACCATATTCGATAATGCAATCATTGTTGCCGCAGGCAGCGGCGGTGATGGTGTCGCGTCCGGCGGCATCGGTGGTGCATTGATGGGGCTCAATTTCAACGCACCCACGGGCAAGCTGAATTTGTCCGGCATGCAGACTACACTTGGAGCGCCGATCGTCCTTTTTGCAGGAAAAGGCGGTTCAGCCAGCGGTGCGGGCGGCAAGGGTGGCGCAGGCGGCGACGTGAACGGCATCAGTCATACGAAGGATATTTTCAGTTCCATCAGCACGATTATCGCCGGCAACGGTGGTGCGGCCACGGGCACTGGCGGCCTGGGCGGCAAGGGTGGCGGTGTGTTGAATGTGCATACAGTCGGCTTCATCGGCAAACCGACTGACGGCACCACGAAGCTGGGGGCTTTTGATGAACTGGGCAATGCGCAGGGTCTCTTCGTGGGCCGCGGCGGCGCAGGAGCAACGGCGGGCGTGAACGGCAGCGTGACTGGCGTGGTCGCCCGGCAGATTGCGGCGATTGGCGCGGCAGCCGATGCTTCGGGTGTATTCGCAGCCGCCGAAAAAGTAAGCAACGTGAAGGCTGACCTCATCGGCTACGATGTGGATAGCGACGGTTCATTCGACGGTGCAAGTGCGAGCCCCGGCAGCGGCAAACCGGTGGATGGATTCCTGCTCGCTAAAGTGCTCAGTTCCGTTTCAGGCAACCGCGCGGCATTCACATTCATCGCATAAGCGCGAAAAAATCCGCTATCGATTTGACGCAGCAGGCGCCGGGAAGTGCCCCAGTGGATGCACTTCGTTGCCGGGCAGCGGCCACACTTTTTCCTGGATGCGCGCTGCGAGCGGTTTGGCGTTTGCGTAGGCGGCGGCAAACATTTCCAGCTTCGCGTCAAGATTGTCCACGTAGTGCAGGGCGATGGCCTCGGGTGTCTTCGGCACGACGGGGCTGCCAAATTGCAGTTCGCCGTGGTGCGATGCGATAAGGTGGAGCAGGTGCAGGCGCACGTCCTCGCTGGCCGGGTCGAGCGGGAGCCATGTCTTCCACTCGTCGCATGTTGTGAGTTTGCGCCAGAGGGTGTTCACGAGTTCGATGCCGATGGTGATGTGGCCGAGCAGTTCGCCGGTTTCATTATACGGCATCGTGAAGCCCTCGGGCGGGAGTTGGTTTTCCCACATCTTTCCGCAGTCATGGAAAAGCACGCCCGCCACGAGCAGTTCGCGGTTCAACTGCGGATAGACCCCCGCGATGGCCATGGCGGATCGCATCATCTGCGCGACGTGCTCTGCGAGGCCGCCGCGCCGCGCGTGATGATTATTGCGCGCCGCGGCCGCACGGCGAAAACGGTCGCCAAATTCCACGAGAAACGCCCGACTCAACGCGGCAAGCCGTGGATCGATGAGTGAGGCCACGCATTGTTCGATGAAGGCAAAGTCAGCAGCCTGTTTTTCGCGCAACGAAGGCGAACCGGCGAGCAGCGTATCGCGCTCATCGGTTTTTAGCTCTCGCACAGTCCAGCGGTTTGATTCGATTCCGAATTTGCTGCTGGAAAAATCGCCCGCAATTTCCACGAAAACGCCCACGTTCGCCCGCTCGCAAAAAGAAAACGCTGGTGAATCATTCCACGCTTTGAGCGAAAATTTTGCCTCTGAATCCGCCAGCGTCACCTCAAAATAGGGTTTGCCGTTGCTCGCGTCTTTGCGCGTCAGCGCCTCGATCTGGGCATTGATGCGGGCCTCGATGCGCCCTTCGGCCGCGGCGCGCTTCAGTTGGGAGATGGGGAGTATTTCCATGTATGCGTCTTTTCCGTGAGAGGCTGGCGGTGTCGAGACAGAAATGCTAACGACGAAATCACTTTCAAAATTTCATTTGCTGCACATCAATGCAGTTACATAGTAAATGCAATTCCTGACCACATTTCTCGACTTTCACTAAAAACCCGCATCCTTTGTCCGAAAACGCAACCCCTCAAAATCGCCATGAACCCACATAAACGCTCCGCTTTCTCCCTCGTCGAACTGCTCGTTGTCATCACAGTCATCGGCATCATCGGTGCCTTTGCGGTGCCCGCCGTAAGGAGCATGCTCAAAGGTTCGGGCCTGTCCAACGGTGCGAATATGCTGATGGATGAGGTGGCTCTTGCACGCCAGCATGCGCTCACGAAGAGTCGCATCGTCGAGTTTCGTATTTACCGTTTTGCAGATCCTGAGGCACCGGGTGAAACACTCGCCACTCCTTCCACCGGTCAATTTCGGGGGTTCCAATTTTTCGAGGTTTCAGACAGCGGAGCGATTATGCCCGTGGGAAAATTTAAGCGGTTGCCCGATGGCATCATGATGAACAGCGGGGTCGGGAACTTTAACTCATATACGACGGCCACGCTTTCCTCGTTGCTGGGTGAATCTATAAAGTTTAACACAAATTACGTCCTGAATACTGCCCTCACGGAGCCCGATCCCGAGCTGCCTCGCGGCGTAAAGAAGAAGTATGATTACGTTTCTTTCCGCTTCATGCCCGATGGAACAACGAGCCTTTCGCCGACGGGAAGAGCAGCAACTGCGTCGGAGGGTGGCAAGTGGTTCATCACACTCCATCACATCGCGGATATATCGAAGGCCACGACCCCTAATCAGTTGAATTTCGTAACATGGATGATCGATCCCGTAGGCGGCACTTCCAAGTTGCTTCGCCCAGGGTTGAAATAACACGGCCCGGCAAGGTATGCGGTTATTTTTTTTCTACTGCGACTTTTAGTGGGGACGAGGCTTTTTCCACACGCAAAATGCCGCCGGTGGCAATGGTGGTGCTCATCGGCTCGCCGTCGCGCAGCAGAGTGAAGGACGCGAAGAGCGTTTTGTGCTGGCCGGTTTGTGCATTCGCGTCCGCTTTGATCACAAATTTCACCTCCTTGTCGTCCTTGGTAATCTCGTGCTCATCGGCGGTGATGCCCTGTGGCAGGCCGACGAGGGCGACCTTTGCCTTTCCGTCGAAGGCGATTTTCTGATCGAGTTTCAACGTCATGCTGCCGGTGCTGTTTTGCTCCACACTGGTTCGCACCAGCGTGCCGATGACAAACGGCGCGGAGACTTCGAGGTCGAACAGTTCACTGCTGATCCAAACCGCGCCCTTGCTCATGGCTGCACTGCCGATGACGCAGGTTTTCCACTTCGCAGGCGCAGCATTACCGTTGGCACTGAGCGTGATGGTGCCCTCGTTTTGTCCCTCGGGAATCGTGACGGTTCCCGGCGTGCCGATTCCGTTCGGTGCGTAGAGCAGTTGGATTTGAACCGGGCCCTTGTAGATCGGCTTTCCGTCGGCGTCGTTTTTGCGCTCGGCGATGACTTTCAAATTCATCGAACCATTTTGAAAGACCGGCATTTTGGGCTGCACAACGGCGAGCGTCACGGGCACTTCGTCCGTTACTGCGATGGCCAGCGTGTCCTCGGTGATTCCGTAGTAAGCCCGCTGGTTGCCGTTCTCCACGACCTCGACGCGGTGTTCGACTTTGGAAACGACTTTTGCGCTATCAACCGGCGTGGCAAGTTTTGGCAAAAGCGCGAACGTTCGTTGAGCCGGCTGCGCATCGGCGGATGCGCTGAAGACCACGGGAACGGCGTCCACTGCCTTGTCCATTTTCACCGTGCTCATCGTGACGCCTGCGGGCAAATCTTGCGGCTCGATGATCACATCGCCGCCGACATCCGCACGCTTCACACGCAAAAGCGTGGCGTAGCGATTACCCCTCGGCACCGGCACCGCACGTCGCTCCTGCGAACTGTTTTGCACCGTCTCCGGGATGTAGCTGAGCAACTTCGGTTGCACCGTCTGAGCCTCGATCCGGTAGATAAAAAGCGGCCCGCCGCGCTTGCGCTGGTCTTGCACGGATAGAAAAAAGTCGCCGTCCTCCGGCGCCGTCCAGCGAAGGTAACTGTCCGGCCCGCCCAGATCGTCATTGCCGGCGATGCTTGCACCCTTGGAATTGTGGATGTTGATGACTGTATCAACCGGCGATCGCATCGCGCGCGACTGGCTGGTGAAATCAAACACCTGCCCCTTCTTCGCGCTGAACTTGAAAAAATCCACGTCGCCTTTCGTCTGAAGGATGCCGTTGAAAGCCAGCGGCAGCGGACCTGACGCGACAGTGGCCGTGGCGATGTCGTTGTTCGGCTCGGCGGCTTCGAGCACGTTTGGATAATCCACCACGCGCAAAAAATTCGGCTGCGGCGCGATGAGTCCGTCCTTTTGCGCAAGCAGATCGAAGCGCGAGTCCGGCGTCGCGGGCAGCATCACCGTCTGCTCAAAAGATCCGCCCGCATCGCCGAGCATGGTCACTTTCAACTCCGTGCCCGCCTGCCCGCCTGCCGGGTAAGCGACCAGTGGTCGCGGGTGCCCGCCGATGTGCAGGAGATAATTGCACGCCAACTGTGAACCATTCGTCGCCTCGCGCACCGTGATGCGAAACTTCCCATCTTCCGGCGCGATGATGCTCACCGCAGGATCCTGACGCGAGAATGAACAGTCGTCCACCGTCACGAGCAGCGTGCCGTCCGGTTTTGCGATGCTCAACAGCGGATCGAAAATCTGTTGCTGCGACGACGAGAGCCGCACGCCTACCATCTCCGCGCTGAGCCGCTGTCCTTTTTTGAGTTCCACCTCGAAGCGATCCTGATCCTCGCCAGGCACGCTGCCATAAACCGTCACGCCCAAAGGGACGGTTTGCACTTTGCCGTTGTCTCCCTTTTCCTCGTCCTCCTCCTTCAGCAGCGGGTAAGGCGTCACGTAGAAAAGGCGCACATCCGAAATGCCGGAGGCTGTCACGGCGCGAAAAGCGTATTCGCCGATGCGGGCATCGGGGGCGACTTTGAGTTTCGCGGTGAACTTTTCTTTTTCCGCAACACTCACGCCGACGACCTCGATGCCCGGCTGATCAAACAGCAGCGTTCGCGCATCTTCGAGCCGCGCGCCTTTCACGACGACTTCAATTTCAGTCCCGCGCTGCGCTGCGGCGGGAACGATGGAGACGACGCCCGGCGACCCGGCACGGACTAGTGATGAAGAAAAAATAATCGCTGCGATGATGGCTGGGATTTTCACGGGCGGAAAGATGGTGGCTATGTAGTAATGCGAGCGGAGGAGCGTTCTTAGCCGCAACGATGCTGATGACGGAACTGGCGGACGCGATGGAAGAAAATGACATGCGCCCCGGCATCAACTCGTCTTTCTCCTTTCCAGCAATGCTTACATTCCCGCAACCTCCGCAGTCATGCTCCGCCGTGGCGTGTTGCTCTTCCCGCTTCTTGTCCTGATTGCCGGTGCCTCGCTGATTCGCGAGGCGGCAGTCGGGCTGCTCGTGCAGGCGGAGGAAGCGTGGGGCGGAATGCTCGCGAAGAGACTCGGCAGCGCCAGCGTGACTTCATCGGTGACGCTCGTGGAAATCAACGCCGACACGCTCACCAAACATTCGTGGCCATGGGGCGCGGAGGATTTCGCGGTTTTTTTTAATGCAGCGCTGCCCTTCGAACCATCGGTGGTCGGCGTGGAGCCCGTGCTCGCGTTCGAGCGCGGCGTGCTCGCTGGCGGCGACCGTGACGAGGTGAAAGAGCAGATGCTCCACGATGGAATTCTCCGCGCGCCGAAGCTCGTGCTCGGCGGGCGACTGGGCTGGTCGCAGGAGTCGGACGCGATTCAGGCGATACAGCCCATGCCCGTGCTCCGTCATGTGCGCGGTGATCTGCGCAGGGTGCCGGAGTTCACCGTCGTCGAGGCTTGGGCCGAGGAGGACTACCGCCTCTCGACGCAGCCCGGATGGATCAATCTCCCGGAAATTCCCGGCCCGCGCGGGAAATGCCCGCTCTTTTTCCGCTATCGCGGGCAGCCCGTCCCGTCCATCGTCCTCCAGCTCGCGATGCTGTGGGAAAAAGTCACGCTCGACGAAATCGAAGTCGTCCTCGGTTCCCACATTTCCATCGGCGCACGACTCCGAGTGCCGATTGATGACACCGGCCGGATGCTTGTGAATTTTGGCGTTCCCTTCACACGAACCTCCTTCGACAACCTTGTGCTCACACGCGAACAGACTGAGAAAGGAGAGCCCACAGCCAGCCCTGCGGATCACTTCAAATCCAGACTCCTCTACCTCGCCCGCACCGACCCTTCTGCCCGCATACTCATCACGCCTGTCGGGGAAAAAATCTCGACCGGCGAATTCACCGCAGCAGCACTTGCGACCATCCAGACAGGCGCGCATGCACACCGCGTCGGCGAATGGTTCGACTGGCTGCTCGTGCTCCTCGTCACCTCTGTCTCGCCATGGCTCTCTCGCGGAAAAACTACGCGTCTAGCGTTGATCGTCGTCGCCACCGAAGCCGCATACCTTGCCATTGCGCTCTACATTTTCAAAGCGAAGCTCCTCACGCTCCCCGCAGTCCTGCCACTGGGCCTTGCGCTATGGCTGCTCTTGCTCCGCATGATGGCCAAGCGAGCCCAGCGCGTGATTGCTTTCTGATCACGAAAACAAGACTGTCGGCGCGTTGCGCGCAAGCAGTCAGCGTTGCTTCTTCACGAGCGAGCCGGTCTGCCTGACATTTTTTAGACGATAGGGCCGCTTGATGTTCGATTTTCCAAGTTGGGCACGTTTGGGCTGCTTAGCTTCGAGGCGCTTTGGATATAACGAAGATGATTTTTTCAAGACGTGCTTGTTGAGCTTCGCACTCCTGGGGGTATACGCTTGAACGGCCGAAGCATCAGAAACGCCTAAGCTGAGGAACAAAATAGATGTAAAAAATATCGTCCAAAGGCGGTTTGATAAGATGGAAAAAGCAGACGTCATTGAGTGCAACCGTAGGTGAGGAGTCATCGAAAGCAATATGAACTTCAATGTGCTGGATTTGCCGGTGCCGCCGCGGGAGTGGTTGTCGGTGCGCTGCCGGGCGGTGTCGGAGGCGCTGGCGGAACTGGCGGTTGTGGCTGAACGGGTGGAGCCGGCGGAACCAGCGGTGGCGCGGGCGGCGGCACTGAGGACTGGGTGATGTCCTGCCAGTTGAAAATTTCCGCTCCCGCTCCGCCGAATTCATTCAGCAGCGCCTCGCAGCGCGCGTGCCACTGGGCAAGGTTGGGTGTCGCAGGTTTTTCCGCTGTGCCGGGGAAGATGAGATAGGTCGCCTTTAGTTCGTTCACCGGGCGGTTTTCGCCGTTCGCTTTGGCGCTGATCTGTTTGCAAATGCGCAGCGAAGATTCGCCGATCTTCATATGCGGGCCTTTGTCGCCGATGATTGCAGGATACAGCGCGCCCTCCACAATCACCACGCAGTAATCGCCGATACCCGGCGTGTAGCCGTCGCGGTTTTTTCCAAACATCGAGGTCGGCAGTACGATGAACGGATCCGCCGCACCGACGAGATAGCTGAACGATTGCATGTCCTTAATCTCCGAGCGCAACCGTGCGATGTCGGCCCTTAGTCTCGGTGCTTCCGCCGCGTTTTTCGGCTCCTTTGCCTTCGCCTCGTTCTCGGTGATTTTTTTCTCCCAAATCGCAACGCACGGATTCGGAACCGGCGTCATTTTTCCCCAATGATAATTGGTGAAGGGCTGGAATGTCCGCGAGCTTACGTCCGCCGGCACGATGCGGTCGCCGTCGGAGCCGTCCGTGTCCACATCCATGTCCGCTTGAATGAGCACGGCTTTGCGTTTCGTGACGGGATGCTGGAGGTCGAGGATTGTTTCGCAGTCGTAGAAATTGTGCCGCGAGAGAAGTTGGTCGAGCCGGTTCAAATTCGACCGTAGCGAGGTGATTTTATTGCGATACAATTCCTCAAATTCCGGCGACACCTTCGCGGTCGGCAGCATCTCCGCGAGTCCCGGCAGCACTGTCCCTAGTTTGTCGTTCAGCTTTTGCAACTCATCCATTTGCTGATGCGCCTTGGGCACTTTCACCTTCACGTTCACTTCCACGGTGTAGGCATCGGTCGTGTTGCGCTCCGTCGTCGCGGTCGTGCCGATGCTTGTTTCGAGGTTCGCCTTGTAATGAATCCCGTTGAAAATATTTCCCGTCAGCAAGCTCTTCATCGGCACAAACGGCGTCGGCGTCGGTGTCGGTGTGGGCACCGGAGTAGGTGTTGGCTTTGGCGTTGGCGCAGGGGTTGGAGTGGGAGCCGGTGTCGGCGTGGGCGTCGTGGGAGCGGAGGCGGGTTTGCGGTCACACGCTGTGAACGCAAAAATACACGCAAATAAAATGGCCCGGCGGCGCAGCATGGAGGCGAGAGAATGCAGGATGCGTGCTTCGCGATGCAAGTGCGGCGGTTTTATGCCGACTCGATCCACTTGCCGTGTTCTTTGATCAAATCCACCAGGCGCGCGACGGCTTCGGCTTGCGGGATGTTGAACTTCACCGGCTTCTTTCCGACGTAGAGATTGATCTTCGCAGGCGCGCCGCCGACGTAGCCGAAATCCGCGTCGGCCATTTCGCCGGGACCGTTCACGATGCAGCCCATGATTGCGATTTTCACACCCTTGAGATGCGAAGTGGTGGCTTTGATAAGCGCGGTTGTTTCCTGAAGATTGAACAGAGTGCGGCCGCAGCTCGGGCAGGCGACGTAGTCGGTTTTGAAGATGCGCGCTCCAGCGGCTTGCAGCAGATTGAAGGAGACGCGCATGAGCTGGCCGGGGCCGTCCCAGCCGGTGAGCAGGATGGCGTCGCCGATGCCGTCGCAGATGAGGCTGCCGAGCGTGGCGGAGGTTTCGAGGAGGTAATCGAGGAAGTCCGGTTGCGGGCCGCGCTCGTCGCGCGGGCAGAGATCGTCAGTGAGGAGGATCGGGTGCCGTTCGTCGAGCTTCGCCGCGAGGGTGCGGAAGGCGACGGTCGGATGAATGAGCCGCGCGAGCGGTCGCACGGTGACGAGTTGCGGTTCGGGCGAGCGATTGATGGCCGCGATGGCCTCGTCGTCCTCGGGATCGACGTCAACAATGCCGGTGCCGAAGCGCGGCTGATCGAGCACGCCGTCCGGCTTGTATTCGCCGAGCTGCGCGATCTTGTGGGCGAGCGCGCCGTAAATGTCGGGCGGGGTGAGGACTTTCATGACCTGCTCGCCGCCGATCTGCGTGCCGGCGACGGTCACCGTCCCGGTGGCACGGCGACGATAGGAGAAGGGGTCGTGCTTCGGCACCGGCGGGTTTTTCGGCGCGTTGGGCATGATGCCGGAGGTCGCGGCGATAAGTTTTTTTGCGACGGGGATTTCATGGATGCTGTCCTCGGTGAGCGAAACACGAATCGTGTCTCCGATGCCATCAAGCAGCAGCGAGCCGATGCCGATGGCGCTTTTGATGCGTGCGTCCTCGCCATCGCCGGCCTCGGTGACGCCGAGGTGGATAGGGTAGGCCCAGGAGGAATTTAAGATTTCAGATTTAGGATTTAAGATTTTCGAGTCAGGCGCTTCGCGCGTGGCATTTTCATTTCCTTCCGGCGCAGCCGCATTTTTTCCAAATCTTAAATCTGAATTCTTAAATCTTAAATCCTCTTCCCCGAGCCTCGCCACGAGCAGCCGATACGCTTCGATCATCACCTTCGGGTTGCTCGATTTCATCGAAAAGACGAATTCGTGATAGTCGAGTTCGCGGGCGATGCGGGCGAACTCCAGCGCGCTCTCGACCATGCCGAGCGGTGTGTCGCCGTAGCGGTTCATGATGCGATCCGAAAGCGAGCCGTGATTTGTGCCGATGCGCATCGCGCGTCCGTGCTCCTTGCAAAATTTCACCAGCGGCGAGAATCGCTCGCGGATGCGCTCCAACTCGGCGGCATACTGCTCGTCGGTGTATTCGAGCACCTTGAATTTTTTCGAGTCGGCGTAGTTGCCGGGGTTGATGCGGACTTTTTCCACCCACTTCGCGGCCTCCATCGCGGCTTCGGGTTTGAAATGAATGTCGGCGACGATGGGAACGTTGCAGCCGCGCTCGCGGAGTCCGGCGACGATGTGCTGGAGATTCGCGGCATCTTTGACGGTGGGTGCGGTGATTCGGACGATTTCACAGCCGACGGCAACGAGGTCGAGTGTCTGCTGGATGGACGCGGCGGTGTCCATCGTATCGCACGTGATCATGCTCTGCACGCGCACGGGATTTTCGCCGCCGATGGCGACTTCGCCGACGCGGACGACGCGCGATTTCCGCCGCTGGTAGCTGTAGGGCGAAGGGCAGTATTCCATCGCGCTACTTGGCCGGGGCCTCGGCCTGGGCTTTGTCGGCATATGGGAATTTGTCCGACTTTCGTCCGCCGAAAACGTCCTGCAAATCGAAGAAAGTCACGTAGAGCATGAAGCCGAGAATGAGCATCGTTCCGGCGGTGACGAACCATTGCACGGGTTTGCTGTTCGCAAGTTCGTCGGCGGCCTCGGGCCGGCCTTTTAGCGCGGCGATGGTCGCAAAGGTAATGTGGCTGCCGTCGAGCGGAGGAATCGGCAGCAGGTTCATTAGAGCGAGGTTGACGTTGAGCACGACCGAGAACCACAGCGCGAGCTTCCAGCCATCTGTCTGCTCAAACAAAAGATAATAGACGCGCATCATCATCACCGGCCCGCCGAGATGCTGTATGCTCAAGTCGCTCTTGCTGCTCGTGACTGCGCCGAACGTGTTGAAAATCGCGGTCGCGCTCGCACGGATTTGCTCCTCCGGCCCCGGGTGGCGCGTATCGCCTTTTCCGTAGGGGTCGTAGGTGATTCCGAATTTGTCATCGAATGCGATCCCAATACGGGGACGTGTTCCGCCTTCATCCTGCTTCGCCTCGGCGGGAGTCACAGTGATTTCCGGCAATGCTTTTCCATCACGTTCGACGATAAATTTCATCGGCTCCTTTTTCTGCCCCTGCACGTATTTCAAAAGTGCTGTCGAGGATTTGAGTGGCTTGCCGTCTATGCTCAGCACGACATCATTTTTCTTAAGGCCCACGCGCTCTGCCGGGCTGTCAGGCACGATGTGGCCGATGATCGGGAGGTTTGGGCGGAAGGGGACTTTGAGTATCTTGGTGTTGTTCTTCGTGCCGCGCTCGATTGTCAGTTCCAATTCCTCGGATGGATGTTCTTCAAGATAGTTGGAAATTCCAAGCGGGGTGACGAGTTCCTGTCCGTTCACATGGGTGATAAAATCGCGGGGCAAAAGTCCAGCGTCTGCTGCGGGACTCTTCGGATCCACTTTGCTGATGAACGGCGTCGTCGCCGGAGCGATTCCAAGTTCACGCGTTTTTCGCCGCGTTAAAATTGTCTTCTCCGGTCGGGTTGGAGCGGTGTCCAGTTTCAGTTCTTTTCCGTCACGGATCACCACCACCGGCACCGTGTCGCCTTCGCTGCGGACGACGCGCCACATGATCGCGTCATTGCCCTGGCCAATCCAGCGCTTCACGGGGATGCCATCAATCGAGACGATTTTGTCACGCGCCTTTATTCCCGCTTTTTCCGCAGGCGAATCTGGAACTACGAAACCGACCACGGTCGTGCTCGCTTCTTCGCGCATCGGGTAGCCGATTTGCCAGACGATCACTGCGAAAATGCACGCCAGTAAAAAAGAGAACAGTGGCCCGGCTGCAGCGACGATGATTTTGTCCAATGGCTTCGCGGTGGGGACAGTCCCCGCTGGATATTCTGTTGAACCTTCGATGTCGCCATTCGCGAGCTGCGGCAACTTCACGTAGCCGCCGAACGGAATCGAATTCAGCGCAAACCAGACACCGCCGATTTTTTTCCGCCAGATGGGTTTTCCAAACCAAATCGCGAACTCCTCCACAATGAGTCCGCGCCATTTTGCAGCGAGGAAGTGGCCGAGTTCGTGGAAGAAGATGACGAAGTTGAACAACATCACCACTTCGAGGAAGATGCCGAGGAATTTGAGGATGCTGAAAAACATGTGGATGGTTACTTACGCAGTTGTGGACAGAGTTTCACGCGGTTTGTTCATTAGTTCGCTCGCGAAGGTGCGTGCCCATTGGTCGGCGGCGAGGATTTCTTCGAGTGTGGCGTGCGCGATGACGGTGTGTGCTTTCATCACGCGCTCGACGGTTTGCCAGATGGCAGTGAAGGAGCAGCGGCGGTCGAGGAAGGCTGCGACGGCGATTTCGTTGGCGGCGTTGAGGACGGCGGGGAGTGTGCCGCCGGTTTCGCCAGCCCAACGGGCGAGGTCGAGCGCAGGGAAATCTGCGCGGCGCGGCGGCTCGAAGCTGAGTGCGCCGAGCGCGGCGAAATCGAGCGGCGGCAGGCGGTTCGGCAGGCGCTCGGGCCACGTCACGGCGTATTGGATGGGAAAGCACATGTCGGTCGCGCTGAGCTGGGCGAGGATGGAGTTGTCCACAAACTCGACCATCGAATGGACGATGCTCTGCGGATGCACGACGACATCCACGCGCGCCATTTCCACATCGAAAAGCCAGCGTGCCTCGATCATCTCCAGTCCTTTGTTGAAGAGCGTCGCGGAGTCCACGGTGATCTTCGCGCCCATGTTCCATGTGGGATGTTTCAGCGCCTGCTCGGGTGTCACGCGTTCGAGTTCGGCGGCGGGCGTCTGGCGAAAAGGGCCGCCGCTCGCGGTGAGGATGATGCGGCGCACTTGATCGCTGCTGCGGCCTTCGAGGCATTGGAAAATGGCGTTGTGCTCGCTGTCCACTGGCAGCACTTTCACTCCGCGTTTGCGGGCCGCAGTCATGATGGTCTCGCCGGCCATGACGAGGATTTCTTTGCTCGCGACGGCGATGTCTTTTCCGGCCTCGATGGCTGCGAGCGCGGGGCGAAGTCCGGCGGTGCCGACGATGGCGATGAGGACGAGATCGGCTTCGGGGAGCGTGGCGAGTTCGATGAGACCGGCTTCGCCAAAATGGAGAGGGCAGGGGAATGGCGGATGACGAATTTCGGTTGACGAAGGATATCCGAGTGCGACGGCCTTCGGGGAAAATTCGCGCACTTGTTCGGCGAGGCGGGTGGCGTTTTTTCCGGCGGCGAGGCCGACGATTTCCATGCGCTCGGGGATGTCGCGCGCGACTTTCAGCGCGCTTTCTCCGATGCTGCCCGTGCTTCCGAGGATGACGACGCGGCGCTTGCTCATCTCACTATGAAACGCATGTAGAAATACATCATAGGGGCTGTGAAAAGGATGCTATCAATGAGGTCGAGCGCGCCGCCGATTCCGGGAAGGAAGCGTCCGCTGTCTTTCACGGAGCAGCTTCGTTTGATGAGCGACTCGGCAAGATCGCCGATGACAGCCGCAAGACCGAGCACGAGGCCCAGCACAATGGCATTGGGGTAACCGATGAGCGCGAGTTTTTGCGGCATCAGCGCGACAAGTCCGCAGCCGCCGCCGACGCTGAATGCGAGCGCACCAAAGAAACCCTCCCACGTTTTCTTCGGCGAAATGTGTGGGACGAGCTGGTGTTTGCCGATGAGAGAGCCGGTGAGATACGCGCCCATGTCGCTGAATTTCGTGACGAGCACAAGGAACAGCACATACCAATGGCCGGTGACATGGCCGTCCACCGCCGGAGTAAGATAGACGATTTTTGCGACGTAGCTGAATGGCCACGGCACGTAGAAAAGCCCGAACAGCGTGAAGGCCATCGTCTCCAGCGGGACGAGATCGGGGCGTTTGAGAAACATCTGCCTGCCAAAAACAACGAGGAGGAAAAGCAGCAGCGTGCCGACTTCAAAATCGTAAAGCCCTTCGGGTTTTTGTTTCGCCCAAGCGAGCCAGTAGAATGAACCACCGAGCATCAGCGCTCCGCAAAACATCCCGAATATTTTGAAGGACGGACGCTTTCCCGCATCGAGCATCGAGTAATATTCCCACAGACCGACCAGCCCCAGCCCTGCGATGAGCAGGACAAAGCCGGGCTCCCAGCCGGTGAAAATTGTCCAGAGCAACGCAGTCCACAGCACGGCTGTGCTGCTGAAACGGCGTATGAAAGTGCGCTGTGCGTCGGTCATCGGGCTGCGGAAAGTGGCTGCGGACACGCCGGGTGTCGAGCGTCGAGACGGGCGGTTATTCTCGATTGCCTTGCGCATTGAGTCACCGCTAGCCTCCGCGCCTTGTTCATGAAAAACACCGCCCTCGTCCTCGCCACATTCGGCCTTGCAGGTGCCGCGTTCGCGCAGCAGCCAGCAGGGGATGATGATCTTTTCGGGAAGTTTTCAGACATCCCGATTGATATCGCCGCCGAGCGGATGGGCGCCTCCGGGCAACTCTCGACGGCATCGGGGAATGTTCAAATCACCTACGGCTCGACGACGATTTACAGCGACGAGGCGCAATACGATCCGAACTCGCGCGACGTGATCGTGACGGGCAACGTGCGCATTTACCGCGAGGGCCAGCTCGTTACAGCGGAACGTGCAGTCTATAATCTGGAGACGAAGGACATCATCGCCGCTTCGTCGCGAGGCGAATCGCTACCCTTCAAATTTTCCGGGACGAGCTTCCAAAACATCCCCGGCGGGACGGGTTACCTGGTCAAAGAGGGAATTTTCACCACGAGTGACTCGGCGAATCCGGACTGGTCCATGAGGGCGAAGCGCGCGCGCATCTACCCGAAGGATCACGTCGTTTTTCAGGACATGAAGTTCTATATCGGCAACACGCCGGTGTTCTGGTTCCCGTATCTCTACCAGTCGCTGAACAAGGCAAACGCCTTCACGATCACGCCGGGCTACAGTTCGGCATGGGGGGCCTATATGCTCACCAATTATACCTTCCCGATTTCAGATACGATGGGCGGCACATTGAGGCTGGATTTGCGCAGCACCCGCGGTGCAGCGGTTGGCTTCGATACGAATTGGGAGGAAGGAGAAAGCAAACAGAGTTGGGGGCGATTCAGTAGTTACTTGCTGGACGACGCCGCGCCGGGCACCAATCAAACTTCACTTGCTCGCGAGGCGATTGATTCCACTCGTTACCGGGTGAGTTTTCAGGCGCGCCAGTATATCACCGATGACATTTACGCGACGGTGAACATCAACAAACTGAGCGACACCCGTATATTGCAGGATTTTTACCCGGGTGATTTCCGTGAAAATCCGCAGCCGGACAATTCGATTGCTGTCGCGAAACTTGGCGATGACTACGAGTTGACCTTTTTGATACGGAGCCAGTTGAATGATTTTTTTGACGGCACGGATAGGCTTCCAGAACTAGCACTCGACATCACCCGTCAGCCGCTCTTCGGCTCGAAAATTTTTTATGAAGGCGAAACGAGTGTGGGCCATTACAATCGTAATTTTGCATCAGGATCCACCTCGCAGGATTACAACGCCACGCGCGTCGATACTTTTCACCATTTCCTGCTCCCTCGCACAATTGACGGATGGCTGAGCGTGGTGCCTCGTGTGGGCGTCCGCGGCACATGGTATTCACAGAGCGGCGCAGTGCTTCCGTTTGAAGAAGATAGCACAGTCAAGCTTGCGGACGGAACGACCCAGGTCGTCAAGCGTGTCACGGACAGGCTTGTCAAAGAGGGGTCGCTTTTCCGCCCTGTATTCAATGCAGGTTTCGAGATGTCTTTCAAAGCATCAAGGGCCTTTGAACAGGTGCAAAATCGCACGCTGGGCCTTGACGGTCTTCGGCATGTCATGCAGCCCTATCTGGATTTTAGTTTTGTGCGATCCGGCGTGGACTCACAGGATATTTTGAAGTTTGACCGTATTGAGCGTTCGACACAACCACCACCGATTAGCTTCCCCGCATTCAACGCGATTGATTCAATTCAGGATTGGAACATCCTCCGTCTCGGCATACGCAACCGTCTCCAAACCCGCCGCGATAATTCCACAATCAACTGGCTCGAAATGGACACGTATTTCGATGTCCGTTTTGATCGCCCTGATTTCGGTATTGAACCGGACTTGGGAACTTTCAGCAACATTGTGAACCATATCCGCTGGACACCTCTCTCATGGGTGTCGTTGACGCTCGACAGCCAGTTTCCGCTGCTTGACCAAGGGTTCACTGAGGTAAATTCGCGTGCGGTCTTCTTTGTGAACGACAAAGTGCAGTTCAACATAGGCCACCGCTATCTTGATGGGAACGTGCTCTTTCAAAACAGCTCGCTGATGGATTTTGGCGGCTATTTCCGTTTGAATGACAAATGGGGCTTCAGCTTCCGTGAGACCTACGAGTTTCGCGACAGTCTTCTTGAAAACCAGCGCTACGAACTGCATCGCGATCTTTCGAGCTGGATTGCCAGCCTCGGAGTGGTGGCCACGAATAACAGTTCCGGCGGAAAAAATGTCAACGAATACGGCGTTATCCTGACTTTTACACTCAAGGATCTTCCAGATATAAAACTGCCCATAAGTCTTGATCCCAGCAGCCTTGGCGGCGGCACTGGCAAGAACCGCTAGTTTAAAAGCGCGACCGTGCGTGTTGTAGCTCCTTGGTGCGGAGCGAGAGTTTCCCTGGCGCGCTGCCCCATTGCTGTTTGGCGTTTTGAATCCGAAAGCATGGCGCGCAAAACGTGAGTGAGCGCCGGAGCTTCGCCCACCTGCACTGCTGCGCCGTTCGCGAGGAGTTGTGTGGTGAGTTCGTGGAAATTTTCCATATGCGGGCCAAAAACAACCGGCAGACCGAGCGCGGCGGGTTCGCCGACATTTTGCCCGCCAACCTCGGCGACGCCGGGGAGGCTCTTGCCGATAAAGACGATCGTTGCGAAACGATACCAGTCGCGCAGTTCTCCGGTGGTATCCACGAGCAGAATATCGGCTTCGCCAGTGAATGGCTGGCTGCGGCGTGCGACTCGGAGCGGGGCGAGCGAGCGAGCGACTTCATCCGCGCGTTCGACGTGACGCGGGACAATGATGAGACGTAAATCGGGCCACTCACTGCGTAACTCGCCAAGCACAGCGGCGAGCGCCTTTTCCTCCGGCGCCCACGTGCTTCCGGCCACGATGATTTCGCCATGGAAACCCAGCGGCTCGATGAGTGTGCGAAATTCCGCCTCGCGCGAAGGAGCATCGCTGCCTGCGTTGTCGAATTTGATGTTGCCGGTCTGCTTCATGCGATCCGCAGGCACGCCGATGCTCGCGAAGCGCGCTGCGTCCTCGTTCGTTGGAATGCAGACAAGATCAAAGAGCCGCCACACAGGCGCAGCGAGCCAGCGAAATATCCGCCAGCGTTGCTCGCTGCGCGGGGAAAGTCGTGCGCTAGCGAGCACCGTGCGCACTCCGCGCGAACGGGCGAGCGTGAGGAGATTCGGCCAGATTCCGCCTTCGATGAGCACCAGCGATTTTGGTCGCACCACATTCAACGCCGCACGCGCGGCGAAGCGAAAATCGAGCGGGTTGTAGATCGCGATGAGCCAGTCGGCTTTTTCGCGCAGAAGCAATTCGTATCCCGTGCTGGTCGTGACGCTGATGACGATCCGCGCTGCTGGATTTTGCTGCCGCAAAGCACGTGCGAGTTTCAGTGCGACAATCGTTTCGCCCACGCTGATCGAGCACAGCCAGACGGGCGCCGGTCCATTTGCGAGCTGCGCGCGAAATTCAGAGCCATAGCGCCCGAACCGCTGCGCGATCCCGAGATGATAGCCCGCCGGTTTTGCCTGTGCGCTTCGCCCGCGTTCACGCCGCAGCAGTCGCGCCACGTAAAAAGGCGCGGCCAGCAGAAAAGCCAGCGGGTAGAGCAAGCGGTAGAGGAGCAAGGCCATCACGAAGCAAATCCGTATTGAGGAAGTTGCCAGCAAAGTCCACTTGGGAATTTGCGCGCAGAATTACGGAAGCGCCGCGACGGTGAGCGAGACGCTCGCGGAGCGCCCTGCGTCATCCAGCGCCTGGATCGTCCAATTTCCAACTTCCGGCTGCCACAGAAGCGGATGCGGCGGAGTGCTCGCGCCGAGGTAGCGCGAACCGGCAAACCAGTGCAGCCGCGTCACACCCGGTGCCGTTTCCGCTTCGAGTGCGATGGGATTTTTTTCCCCAACGCCCGGACGCAGCACGTAGGTGATTGCGTGTTGCGGTGAAACAATGCGCGGGGCCGGCGTGGATACCGATGCGGTTTCGACGGGCGCAGCGGAGCGAGGAAGTCCGGCGCGGCGAAATTGCTCCAGACGATGCGCGGGCCAAAATTCGCGCACAACGCGGCTGCCGTCTGCGAGCGTGATTTCGCGATGCACGGTGCATGTCGCGATGGGCGACACGCCCGCGATGAACTTTCCAGTCGTGCAATGCGCGCAATGCGGCCCGGCAAGTTCGCCGGTGATCGCGCACAGTCTTACATCCACGATTTCCGACGGGCGCGGTGCAGTTTTCGCACGCAGTCCGAGTCGCGTGACTGTTTGAATAAGCAGCGGTGCAGCGGTGTCGCGCGCAAAGAGCCCCGGCATCGGTTTGCCGTCGAAATTTCCCACCCACACGCAAAGCACCCAATCGCCCATCACGCCACATGCCCACGCATCGCGAAAGCCGTGCGAAGTCCCCGTCTTCCATGCAAGCCCCGACGGTCCCTCGCTCCCGTGCAACGCATCGAGAGTGAGCCAGCAAGCAGAGTGGGACAGGCGTCCCGCCTGTCGTGGTCGGGCAGGCGTCCCCGCTTGCCCATCCGCCAGCCCCGCATAAAGCATCGCCACTTCCTCCAATGAAACCTCCGCACCACCAAGCGCGAGCGACAGTCCGTATTCACCACGCGGCTTCGCAAGCTGCACACCTGCGTCGCGCAAAAAACTATCCAGCCCCCCGCCTGGCAGCCGCGCGAGCAATTCCACCGCCGGAACATTCCTGCTCCTTCGCAGCGCCTCCGCCGCAGGGATGGGCCCGAGGAAACCACGGTCGGAATTTTCCGGATTGTAGCCCGCGAAACGCCGCGGCGCATCGTCGAGCAGTGTGCGCGGCTGAATCAGCCCCGCATCAAACGCCAGCCCGTAGATGAACGGCTTCAGCGCCGATCCCGGCGAGCGCCGCGCAGTCACGCCATCCACCTGTCCCTGAATCGCATCATTCAAAAATCCCGCCGATCCCACGTAGGCGCGCACCTCCCGCGTTGGCGCGTGAAC
>CAIYUV010000202.1 GCA_903929475.1 uncultured Spartobacteria bacterium
CGTTCTTCTTAGGCGGCGCAACTTCCTCAATCTCCATGCACGAAAGCCCTCGAAGTTCGAGCACAAGCCTTTCGCCAACAACCCCCATTTCCTGTCGTGCTAATCTCGGTTCCATATCGCGCAGTCCACGTGCTGTTGTAATGCCTTTAGTTGCCAATCGCGTAGTGAGTGAACGACCTATGCCCCACACTTTCTCTACGGGTAAAAGCTCCAACCACTCGTCAGCATTCTCGGGTGTGATCCAAAGCACGCCGCCAGTAGCTTTCTTCGCCAGCTTATTCGCCGCCTTCGCAAGCACCTTCGAGGAACCTATGCCGATGCTGATTGGAATACCGGTCCACTGCTTCACACGCTCTCGCACTTTCCGTGCATGTGCTTTGGCATCGGTCATGCCGGCGAAATCGAGAAAGCATTCATCAATAGAATAAACTTCTGAGTGCGGTGCGGCATCCCCGAGTATTCGCATCACGCGCCCGCTCATGTCGCCGTAGAGCGCGTAGTTCGAGCTGAACACTTGCACGCCATGCGTCCGCATCATTGCACGCACTTTGAACTCCGCTTCACCCATGCCGATGCCCAGCGCCTTTGCTTCCTCGCTCCGCGCAATCACGCAGCCATCATTGTTGGATAGCACGACCACCGGCTTGCCGTTCAGGCGCGGCTGAAAAACGCGCTCGCACGAAGCGTAGAAATTATTGCAATCCGCGAGGGCAAAGAGGGCCACGGTGCACCTCCTATTTCAACGCGTGGATGACATTCGTCACCACTCCCCATACATCAAGGCTGGCCCATTCGCCCACCTCGACATCCTTGAACTTCGGATTTTCCGAGCACAGGAAACACCGCTCCCCACGCACGACGATTCGTTTCACAAAAAATGCACCGTCCAGCACGGCTACCACGATTTTCCCCGTCACCGGCTCTATGGCTCGATCCACCACGATCAGGTCTCCGTTGTGAATGCCAGCCCCGATCATCGAGTCACCCTCCACGCGCATGAGAAACGTCGCCGCTGGATGCTTCACGAGCAGTTCATCCAGCTTGAGCGTCCCTTCCAAATAGTCTTCCGCTGGGGAGGGGAAGCCACCCGGCACGCGTGCCTGCACCAGCGGCAGTCGGTGCAGTGGCAATGTCTCGACCGCAAGTCCGATTAGCGTGCAACTCATGGCAGCCAATTAAACTCGCACCGTCTCCGCGTCTAGTCCTCTTGCAAAATAGACGTAATACTCACTACTCCACTCTGCTCAATGCACCGGCAACCCCGACAAACCAGATGGCCTCCGGCACTACGGGCAATTCACTGAATGATGCCGTTGTGGGATGCGCTGTGACGGGCTTTTTCCGGCTTGCCCGCTGATACTTCAACGAATACCCGAAGGACATGCGAACCACTCCATCGCGCCCCGCTCTGCTTCTCTCCGGTATGAACTTCCCAGCCCACGATATTCCAACAGAATACGGAGCAACACATCGCTGAATCATTTAGCATCATGAAAAGGCACAAACGCCAACCTGACACTCGCGCCACACTCATCACTGCCCACGACAGAGAACGCCTGTTTCAAAGCAACCGTCCATTTAGAACATGGCTCTCACCGAACATCATGGATGACAGCGAGACACCCCTGTATGGCGCAATTCGAAAAGGCAAATTAGTTCTTTGCTGGGCTAAAGTAAGTCCGGCGCACAACATGCAGAATCAAAGTTGCAGCTTCACGATTGCAGGTGCCGATGCGGACAACATGTTGATTCGTGCCGTAGGTGCTGGAAAGCCTCACTTTAATTATACTGCGGGTTATCATATCGATCACGTAAACAATAACGCACCTATCAAAATAACCAGCTCCTGCGCGGGAACGATCATGGTGAAACTTGCAAATCACTCCAAGTCTGCGGCTATCGCGATTCGTTTCATACCCGAGGCAGGAAAGCCGTCCGAGCCCGTTATTATTCCCGTAGGGGCTGAGGTTACTCTGACGCGAAAAGCTTGCGGTGTGCTAATTGAGCCACAGAAAGGCGTAATAGACATTTACGCTTTAAATGTTGCGTTCACTCCGTAGGCGATCACTTCCTAGACCAGCTATAGGTCAACGTGTAAAAAACGGCAACAAAACGGCAACGGAGAGTGGTCTTCTCTGATAAACAACGGTCTCCGAAGCCGAAGGTTGTGGGTTCGACCCCCGCCGGCTGCACCATAAAAATCATAAAGGTGGCCCGAGGTTTGCTAAACTACAGCTATGCGAAAGCTGAAACCACATGGCTACACACTTATTGAGGTGATGATCGTCGTCGCGATCATTGCTGATTTGGCAGTGATGACCATCCCGGCGTTTGTGCGAGCACGTGCTGCGGAGCAGAATACACAATTTGTGAACGATCTCCGTGTTATCAGCGGCGCTTTCGAACAATACGCCGCTGAGCGATATCACTGGCCTGCAGAAGCCGCTGCGGGCACCATTCCGACGGGAATGGATTTATTCCTTGGAAACCGTGTCCCATTTAGTGCGACGCCTGTTGGTGGCGTTTGGGATTGGGATTACAATGTAGGCGGCGTCAAAGCCGCCCTCACCGTGAATCTTACCGGCGCTGTCGATGACCCCGTGCGTATGCAGGCAGTGGATGCGATGTTCGATGATGGTGTGCTCACCACCGGTGCATTTCGGCAGGCATCGGGCAATAAATACATCTACGTTCTCGAGTGGTAGTCAAAGCGTGATTACTTCCCAAACGGGGTGTGCAATTGCAGTCCGTGCGCCTCGGATACCCCGCGGCAGGTTAATTGTCCGTTGTGTATATTGACTCCGCTGAGTAGATTTTTGTCTCTGGCAAAAGCCTCGGGCACTCCGTGGTCGGCGATCAATTCGATGAATCGGTAAGTCACATTAGCCAGCGCCTGTGTCGCTGTGCGCGCGTAGGCGGCGGGCATGTTGGTCACACAATAGTGCGTCACTTCCTCCTCCACAAAGATCGGATCGTGATGGGTCGTTGCGCGCGACGTTTCCGCGCAGCCACCTTGATCGATCGCGATGTCAACAAACACGCTGCCCGGCTTCATCATCCGTATCATCTCGCGACTGATCAACTTCGGCGCGCGTGCGCCCGGCACCAGCACCGCCCCGATCAGCAAATCCACCTCAGGCAGCATTTCCAAGATATGAGCGGGGTTCGAATACAGTGTGTGCGCCGTGTGAAGTGAGATGTCGAGATACCGCATCCTCTCCACGTCCACTTCGAGAATCGTCACATCCGCGCCCAGCCCCTGCGCCATCCGTGCTGCATTCACGCCGGCTGTGCCTCCACCGATGACGACTACTTTTCCGGGCAAAACTCCCGGCACTCCGCCCAGCAAAACGCCGCAACCTCCCGCGTGTTTTTGCAGAAAGTAACCGCCGACCAGCACGCTCATCCGCCCTGCGATTTCGCTCATTGGTTCGAGGAGCGGCAGCCGCCGGTTCACCTCCAACGTTTCGTAGGCGATGCCGGTCACTCTTGCCGCCATCAGCGCCTCGGTGAGCGGCTTGCTTGCCGCGAGGTGGAGGTAGGTGAAAAGAATCTGCCCGGCGCGCAGCAACGGCCACTCGCTTTCCAGCGGCTCCTTCACTTTTACGATCATGTCCGCCCGTTCGAAGACCTCTTCGTGTTTTGTCACCAGTTCCGCCCCGGCCTGTCTGTATTGGTCGTCCGCAAATCCGCTGCCCGCGCCCGCGCCTGCCTCGATGATGACCGTGTGTCCGCGCCGGATGAGTTGATACGCTGCACTCGGCAGCAGCGCGACCCTGTTTTCCTGCGCTTTGATTTCCTTGGGAACTCCGATTTTCATGGATGGATATGAGAGCGAAAAGTCCGCGCCGTTCAATTCATGCTCGGATCATCCGGCGCTTCGGCGACCAGTTTGAACCACGGGCCGAAGGTGCTAGTGAGTTCGCGCCAGATGCGCGGGGCGCGTTCGGTTTCCAGTAACTCTGCTTGATCGGCCTTGCGCACGAGCCATGAGCGTTGTGCCAGCTCCGCTTCGAGCTGGCCGCTGCTCCAGCCGGAGTAGCCGATGAAACCTCTCACGGTGTGATGCTGTGCGGAGGCGAGTTGCTCGGCCTCTTCGAGTGGGATGTGGTGGCGGCATTCGAGCCTTCGCGATTGTGGATGCCAGCGGAACGCGACTAGCATCAGTTGATCCGTCTGCACCGGTCCGCCCGCGAGCACGGGGACGCGTGCGAGATGGCCGAGTTCGCTCTCCTTTAGTAAATCACCAACGACTTTTCCCGTGGGGCGGTTCACGATGAGGCCGAAGCCGCCTGCCGTGGTGCTGTGATCGGCGAGCATGATGACGCTCTTGTGGAAGTTCGGGTCGAGCAACGACGGATGGGCGATGAGGATGCTGCCCGCAAGATGAAGCGAAGTGGATGCCGGTTCGCGCACACGCCGAGGATAACTGTGACGCGGTAACTGTCGAGTCACGAGTCTGCGATACTCGCCTCTCGACACCTGCCTCACGGCTCCACTAGTTTCCCGCGCTTTATGGCCCGTCGCGCCAGTTCATCCATCAATCCCATTTGGTTTCTCGTCGTTGGCATCGTCGTTGTCGCGGCCATCGCTGGCGGTATGATGTTGAAAGGAAAAGTGTCCGATCCTTTCCGCACGCTGCCTGTGTTTCCGATTGCGGATTATATGCAAAATTCCAATTCGCTGCGCGGAAACACCTACAAGCTCGATGGTGTCATTGGCGATCAACTCCAATACACCACCACCGCGCGACTTTTCGCAGTGGAAGTCGCGAACGAGCCGGTGAGTCTCCTCGTCCCTGCGGAGTTCAACCATATGGATATGCGCAAAGGGCAGCGGTTCCTTTTTAAAGTGGAAGTCGCTGACAAGGGCGTGCTGCGCGCGAAAGACGTGAAGAAGGAGTGACCATCGTCACTAAGCACGAAGCCCGGTGTGGATTTAGACTTCTTGCCGCCATGCGTTACATTCCCATCGTGAAACTCAGTTTTTCAACTCTGCTCCTCGTCGCGCACTCCATTGCCGCCGATGCGCCCATTCCGGCGAAAGTGGAATACAACCGCGATGTCCGACCTATTCTCGCGGACAATTGTTTCAAGTGCCACGGCTTCGACAAAAAGGCGCGTGAAGCCGACCTGCGTCTCGACATCCGCGAAAATGCCATCGCAAAGCTCGACGACGTTTTTCCCATCATCCCCGGCAAGCCCGACGACAGCGAAGTGTGGAAACGCATCACGACGAAGGACGAGGACGACGTGATGCCGCCGAAAAAACAGAACCGCCAGCTCAGCGAGCGCGACAAACAGATCCTGCGGAAATGGATCCAGCAAGGCGCGGAGTATCAGCCGCACTGGGCATACATCCCGGCGGAAAAACCAGCGCCGCCCGCAGCGAGCGAACCGGCTTTCGCGCGCAATGCGATTGATGCTTTTGTTCTCGCGCGCCACGCATCGCTCGGCATCAAGCACGCCCCGGAGGCCGACCGCGCCACGCTCTGCCGCCGCGTTTATCTCGATGTCACCGGCCTCCCGCCAAAGCCCGAGGAACTCGACGCTTTCGTGAACGACAAAGCTCCCGACGCCTACGAAAAGCTCGTCGAGAAACTCCTCGCCTCTCCGCATTACGGCGAGCGCATGGCCGTTTGGTGGCTCGACCTCGTCCGCTACGCCGACAGCACCGGCTATCATTCCGATAACCCCCGAAACGTCTCTCCGTATCGCGACTACGTCATCCGTTCTTTCAACACGAACAAACGCTTCGACCGATTCACCATCGAACAAATCGCCGGCGATTTGCTGCCCGACGTTTCCAACGAAACGCGCGTCGCCAGCGCCTACAACCGGCTCATCCTCACCACCGAGGAAGGCGGCGCGCAGGCCAAGGAATACGAGGCGAAAGCCGTGACCGACCGCGTGAAAAGCATCGGCACCACGTGGCTCGCGCAGACCTTCATGTGCTGCGAATGTCACGACCACAAATTCGATCCTGTCACCACGCGGGACTTCTACGCACTGGGCGCGTTTTTCGCCGACATCAAGGAAAACGCCATCGGCGCGCGTGAGGCCGGCGCGCGCATCGCCACGCCCGAGCAGGAGGTGAAACTGAAGGAATTCGATGCCAAAATCACCGCCTTGCAGGAGAAACTGGTCACCTCCTCGCCCGAGTTGGACGCCGCGCAAGTCGCGTGGGAAAAAACAATCGCCGACAGTATGAAAGACTTCGCGTGGACCGCGCTGAAGCCCGTCGCAATGGCGGGCGCGTCGAAATTTACCAAGGACAACGACGGCACCATCAGCATCGCCGTCGCCGACAACCCCGATGCGGACTCCTACAAGCTCACCGTGCCGATGAAAAAAGGAACCACCGGCGTGAAGCTTGAAGTCCTCCCCGATCCCTCGCTCCCCGCGAGCGGCCCCGGTCGCGCGGCGGACGGCAGCTTCGTCCTCAACGAAATCGTCCTCGAACGCGATGGCCAGCCCATGCGCCTCAGCGCCACCGCAACTTTCGAGCAGCAGGGCTTCCTCGCGAAAAGCGCCGTGGACGGCAAACTGAACGATCCCAAAAACGGCTGGGGCATCGTCGGCAACACCGGCAAGGACGCCGCGCTTTATCTCGACTTCGGCGGCGCGCTCCCGGCGGACGAGGACATCACCATCACCCTCCACCAGACCAACGGCACGAACCACACCATCGGGAAATTCCGCCTCTTCGCCACCGACGACAAACGCCCCGTGATGGCGCCCAAGAGCACCCTGCCCGCCGACATCCTCGCCATCATCAAAACTCCCGCGCGCACGCCTGAGCAAAAGCAAAAACTCGCCAGCCACTACCGCACCTTCGCCCCCATTTTGGAGACCGTGAAAAAAGAGATAGCCGCCAAGCAAAAGGAGCGCGCCGCATTTGAAAAAACTTTCGCGCTCTGTCTCATCACCGAGAGCGGCGCTAACCGCACCGTCCGCGTCCTGCCGCGCGGCGACTGGCAGAACGACAAAGGTGACATCATGCAGCCCGCCACGCCGCACTACCTGCCCGGCGCGCCCGCGCAACCCGCCGAAGGGAAACGCCTCACGCGCCTCGACCTCGCGCAATGGCTCGTGAAGCGCGAAAACCCGCTCACCGCCCGCGTCTTCGCCAACCGCCTTTGGAAACAATTCTACGGCACCGGCCTCAGCAAGACCCTCGAAGACATGGGCACGCAGGGCGAAGTCCCGCAAATGCAACCGCTGCTCGACTGGCTGGCTGTGGACTTCATGGACAGCGGCTGGGACATCAAGCACCTTGTCCGCACACTCGTCACCTCCGGCACCTACCGCCAGACCAGCAACGTCCCCGGCGCCGACCGCGATCCATTTAACCGCGACCTCGCGCGCCAGAGTCGCTGGAGACTCGACGCGGAATTCGTCCGCGACAACGCCCTCGCCATCTCCGGCCTCCTCGTGGACAAAATCGGCGGCCCCAGCGTGAAGCCCTACCAACCCGCCGGCTACTGGGAAAATTTAAACTTCCCCGTCCGCGAATGGGCAAACGACAAAGGCCCCGACCAATGGCGGCGCGGCCTCTATACATGGTGGCAGCGCAGCTACCTCCAGCCCGCCATGCTCGCACTCGACGCCCCCACCCGCGAAGAATGCGCCGCCGACCGCACCCGCTCCAACATTCCCCAGCAAGCCCTCACTTTGCTCAACGACCCCGAATACGTGGAAGCCGCGCGCGCCCTCGCAGCCCGCATGGTCAAAGAAGGCGGCAACACCCCCGCCGACCGCATCGCATGGGCATGGAAAACCGCCACCGCCCGCCCTGCAAAGCCCGCCGAGATCGCCACCCTCAGCGCACTCTACGACAAACATCTCGCCACCTTCACCGCCGACGCCAGTAGCGCCGACGCCCTGCTCAACATCGGCCTCGCCCCGCAAGGCCGCGACGGCGCAAAGAGCGAAACCGCCGCCTACACCAGCATCGCCCGCGTCATCCTCAACCTCCACGAGACCATCACGCGGCTCTAGCAGGGGCGGCGGGGGAAAAGCTTGTGGCTACTTCACCCGCGTCAGCGTGGTGCCGCAGGAGGCTTTCTGCTTTCCTCCCTCCCAGCTCGCGCAGGTGCCGGTTATTTTTTGCACGCCGGATTTCTTCGAGCCGGAGAGCGTGAGGGTCAGGCTGTGCATGTGCATGTCGCGGCGGGGATTCAAGTTTGTGCCGCCGTCAAAATCGAACACGAGTTCGGTCGCGGTGCTCTTGCGGGTGTTGAGCTTCGTGCGGGGCTGGTTGCCGAGCATGCAGTAGTGCGTCATCAGCAGGTCGCCCTTGTCCATGTGATAGACGGAGATCATTTCCATCTTCGTGCCGGGGAAAATGGTTTCCTCCACCGCGCTGCCACCGGCGGTGACGCGGAAGATGGAATGTGATTTCGGCATTCCTTTTTGCATGGCAGGCCCGCGCCATTCGCCAGCGAGCTTTTTGATCGAAGCGAAGGCGTCAGCGGTAGTGGTTTCCGCGTGTGCGGAGATGACGGTGGTTGTGGCGAGGATGAGTGCGAAGAGAGTTTTCATAGCGCGGCGAGGATGGGGAAATGTGGGGGATATGCAAGGCTGGACTGCCTACGGCTTGAGCACCACGACCGGGGAATTCACGCAGCCGTCGCGTTTGTCGGCTCCGTTGATGACGTAGGCGGTGGCTCCGGCGGGGACGGGTTTGGTGGAGACGACTTCATCCTTTCCCACGGTGCAGGGGATGCCCGCCCATTTGCGATCCTTCCACTGGCCGCCGCCGTTGGTGAATGCGAGCGTCGCATTCTTCACCTCGCCGACGAACTTCGCGTGAACGAGCCCGTCCTTCGCGTCCACCTGCGGGGTGGCGAAGCGCGGGACTGCCGGGCCGCCTTTCACGATGCTGTCGGCGAAGGCGTAAATCTCCCACACTTCCTCCCAGCCGAAGCCGTGCCCATGAATCAGCCACGGGCGGATGCACAGCGTGCTCGGGCCGGCGGTGGTCATCGCCGATTTGCCGAAAAGATCCACGGGGAAGACCGGCTCGGTGTAGGAACTCACCCACAGCATCGGCATCTTTGCATAGGGCAGATGCGCCGACGGGTCCCACTTCGCGTTGTAGATGGCGTATTGCTCGGGGGTCATGTCGTGCTTGTGAATGTAGCCGCCGCCATAGACGGGGATGACAAATGCGAAGCGCGAATCCACACCCGCCACGGCGCTCACCGTCGTCCCGCCCCACGAAATCCCCGTGAGCCCGATTTTCTTCGGGTTGATTTCCGGGAAGGAGCGCAGCAGCGAGTTGGCGCGGATCACATCGGCCACCGCGTGGTAAAACCACTGCTCCTTGTCCGGCAGCGCGATGTCCCCGAACCAGCTATTGCGCTTCGGCCCCGCGTTCTCGTGCCCTTGTTCCAGCGGAAAATTCCCCTCCACCCCGAAGAAGTGCGATCCCGGCAGATGCCCCTCCAAATCCATCGCGATGGCCGCATAGCCGTGCTTGTTCCACTCCCGCACCCACGCGGGGAACGCCGTCCCGCCGCCGCCATGCGCGCACACCACCGCAGGCCAGCCGCCCTCCGGCGCCTTCCCATCCGGCGCGGCGTAGTAGGCAAACACCCAAGTCGGCTTCCCCTTGTATTCCAGCCCTTCGTAGAAAAACGAACGCATCCCCTTCGCCGGACGCTCCGTCGTGGCGTGAATCACCGGCGTCTTCGCCAGCGCCATCCCATCCCACGGCATCACGCGCTTTGCCGGCACGGACGCCGGGGCCTGGGCAAAGGTGGTCGTTGCAAAGAGCGAAGCGGCGAGTGCGATGAGGACGGACGGTTTCATAAAGTGAGTGCAGATGCTGGCGATGTTCCCCTTCCCCTGCAAGCGGAGAGCGCGCCTTCCGCCCGACTGAGAGCCACCCTCTTAGACGATAGGAGGCATCCTATAGGCCCCGCCAAAACCACTCATGGGAGTGGCTAGGCTGGCTTGGCGAGCACCGCGCGGAACGCCGCCTCCGTGTTCTGCAAAAGGCCAATCGCAGCCCCGTAATCATGCGCGCCGTCGGCGGCATCTTCGAGGAGTTGGACGACGGGGTCGAATGGTTTGGGAACAGAGTTATCGGACATGGGATTTAGGTGTTAATGGTTTGTTTTGTTTGGTTAGAACGTGAAGAGGAGCGTTTTTTTGCTCCAAAAAATGACAATGAACGTCGTGCAGACTCTTTTTTTGCTCCAAAAAATAACAATGAACGTCGTGCAGGCACATTTTTTACTCCAAAAAATAACAATGAACGACGTGCAGACTCTTTTTTTGCTCCAAAAAACGGCATGGAAAGACGCGCCACCCGCACTTTTTCGCCCCGAAAACCCGGCCCCACACTCCCCCGCCAGCCCGCAGGGGAACAAGGGACAGAGAAGATGAAACACCCTCCGCCGATATTGCAGGAGGGCAATTCGTGCTCGCCATGCAGGGGGGCAGCGGCAATTTTCCGTCCATGCAAGCCATCCCGGAGGGAGTCACCGTCGTCGAACATCCGCTCGCGCGGGTGAAGTTGACACGGTTGCGCGACGAGCGGACGGAGCCGGGGGAATTTCGCGCGCTGCTGGCGGAGTTGGCGGAGTTGCTGGTTATCGAGGCGACGCGCGATTTTTCCACGCGCCCGTGCAAGGTGCGGACGCCGCTGGATGATTACGAGGGAGCGGCGCTGACGAGGCCGGTGGTGATTGTGCCGATTCTGCGCGCGGGGCTGGGGATGGTGGACGGAATATTGCGGGTTCTTTCCGGCGCGAGCGTCGGGCACATCGGCATGAGGCGCGATGAAAAGACGCACCGGCCCACGTGCTACTATTTCAATATGCCGCCGCACTATGCGCAG
Source organism: uncultured Spartobacteria bacterium (assembly GCA_903929475.1). Classification (GTDB taxonomy): domain Bacteria; phylum Verrucomicrobiota; class Verrucomicrobiia; order Chthoniobacterales; family Chthoniobacteraceae; genus SXWH01. Next base: position 10,849 of record CAIYUV010000202.1, read on the forward strand.
GCGGACATCATCGTGGTGGACCCGATGCTGGCGACGGGGCACAGCGCGAGCGAGGCGATTGCGAAGCTGAAGGAGGGTGGGGCGAAGAGCATCTGGTTTCTGTGCGTGGTGAGCTGCCCGGAGGGGCTGGCGCAAATCCACGGTGCGCACGCGGACGTTCCTGTTTTCACCGCAGCGGTGGATGAGCGGCTGAATGAGAAGGCCTACATCGTCCCCGGCCTCGGAGACGCTGGGGATCGCTGCTTTGGGACGTTTTCTTCTTAAATCTGAGAAGAATATTGCGGCGGCAAAGAAATGTGAGCAGCGGCAGGGCTTTGCCTATAGCGCTTTTCATCAGCCACTAAAGCCGAGCATCATTTTAAAGCGATCCTCGGTGTTGTCCACGGCAGGTAATCAATTCCTTCAATAGCCTGAAACTTGCTCGGTATTTCTACCAACAATATGACTGCCTCGCCGCTGTCTCTTTCTCGGAAGCCGGCGCCGCCTCTCTGTCGCCCCCCACGACGAGCGTCGGCGGGTTTTGCGCTGGCTGATTCCATGATGGCTGTGGCGGTGCTCGGGCTGGTGGTTTCCACGGTCATTTACGGACTGACACGGGCAAACTGGTCCGCCACCTCCGAGCGCAATCGCAGTGTGGCGCGAGCGTATTGCCAGCAGAGCATCGAGCAGGCGCTCACCGGAAGATACGATCCGCCGCGCCGTGTGCCTGCGGTCTTTGGCACATGGCCAGTGCCGGGCACGGAGACGGAGGTGGTGAATGAAACCGTCCCGCTTTTCACCGACTCGCAGAGCGGGTCGCAGCCGGTGAACGCCACACGCACCTGCCGTGTGACGTTGCTGGCCAACAATGTGGTGCGCTTTACAGCGCGCGTGGCGTGGCAGTATCGCGGGCAGAATTTCACGCTCGATCTGCACACACTGCGGGCACCCGATACGATCCGATGACACCACTTTCGCTCCGGCTTGAATTGCGTTCGCGGCGGGCTTTCAGCCTCGCGGAGATGCTGATTGGAATGATCATCATGTCCGTGGTGGCGGGCATGGCGTATTTGGTTTTGAACACCGGGCTGGTGCTCTATGCGAAGAATTTTGCGCTCAACCACACGCACCGTGAAGGGAGGCAGGTGTTCGAGAAAATCTGTTCAAAAATTCACGATACCTCCTGCTCCCCGGACTTGGTGGATGCGAATGGCGAGATCCTCTCCGGAACGGGCCCGGCGGCTGGAGTGCGCCTCACTTTGCGAAACCCCTCGGGCTGGTATGTCCTGCCATCGAACGTGCTGGCGACTTCCACCACCGTCTCCATCAATATGCTGAACGGCCAGCAGGCTCCCAAGCGCACAGATCTCGTGGTGGTCCCGAGCCTCGGCTTTCAGGGGGAGGTGCTCAGCGTTACGGGAACCGGCTCATCTACCGTGGTGAAGCTCACCACCGCAGCGGGCAATTGCCTCCTGCGCCCGATCGCGTCCGGCAATGCTATTACAACTGCTGCGTCGCCGAACGAAACGCGCGCGCTCATTCTGAACCGAATTGCATACGTCGCCGTCGGCAGCGATCTCCGTTACTACCCAATGGCGATGCGGGTTTCCGTGGACGGAACAAACACTTTCAACGCCGCCACCAGCTACAATGCCGACACGAAAATATTGCCGGCGGGCGTGACGAATACGCCATTCTCCTACAGCGATTCCACATGCCAGTTCCTGAATGTTGACCTTCGCGTCGAATCAAAAGTCTATCGTGCAAACACCGCCCAATATGTCACGGCTGCACTTTTTCGGACCAGCATTGGCTGTCGTTCAACCGGTATTCTGCGATGAAAATGCAATATCATCCATCGAACACTCGCGGCGGCGCTCTCGTTGTCGTCCTTTTCATCATCGTCACGCTTGGTGGTGTCATCGGCACCGCGCTCTCGCTCACGAGCCACAATGGACGGCTCGCCTTACGCCAGCGCGCCATGGCCCGGACTACCATCGCCGCCGAGGGCATGCTCGACTATGCCTACGCGAACTGGGCCGCTGCCATTCGTGCCAACAACCTCACGCCGGGATCGGCTGACACACTTGTCGGCGCCGGTTTCACTGCACCCACGATCAACGTCCATCCCGGCTTCACCAGCGAGGGTATCTCGCTTGTCTCTTTTTCCCTCGTCGCTGCGGACAAGCTTGGCGCGGCACTGAGCAGTTCGTCTTTGCCCGATGCCGTCTCCACGGCATCCGTCCCGGGTTTTACAGGCCGCAGCGGCACAAGCTATTTTTACCGCGCCGAGGCGAAATTGAGCACTGGAACGCTGGATGTGCCCGTCACTTTCGGGGCGCGCCGTATTTACCAAGTCAGTCAGGTCCCGCTCTTCCAGCACATCTTCGCCTTCGAGGACACGCTCGAGATTTACGCCAATACGAATATGATTCTGAGCGGCCCCGTCCATAGCAACAGCGACATCTGGGACGCTGCAAACAACACATTGCAGTTCCTCGATCAGGTAACCTATGCGGGCAAATACTACGAAAGCGAACACAGCGACTTGTGGGGAAACCATCTCCCCGGCACTCCCCAGGCCCCGTATTGGTCGGACAACCTCCAATCCCCAGCGTCCGCAACGGTGACCGCCACGACGGCACCGAGCGTCTCCCGCGCCTCGCAGTTGCACGAGGCAAGCCGTATCGAAATTTTCGGCACACCTCCAGAGACGCTATTTAACAAGACGGACGCGAACCCAAACAACGACGGCTTCCGCGAAATCATCGAGCCACCCGTCAGCGGCCAGCCCGAACCTCCGCAAATCGCCAGCCATCGCCTTTATAATCAGGCAAAATCCGGCGGCGTCCTCATCCAACTCGACACCGCGCAGCCGGTCACCTCCACCGCACGAGTTCGCATTTGGCAAGGCGGCAGTGAACTCGCCAGCACCAGCGCACTCTACACGAGCATCAAAACCGCCGTCCTCCCGCAGACGACGATGTATGATTTCCGCGAAGACACCTACTTTCAGATCAACCCCATAGATTTGCGCAACCTCGACACTTCCCTCAAAAGCCTCAACGGCTTCAACGGCGTCGTCTATGTGCATGACGTGAATCCTTACGACTCAACCGCCATCCGCTACGAGCGCGGCACCATATTCAATCGCGACTACACCTTGGCCTCGGAAAACGGCGTATATATCAAGGGCGATTTCAATGTTGGCGATGATAACGCCAGCAACATCCCTTCATCAAAAGGTGGCAATGCGACTGGCACCGAAAACACCGTCAAAACTGGCTACCAGATGAAATCCGTGGCAGTCGCTGGCGATGCAATCACTCTGCTCTCGAGCAATTGGGACGACGCCAATTCAGATCAATTCTTGAGCAGTCGCTCGGCCAAGCACACCACGATCAACGCCGCAATTCTCAGCGGTTTCATTCCCAGTGACTATCAGGGCAACGGCCTTCCTTCCGGCGGCGCGCGCTGTTTTCTGCGCCTGCTCGAAAACTGGAGTTCCAGAGACCTCACCTTCACCGGTTCCATCGTCCAGGCTTTCGTGAGCGAAGCGTTCACCGCGCCTTGGGGCGGGGCCAATGTCTATTTGTCCCCGCGCAATCGCTGGTTCAACAACAACTCCATTTTTTCCTCCACCCCGCCCCCCGGCAATTTCACCGCAACTCAGTTCTCGCGTGGGCGGTGGGAAATGGTGCATCTCAACGAGTAGATGCGCCTGCTCCGACAAATAACCGCCGCCGCGCTACTCACCTGCGCTGCGACAGCCGCCGAGACGCTTGATTTCACACCGCATTGGGTGAACTCATTTGAGGATGGCTTCACCATGCGAAGGATGTATTTCCTGAGCGGCGCGCGTCAGCGGATTTTTTTCTCGCCGCCCCGCAACTGGCTCTTCACCGGTCGCCCCGATCTTTTTACCGTCATGAGCAAAGAAGTCCCCGACGCCCGCGCGCTGCTCTCCCTTTCCCCCATCGAAAAGCCGCCACTTTTCGACGACAAGCATCTCCCGTCCTATCGCAAAGCGGTCATGGCCCTCGCGCCCGCAAAGGCCGAGGGCGTGGCCATCACCGGCGAGCAACCAAAGGCCGAGCGCATGAACGGATGGCAGGCGCACGAATTCTACCTCGCATTTAATTATGCGGGCCGTTCGTGGATGAAGAGCGCACTCTTCATCACGCTTAAAAACGGCCAGCAAATCCTCCTCGTCATCGAGGCACCCAAGGAAGAGTTCGAGAAATTTTACACGCCAGTGCGTAAGAGCATCCACACTTGGACGGAGGAACTCCCCCCGCGCCCGACAAGGCCCGACGACGAATAGCGCCCGCTACTTTTTTCGCGCAGCCGCGTAGTAGTCGCGCAGCCCGGCCACCACCGCATCCGCATACTCGCGGAAAATGGAGCGGCGTATTTTCCCCGCCACCTCGCGCTCGCCTTCGTAATCACCCGCCTGCACGCGTGCATAGACCTCCTCGTGATTCATCCGATACGGCTCCAGAAAAATCACCGGGCATTCGTAGAGCCGGTTCGCCAGAAGATTGCGCGCCCACACTGCTTCGTTGGTGCCAACGCGCACGGCATTGGCTGTCGTGTAGGTGAAAGGAGGCAGGCTCGTCGCCTTCGCCAGTGCCTCGGCCATCGGCCCGGCTGCCGCGAGTTCCTCCGCGTGGCTGCGGTTGAGAAGCTTCACGAGCATCTCGCAGCGCTGGTCGTCGAAGCGCAGTTCTCCCGCGCTGTAGCAGCCGTGCACAAGCACGTGCAGATCGTTGCGCTGTGTAAATACCGGCGCTGTCGGATCGTTCCAATCGTCCGCATTGAAATGGATGCACACCACGGCGTCGGGTTTGAATTTCTCATTCACCCGTCGCGCCCTCTCGCGGATTTCTGCGACGCGGTAAAATAACTTTTCCGCCTGCCACTGCACGGTCTGCGCTTTTAGCGGATCGCGAGGACCGGCGTAATTTTCACGCACATCCGTCACGCCGAGGAGTTCCAGTTCCTTCCGCGCCTGAGGGCGCAAAGCATCCACGGTAAAAGACGAAGTCGGCGCGGATTTGCTCCGCACCATCGTCACCTCCGCGCCCAGTGCGCCCGCTTGTTCAGCGACGTGTTTGGTCACGAGCAACGTCATATCGCCTTCCTGCACCGGCTTGTCGCCGGGGCGCGCAAATGACCGCTCCTCCATCAGCCCCCAAGCCCCGCCGATGTGCCCCGCATCGAGCGTCAGCTTCAAACCCGCGAGCGGTTTTTTCGTTTTCGCCGCGCCGAGTTTCATCGCCACCCGCCAGTAGGTTTTTGCCCGCTTTGCACTCGTCGCATCCTTCGCAAAACGCAGCGTCATCGTCTCCGCCGGGTTCAGCGTTTTGAAAATCACCGCTTCGTTTTCTTTCACCTCGATCATCCCCGCAGCCGCGCGGCCCGGCGCATAGACCGTGTCGAGCAGCTGAACAAATTCCTCCCGCGTCATCGTCTCTTGAAACACCTCCACACGTCTCCAATCCGGCGTCGGCGCAAGCGGATCCAGCTGCTGCGCCCGTGCATTTTCGGAAGCAAAGACGCACAGGATGCAGATGAAAATAGAAAGGACGCGCATAGCTGGTTATACGTCACGCCGTCGGGCGATCTTTCGCAAGCTTTGGGTGGACGCAGCAAATTTCTTCCCACGCACCGCCCTTTGCCTATCTTGCGCGTCATGTTGAGACTTTTGTTCCTTGGCGACATCGTCGGCGAGCCGGGCCGCAAGGCTGTAATCGAAACGCTCCCGCGCTGGCGCGAGGAGCGCGAAATTGATTTCATCGTCGTGAATGGCGAGAACTCAGCCAACGGTCGTGGCATCACCCCAAAAATCTGCACCGACCTCCTGCGCGCCAGGGCCGCCGTCATCACCAGCGGCGATCACATTTGGGATCAAAAGGACATCATCCCGCATCTCGACATCGAGCCGCGCCTGCTGCGCCCGATCAACTACCCGCCCGGCACACCGGGGCAGGGGAGCATTGTGCTCGATTCGCCGAAGGGAAAAGTCGCAGTCATCAACGTGCAGGGACGCACTTTCATGCAGCCGCCGCTCGAAAACCCCTTCCTCGTCATGGAGGCCGAGGTCGCGCGACTGCGCGAAATCACACCCGTCATTTTCGTGGATGTCCACGCCGAGACCACGAGCGAAAAAATCGCGATGGGCCGTTTTCTCGATGGCCGCGTGAGCGCCGTTGTCGGCACACACACGCACACGCAGACCGCCGATGAACAAATCTTCCCCGGCGGCACCGCGTTTCTTTGCGACGCCGGAATGTGCGGCCCCGCCGAGAGTTGCCTTGGTCGCGCGATTACCCCCATCATCACCCGCTTCCTCACGGGCCGTCCGATTCAATACCCCGTCGCCACCGGCCCCGTCCGCCTCTGCGGCGCGATGATCGAAATTGACGAGCAGACCGGCAAAGCGCTGCGCATCCAGCGGGTGTCGGAGATGTTTCAATCTCAGGGCTGAAAATAGCATCCGCTATTTCACGAACTCCAACTCCACCGGCTCGGGTAAAAATCCGAGTTGATACCCGCGCGACAGAAACTCTCGAATCGCCATCCGTCCGGTGTCGCCATAATCGAGCGTGCTTTCATTCACATACATCCCGATGAATTTGTCGGCCATCTCACTGTCGAGTCCGCGCCCTAGTGGAAGAGCGTGTGCCACGCCAGCCGCGCGATGCTCCAGCCCGTAGCGGATGCTCTCGTAAAGCACCGCATTGATCTCCGAACGATCGGTAGGCGCGATGTCCTTGCGAATCACATTTCCGCCGAGCGGCAGCGGCAGGCCCGTTTCCGATTTCCACCACGCGCCGAGGTCGAGCACGAGGTCAAAGCCGTCGCGCTCATACGTGAGTTGTCCTTCGTGAATGATCAGCCCCACATCCGCATTTCCCTCGGAGATAAAATCAAAAATTTTGTCGAAAGGCACCACCGTGTGCATCGGTTCGCCGAGGAAAAACAACTTCAGTGCGAGGAAAGCGCTCGTCATTTTCCCCGGCACCGCGATGCGCTGATGCTGCAACCAATCGCGGATTGCACCGAAGTCCGACAAATCCGGCAGCGCCCGCCCGCGTTTCACGATCAGCATCGGTCCGTAGCCATCGCCCATGCTCGCGCCGCAAGGCAGCAGCGCGTATTTGTCCATCACACTCGCGTAGGCGTGGATGCTGATCGCCGAGATGTGCAGTTCCCCGCGAGTCGCGCGTTCATTCAGCGTCTGGATGTCCTGCAAGATATGCTGAAACTGCCAGCGCCCCGTCGGGATTTTGTGCTCGGCGAGCGCGTAAAACATGAAGGCGTCATCCGGGTCGGGTGAGTGGCCGAGTGTGAGAGTGGTTTGCGTCATGGCGGACACATAGCGGAATACACGGGGGAATTGGAAATAAGACTTGTGGAAAAAAAACGTGTGGTTACGAGTTACCACATGACTTACAGCCTGAAACGCACCAGCATGGCCCTCGATGGGTGGACTCTGAGCGCCTTGAAGGAACTCGCCAAAAAATGGGGCGTTTCCAAGGCTGAGGTCATGCGCCGCGCCGTCAAACAAGCCAGGGAAACCGAAAATCGTGAACAGAATCTTCCAAAACCCATCGAGGCGCTCGACTGGCTCCAAAATGGTGGAGGTCTGACCGTGAAAGAGGCCGAGGGCTTCCGCAAGGAAGTCCAGGCCGAACGTCAGGCCAAACGCTATTGGTGGGAAGCATGACGCTGCAACTCGACACCAACCTACTGATCGATCTCGTCACCGCCGGATCGCCGCACGTCGCAGTGATTCGTCAATGGCTGGCAAGCGGTGAAAAGCTCGGTGCGTCGGCGATTGCATGGTCGGAGTTTTGCAACGGCCCCCACACGGCAGAGCAAAAAAACGCGGTCTTTGCCGTTTTGGAAAAGCGCATCAGTGATTTCACATGGCGGCAGGCAGAGGATGCGGCGCGGCTTTTTCACCGCACGGGGCGTCGGCGCGGTTCGCACTCGGACTGCATGATCGCAGCGAGCGCGATCGCCCATCACGTGCCGGTGGCGACGCGCAACATCCGTGACTTCGAGCGATTCGTGCCGTTCGGTCTGAAACTGCGCGCGGTGCCCGCCTAGCTCTTCCACTGTCCACCGACGAAGCAGCCCAGCCACACAGCGAGCAGGCAGAGGACGATGGAGAGCACGACATTTGCCAGCGCAAGCGTGGTGTCGCCTTTTTGGAAAAGTTCGAGTGTTTGCAGGCTGAATGATGAAAACGTGGTGAAGCCGCCGAGCAGGCCGATCATCACGAAGTTCCGTGTGAAATCACCCGAGCGCATCCCGGCGCAGACGCCGATGGCGAACGAGCCAGCAATGTTCACGAACAGAGTGCCCCAAAATGCCGCGCCAGCTTTGTCGCCGACGATACCGCCGAGCCAGAAGCGCAAGACACTGCCTAGCGCGCCGCCGAGTGCGACGTGGAGAAATACGATGGCTTTCATCGTGCGCAAGAAGCGCAGATTCGTTCGCTGTGGCAAACTTTTCTGCTACGCGGCTAGAATTTCCGCGATCACTTCGTCGCTCGTCCTGCCCTCGGCCTCGCCCTCGAAATTGAGGATGATGCGATGGCGCAGCGCTGCGGGCGCGGCCTTGGCGATGTCGGCTTTCGAGACGTGGTAGCGCCCGTCCAGTAGGGCGAAAATCTTTCCCGCGAGAATGAGCGCCTGTGCACCGCGAGGGCTGGCGCCGTAGCGCACGAATTTTTTCGCGAGACTGCCTTCGCGTGCTTCCGTTGGATGCGTTGCCAGCACGAGCCGCACGGCGAAATCCTGCACCTCGCGCACCAGCGGCACCTGACGCACTGCTTCGCGCATCGCGAGCACATCACTGGCGTTGCCGAGCACCTTGCTGATGTGCGGCGCGCTCGCGCTCGTAGTGCGGTCGAGGATTGTGTGTAGTTCCTCCGCATCGGGGTAGCGCACTTTTAGTTTGAAAAGAAACCGGTCGAGCTGCGCCTCCGGAAGCGGATATGTGCCTTCCATTTCCAACGGGTTTTGCGTCGCGAGCACGAGGAACGGCTGCGGCAGCGGATGTGTCACGCCGCCCACGGTCACGTGCTGTTCCTGCATCGCTTCGAGCAACGCGCTCTGTGTTTTCGGCGTTGCGCGGTTGATTTCATCAGCGAGCAGCAGGTTTGAAAAAATCGGGCCCGGACGAAATTGAAACGCCTTCCGTCCCTGCTCGTCGCCGTGGATGATGTTCGTGCCCACGATGTCCGCAGGCATGAGGTCAGGCGTGAACTGAATGCGCGCGAATTGCAAATCCACCGCCTCACCGAGCGTCCGCACGAGCATCGTTTTGCCGAGGCCCGGCACCCCTTCTAGCAGCACGTGGCCGCCGGCAAAGAAAGCAGTGAGCACGCCTTCGATCACGTCGTCCTGCCCGACGATGAGCTTGCGCATTTCATCGGCGATGCGCGTGAAGGTGGAGCGGAAACGTTCGGCTTGTTGTGCTGCGTCAGTCATGGGTTTGTTGGCGTGAAAATACGCGCGGGAAGTGACTAGTCGTGAGTCGCCCGACGTGCGAGTGCAAAGCTACTGCTTTGGCCGGATGGCCTCAAAGTAGCGTTTGATGAGGAAGCGCGAGCCGAGCGGGATGTTTTCCTGCGTGACAACGTCCTCCGCTGCGGAGGCGGCTGCGTTATAAAGTTCCTTGTAGCGCCGCGCGGCCTTTGCGTCGCCGCCCGTGGTCGGGATTAAAGCGGAGAGCGACTCCCCTTCCGCGAGTTTTCCGCTGAGTTGATCGCGCATATCTGGATCGTCGTTGGCGGCGTTCTCTTTTCCGAACGGTGTTGCGGTCGTGCCCTTGTCAATGTCGCTTCCGGGTTGTCCGCTCGGTTGTTGCGGATCGCCGTTGTCGGCGCCGTTCTTGTCGGGCTTGCTAAAGCTGAGCATCGAAACCGGCGAATCTCCCTGCGGATCGCCTTCACCTTGCTGAGGCTGACCGTCGCCCTGTTGCTGATCCTTCATCCGCTGCAAAGCGCCGAGCAGCTTTTTCAAATCATCGTCGGTCATCTGCTTTCCGCCGCCTTGTTGTTTTCCGTTCTGCTGCTGTTGTTGCGCGAGCTTCCCCTGCTTTTGCATATCGTTGAGCAACTCGGAAAGTTGCTGGAGCAATTGCTGCCGCTCTCCGCCTTGCTGCGCCTGCTGGCGGAGTTGTTCGAGCTGTTTGGAAAGTTGCTTCTTTTGCTGCGTTAGATGATCGAGCGCCTGCTGGATTGCCTGCTGCGCCTGCGCGGAGACCTCCTCGTTTTTCGCCGCGTCGGCGAGTTTTTTTGCAGCGGCGCTGAGACTCCCTTCCTTCATGTCCTTCGCCGCGTCCTTCGTCAACTCGTGTTTTGCAAGCGCGTCGGCGAGTGCGCCCAATTCCGCCGGCGTCGCCGCATCGGGCCTGCGGAGTTCCTTTACCAGCTCCTCCAATTTCGCCATCTCCCGCAGCGCCGCCTTTTGCGCCTCGCCGCCTTCGCGCGCCTCGGCACGGATTTGCGCGGCGCTTTGTTTGAGTAGCTCGGCGATGCGTTTTGTGTGTTCGTCGTCAGCGGCCTTTGCAGTGAGTTTGTCGGCGAGAGTTTCGAGTTGCTTCACCGTGCCTGCGACTTCTGCGGTCGCGGCGGCGATGCGCGCATCGCGCTCGGCGGCGGAGCGAAGGCCGTCCCACCAAAGGATCGCCAGCGCAGCGAGCGGCACCACCAGCCATCGCAATTCCTCCGGCGGACGGATCGGCAGTAGCGGACGAAAATCCCGCGCACGCGCAAAATCCCCCGTCTCGCGCAGTGCAAGCAACTCCATGTCGCCCGGCCTTTCCATGTCCGAAAAATCCAGCGCCGTGATCAGCCGGTCGCGCGTGCCGCCGAGTGCGTCCGTGATTTCCGCCACGCGGCGCAGCGTCGGGCGGTGCCACAGTGCCACGACGACGCCCGCGACAGCGCCGAGCACGAACGGCCACGCGAGCGTGAACGGCAGCGCGTTCAAATCCGGCCTTGCTGCATTTGTCCATGTCGCCAGCGCCGTGAGCGCCACGAGCAGCCCGTAGAAAAAAAGCGTCGCCCGCGCGGAACTGCGCAAAAAGTCGCGCACAAAAATCCTCCGGCGCAATGCGAGGAGCGTGCGTGTGATGTCTTGGGCGGCGTTCAAAACGCAGCCACGTTAGCGGACCGGGGCAGCCGTGCAACGTTGTCTTCCCGCGGCTCCCGAAACATTTCGCTTTCTAAGATGCGCCCCAGCCTGTGCATTAACTCGCATAGATGACATCACAACGAATCCTTGCGTTCCTCTTCTTGGCCATGTTCGCCGGGCGCATCAGCGCCGCTGTGCAGCCCGCGAGTGATGAAGAAAAATTGCGCGTCACCGCGGAGGTCTATCGCATCTTCGAGGCGAAATGTGCGGACTGCCACGGCAGTCATCTGCCAAAGCCGAAGGGAAAATTCGGCTACGTGCTCGACCTTCTGCGCGTGGCGAAAAATCCGAAATTCATCGAGCCGGGCGACCCGAAGGAATCCGAGCTTTTCCAAATGGTGAAGAACAACGAGATGCCCGGCGAGGATGCCGACGTGCCGCCGCTCACGCCGGAGGAAAAGAAACTTGTCGAACGCTGGGTGCTCATCGGTGCGCCCGGCGATTTGCCTTCGACTTTACCGGCAGGGCATCCGCCGGCGACCGCACAGAAACCGGAGGCCGTGCCCGCGCCCTTTTTCAAACGCCTGCTGGGCTGGTTCGGAAAATTTCATCCGTTGTCCACACATTTCCCCGTTGCGCTTCTGCTCACCGCCGTGCTCGCGGAGTTGTTCGCGTGGTGGATGCGCCGCAGTGAATGGACGCTGTTCGTGCGTTTCCTCGTTGTCCTCGGCGCGCTCAGCAGCATCCCCACCGCCACGCTCGGATGGTTGGCCAATTTTCCCACGGTGGGCGGCAGTCAGCTCGCAATCATCTACCGCTTTCACCAGATCCTCGGCACCACGACCGCCATGTGGGCCGTCGTCTGCGCGGTGCTCATTTGCTCCGCCGAATGTGAGGAGGGTTCGCTGGAGCGCAGGAGATTCCGCGGTGCGCTGTTGCTCGGCGCGGCGCTGGTTGCAATCACCGGTTTCCTCGGCGGCGCGCTCGCGGCGGGCGGGCTGGACCACTACAAATTTTAGCCGCGCGGCTAAGCTAAATGAGCATCAGCGCCGGGTTTTCGAGGAGCTTCTTCAATTCGGCGAGGTAGGTCGCGGCGACTGCGCCGTCCACTACGCGGTGATCGCCGCTGAGTGTGATGTTCATGCGCTGGCCGATGGTGATGCTTTCTCCCTCGACGACAGGCTTTTTGACAATCGAACCAATGGCGAGGATGGCGGCCTGTGGCGGGTTGATGATCGCGCAGAATTGATCGATGCCGTAGGCGCCGAGGTTGGAGACGGTGATGGTGCCGCCGACGAATTCCTCGGGTTTGAGTTTTTTGGCGCGGGCACGTCCGGCGACGTCCTTCACGGCTTCGCTGATTTCGCGGATGGATTTTTTCTGCGCATCACGGATGACCGGCGTGACGAGGCCGTCGTCCACCGCGATGGCGACGCAGAGATTCACGCTCGCATACTGGATGACCGCGTCGCCCGCGAACGCGGCGTTCACAGCGGGCACTTTTTTCGCGGAGGAGACCACGGCCTTCAGCACGAAATCATTCACCGTGAGCTTCGCGCCGCCATTCGCCTCCGCGTTGGCGTTGGCCTCGCTGCGGAGCTTCATCAGCGGCGCGGCGTCCACTTCGATGGTGAGGTAGAAATGCGGGATGTGCGTCTTGCTGGCGAGCAGGCGCTCGGCGATGACTCGGCGCATTCCGGCGAGCGGGATGCGTGTATCGTCGGCACCGGCGGGCGTCGCGGGAATCGGCGCGGGGCCGGCAAATGCAGGTGCTGCGGTGGGGGCGTCCTCCACGTCGCGGGCGATGATGCGTCCGCCGGGGCCCGTGCCCGTGAGGCGCGCGAGTGCGACGCCCGTGGTGGCGGCGACTTTCCTCGCCAACGGCGAAGCCTTCACGCGACTCGAACCACTGCCGAGCGCCGCACGCGAAGTCGGCGCAGCAGCGACAACCGTCGTGGCGACCGCACCACTTGCCGCCGCCGCAGTAGCAGCAACGGGACGCGCGACCACCGTGGGCAGAGATCCATCCGCAGGAGGCTGCTCGCCTTTCCCCAAAACAATCGCGATGGCCGTGCCGCAGGGGACGCGCTGACCGGCAGCGACGAGGAGCTTGTGGACGATGCCATCGTCAAACGTCTCCATCTCCATCGTGGCCTTGTCCGTCTCGACTTCCGCGACCACGTCGCCGCTGGAGACTTTGTCGCCTTCCTTGATGCACCATTTGATGATGGTTCCCTCGGTCATCGTGTCGGCGAGTTTGGGCATTTCGATATATTTGGCCATGTGTGGAAAAATTGGATTCCCCGCGCGCACTGCGCAGGGCCGTGCGATGTAGCGCGAATCTCCGTTCAGGGAAATAAAATCGTCACGCGAAGTGGCGGCGTGCGCATGGGAGGGCGTCAGGGCAGTGCCGGTGTTTTGAAAAAGAAAGGGTCAATCGAGAAAGGGACTTTCTTCGTGCCGAGGAGCGCCGGGTCGCGCAGGAAGACGGGCTGCTGCGGAAAATCGGTCGTGTCGTTCGACGCGGAGAATGTGCCGTAGAAAGTGTTGCCGACCGCGACGAGATCCTCGTAGTCGCCGATGTAGGGATCGAAGTCCGAGACGAGCGACTGGTCCGCAAATTTTGAAAGAAGGAGGTCGGTGTTGCTGGTGAAGTTGTTGGACGACTGGACAAGATGGGTTTCGAGGTTCGTGCCGTCGTAACTCGTGTATAGCAGGCCGACGGTGCCGTTCGCAGCGATGGCAAGAGCGGGGAGAGCACTGTCGGCGGGAGTGGTAAAGATTTTACTCCAGCTCGCGCCGGAATCCGTCGAGAGATGCACGACGACGACGATGTTGCCGCTCTGGACCGCAGCGTAAGCCACCGCGACGCGCGCGGGATTATTTGGATCCACCGCGATGGAAAGATCCGAGCCGAGCCGCTCCTGACCGATGCTCCCCTGTGGAAAAGTCTCGCCGGTGGCGACTGCCTTGCCTGCGCCAGATACGCCGAGATCCATGAAGTTGTGTGCGCCGCCCGCGTCGTCACGCACGATGACGATATCGCCCGTTTCGTCCTGGTTTGCATCCACATGGTTATATCGTTGAAACACGGCATAGACTGTGTCGCCACGTGCAGCCACGCGCACCGCAGAACCGTCCGAGCCATCGCCTGGCACGTTGCGTTCGATCACCGTGTTTTGCCACGTGAGTCCACCGTCGCGGGACTGCCGCACGCTTGCAGTCTTGGTGCTTTGGCTGAGGTCATTGAAGGCGACATAAATGCGGTCAACCCCCTCGACAAACGCGGCCTCGGTCCAAGGCTGAACCGGCCCGTCGCCGCCGGGACGATAGACGCTGTGCGCCACGCCACGGAACGCGCTCTTAATTGTCGGATCGTGCAGACGGAGGGTGCCGATCGCAGACCCGCTGCGCGTAAGCGTGGTCATGTATGCATTAAAAGGCCCGCCCCAGCCGATGCTGATGTCGCCAGCGGGCACTTTTTGAAGCAGCGCCCAACTCGTGCCGCCGTTTTTAGAAATAAAAATCGGATTTCCCCCATTGCCGAACGCGCTGATGACGATCTTCGTCGGGTCGGCGGGATTTAAGGCAATATTCGGTTCCGAGTTTTGCGCGTGTTCGTTTTGCTGCGCCTTGGGGATGATGTCCACGATGGTGGTCTGCGCGAACAGTGCTGAGGTGGACAGTGCGATGGAGAACAGGGCGAGGTATGATTTCACGTTCGCGAAGCTGGAAACGTTCATCCTGTGAGTCAAGTGTCGGTGACAAACCGCCAATGTTTGGAGAGTCCCGGAGGCTCCAACCATCCAGCATGCGACAGAACAAAAACAACGATACCATGAAACGCAACGAACCCGTCTCCAAAATCATGAGCACCAAGCTCGTCACCATTCACCACGGCGAGCCGGTCTCCAAAGTCCGCCAGCTCATTCGCGAGCACGGCGTGCATCACGTCCCCGTCGTCAGCGGGCAGAAGCTCGTCGGCATCGTCAGCAATACCGACGTTCTCCGCGTCAGCTTCGGCGACGCATTTCACACCGACGAACGCACCGTGGACGCCACGCTCGACCACACGATGACGCTGGAACAGCTCATGGAAAAAGACCCCGTCTCAGTGCGTGAAAACGCGCCCATCCGCGAAGCCGCGCAAATCCTCTCGCAGGGAAATTTCCACTCCCTGCCAGTCGTCGGCGACGGCAGCAAACTCGTCGGAATGGTCACATCCACCGACCTCATCCGCTACCTGCTGGAGCAGTTCTAGTCCGCTCCCGCGCTGGCTACTCGGTCGCCTCCTCGGGGATCTCTTCATCGGGCTCACGGCCCATGAGTTGAGCCGCGAGGTCGCGGCTGTGCGGGAGAAACCAGACTTCGTTGAGTGTGAACGAGCCCATCATGCTGTAATTGTCAGCTAGTGGGTGTTCGTCATCGAGGAACCGGGGCGGCGGCTCGGGTTTTTCCTTGATGGCGATGTCTCCGTCATCCTCCGCGCCGTCGTCGTCCTCGCATTCCCTTTCCCACGGCGGCTCCGGGAGGGGAGTGGGTTCGTCGGGGGAGAATTCCTCGGGAGTGATCTCGGCGCCTTCCTGCTTCTTGAGTTCGAGGCGGTGGAGACGTTCGAGGTATTCAGCGCGGTCACGTTTGTTCCGTTCGTATTCAGCTTCGTCCTGCTCCTGTTCGAATCTTTCCCGCAGTTCGCGCTGGGCTGGGGTCTCTTCAATAGGCGGGACCGTGAGGGAGATCATGAAGTGACCGTAGTTGTAGTCGTCGTGCAGGGCCGCCATGCATTCGCGCACAGTGTCTATGATCAGCGGGAGTTTTCCCACGCACTCGAAGGATTCGAGCGTGAAGCTGAGGGAGCGGTAAAGCCCGTTGGTATATGCTTTGCCCCAGTCGCTGTGGCCGATCTTTTGTGAAATGAGTTGCTGAAGATATGCGCCCACCCAGCGTCCTTCGCTCTCGCGCAGCCCGGTGTCTATGGCGCCGGTTTCGCCGGGCGAGTGTTGCTCTTCCTTTCGGGAAGGATGCATTTTGTATGGTGCGACGATTATGCGCAGGGGCGGGATGGGGCGGGGCTCTGGGGCGAGGTAGAGATCGTCGCACGGTTGGAGGCCCGCCTGGATCGCGCTCACTTCCATCTCCACGGGCGGGCAGTTCTGGATGACGAGTTCGCGCAATGCGGGTGCCTCGGCGAGTGGGGAAAAATCGCGCGGCACGTCGGGGTATACGTCGTGCCTCGGCCCCATTTTCAAATAGTGCAGCTTCGGCAGCCGTGCGAGCGGCGTGATGTCGCGGGGCATCTTGTCCGGGTCGAGGTGGGAGTCGGGCTCCACAGTCAGGCAGGTCAGTTCTTTCAGCGCGACGAGCGGTGCGAAGCTCTCGACGGGGCCGTGCAGATCGAGGTTTCGCAGGAGGGGCATGTGCTCGATGCCGTCGAGCTTTTCCGCGCCCTTGAGCGTGAGGAATTCGCAGGATGGAAAATGAGGAAGATCCGCCACGTCGCGCGCTGCGAGCGGCATGCAGTAGAGCGCGCCTTTGCGGACGTTGGGGAAGGTGGCCCCGCGCGGCAGCGCATGGAGGTTGCCGCTGAGTGTAAGTTCTTCGAGCTGCGTGAGGGTTTCGATGCCGCGAAAGTCCGGCCAGTGGCAGTTGAAATTGAGGCTCAATTCCCGCAGCGCCGTGCAGCGGGCCAGCGGGGTGTAATCGCGGCAGTGGGAGTTATAATGAACACTGCCCGCGTAACCGAGCGTGAGCTTTCGCAGCCGTGGCAACAGCGCGAGCGGCTCCACGCTGGTTATCTCGCATTCGGTGCAAAGGTGGATCTCCTCCAGCGAATCCATGAAGCCCAGCGCCGCAACGTTGCGGATGGGGCGGTCGCTATGGAAATACCAGGATGTTTCCGTTGAGAGATACTCCACGGCCTTGAGGAGGGACTCCTCAGTGTAGTGAGGGTCGTAGGCGGGGTTCAGCTTGCGCTCGCGGCGGCGGGTCATGCTTTCATCCATCGTCTCGGTCTCAAATTTTTTTCGTTTCCAATTCCACCGTCTCACGCCCGTCTCGACGAGCACTTCGACGGTGCAGCGCTCCTCCACGGTGCGTGAACCGTCGAGCGCCCAGCGGATGAAAGCATCGGTATCCATGGCGGTGGCACATTTACGAAAACGTGCGCCGCCGCACCAGTAAGAAGTCTCCCCGGCTAAGCCCGGCGTTCTTTGATCGCTGTGAGGATGTCTGCGACGGCTTCGTTGCGGGGTTTCGCGCCGATGTTTCCTTTGCCGTGCAGGCGGAGGCTGACGTTGCCGGCCTCGAGGTCGCGTCCGCCGATGACGAGCATCGTGTGGACTTTGCGCTGCTCGGCGTCGGCGATTTTCGCCTTCATCGGGTCGGTGCCGTAATCGCCCACGGCGCGGACGCCCTGTGCGCGGAGTTCCTCGACGATGCCGCGTGCGTAGGCGACGAGCGGTTCCTCGACACCGATGGTGATCACGCGCACCTGCTCCGGCGCGAGCCAGAGCGGGAAATTTCCGGCGTAGTGCTCGATGAGGAAGCCGATGAATCGCTCGTGCGTGCCGAGCGGCGCGCGGTGGATGCAGAGTGGGGTCTGCTGTGTGTTGTCGCTCGCGCGGTAGTTGAGCCCGAAACGCGCGGGCACGGCGAAGTCCACCTGATTCGTGGCGATGGTGAATTCCTTGCCGATGGCGCTCCACACTTGCACGTCAATCTTCGGCCCGTAGAACGCGGCCTCGTTCGCCACTTCGACGTAGTTGATGCCGGATTTGATGAGGACGCTGCGCACCATGTCTTCGGTTTTTTTCCAAAGCGCGGGCTCGTCCACGAATTTCTGCCCGAGCTTGGCCGGGTCGTGCGTGGAGAAGCGCATCTGGTATTTTTCAAAGCCGAAGATGCGGAAGTATTTCAAATACATCTCGTTCACCGCGCGGAATTCGTCCTCGAACTGCGCCTCGGTGCAGTAAATGTGGGCGTCGTTCATCTGCATCGAGCGGACGCGCATGAGGCCCATCAATTCGCCCGATTGCTCGTAGCGGTAGCAGGTGCCGTATTCGGCGAGTCGCAGCGGCAAATCGCGATAGCTGCGCGGCAATGCGCCGAAAATTTTGTGATGATGGGGGCAGTTCATCGCTTTGAGGTAGTAGCGGTCGCCGAGTTTTAAGAGGGCTGACTCCAACTCGCGTTCGTGCTCCGTTAGTTTCAGATATCGCTTTGCCTCCGGTCTCTCTGGCGCTGGATCGAATAATACACTTTTTGAAAAGTCGGGGCCATGCTGGTCTTGAAGCGACAACAACTCCTGCAGCACATCGCTATATTCTTTTTCTAGCTTATTCTTTTGCTCCTTATCGTGTTGTTCGATCAGTTCCATCGGCGGGAACATGCTCTCCGCGTAATACGGCAGATGCCCGCTTGTGAGATACATGTTCTCCCGCGCGAGGTGCGGCGTGCGCACGCGATCGTATCCGGCGGCGAACTCGGTTTCCTTCGCCAGCTTTTCCAATTCCTCGATGAGCACCGTGCCGTTCGGCAGCCACAGCGGGAGGCCGGGGCCTACATCGTCGTCGAACGTGAATAGCTCCATCTCCTTGCCGAGCTTGCGGTGGTCGCGCTTCTTCGCCTCTTCGAGCATCGTGAAATACTCTTCGAGCTGCGTCTTGTTTTTGAACGCTGTGCCGTAGATGCGCTGGAGCTGCGGGTTTTTTTCATCGCCCTTCCAGTAGGCGCTCGCGACGTGCGTGAGCCGGAATGCACCGATGTTGCCCGTGCGCATCACGTGCGGCCCGGCGCACAGATCGAGGAAGTCACCGTTGCGGAAGAGCGAGATTTCCTCGCCCTCCGGGATGTCCGCGAGATTGCCGATTTTAAATTTGCTCACATTGCCCGGCCGTTCGCTCAAGCCGCCGAGCCGTCCGCTTTCCGCCATCGCGATTGCCTCCGCGCGCGTCACGACTGTGCGCTCGAAGACGTTATTCGCTTTGATCTCCTTTTTCATCTCCTCCTCGATGCGTGGGAAATCCTCCGGCGTGATGCGGTGCGCCATATCGAGGTCGTAGTAAAAGCCATTCTCCACCGGCGGCCCCGCAGCGAATTGTGCATCCGGCCAGATGCGCAAGATGGCCGTGGCGAGCACGTGCGCCGCGCTGTGGCGGAGCCGTTCGATGTCGGTCATCGCGTTGCGTTGTTCGAGAGATTTGCGTTCGTCGGACATAAAATGGGGCGCGAAGCTAGCGGAAGCACGCGTGTCAGCAAGAACGGACACGGCGGCGCTTGCCCGGCGCGGTGATTCTGGCATGAAGGACGCATCGCACAGCACGACTCCGATTATCAGCTTCTCGACAGCGGCGGGTTTCAGAAACTCGAACGCTTCGGCGACATCGTGCTCGCGCGTCCTTGCGCGCAGGCGGTGTGGCAGCCTTCGCAGCCCGGCGCGTGGCGTGCAGCGACGGCGACTTTCTCGCGCGAAAATGGCAACCGCTGGCAGGGGCGCGAGCGTTTTCCGGCGACATGGGTCATCGCGGTGGATGGTGTGAAATTTCAGCTCAGCTCCACGGACTTCGGGCATCTCGGGATTTTCCCCGAGCAGCGCGACCAATGGCGGCGCATCGCGGAGGACTGCGCCGCATTTCACAAACGCCACGGTCGCCCGGCGCGGGTGCTGAATCTTTTCGCCTACTCCGGCGGTAGCACGCTCGCCGCTGCGTGCGCAGGCGCGGAAGTCTGCCATGTGGATGCGTCGAAAGGAATGGTCGAGTGGGCGCGCAAAAACGCCGCGCTGAACGGACTTCAGGATCGGCCCGTCCGCTGGATCGTGGATGACGTGACGAAGTTCCTCGAACGCGAACTGCGCCGGGGTCAGCGTTACGACCTGCTCATCCTCGATCCGCCCAGCTATGGACGTGGTGCGAAAGGGGAAGTCTTCAAAATCGAGCACCACTTGCCGGATCTGCTCTCTTTGCTCGCAAAGTTGTTTTCCACGGAGCCGCTGGGCGTCCTCATTTCCTGCCACACGCCGGAGCTGACGCCCATTTCGCTGCATCATCTGTTGCAGCAGGCATTCGGGAAAAACGGCACGCTCGAACACGGCGAAATGCTACTGCGCGGCGAAGCCGACGTTCTGCCCGTTCCGAGCGGAAGTTTCTGCCGCTGGACTGCGAAGTGACCGACTAGGCTTTTGCCTTCGAGGATTTCTTCGCGTCCTGTAAGCGGTCGTTTTTCATGCGGCGCGCTTTGCGTTTCTTGACGTTGTTTTTGCCTTTGCAGTGTCCCATGCGGGTGAACAAACCGGTATTGCGGGTGAAAGCCAAGAGGATTCGCCCCGCGTTTTGCGATCTTGCCATGTCAATGTTCTCGCGTAATCACCGACTGCGTCCAAAGTCGTATTCTCATTCGTAGGAAATTACCCGCCATTCACCCGCAGAAACAGACACAAACCACACCATGAAACACATCCTCATCACACTCGTCGCCATTCTTGGCTTCACCCCTCCCGGCGCGTTTGCGCAGGAAGACGGCGGCTCGCTGCCATTTGCCGTGAGCCTCGGCGGAAAGGCTGCGACTCACACCAAGGGCGAGGCCTTTGCCAAAATCACCGACGCGGTCGCTTCGGATGCGTCCATTGAAGTCGGTTCCAAGGCCGAAATGATCATCCTCAATGTCCACAAGGCCAAAGCCAACGGCACATCGGACGAGGCATCTGCGGGAGCGATCATCATTTTGCAAGGCACCAACAAAGGCTCCCTCGACAAGACGATGGACAAACAAAAGCTCGCCGCCGGAAAATATTTCCTCAGCGTCGTCGCCGATGGCAAAACCGCCAGCATCCAATTCAGCATCAAATAACACCATGAAAACACTCCGCATCCTCACTCTCCTCACCACATTCACCTGCGCGGCGATGGCCGACGGGAAATTCGACGCCGCCGACACCACGGCGAGCGCGCTCAAAAAGCAGGTCGGCCAGAAGGTCGAACTCCGCATGAAGTCGGGCGAAAAAATCGTCGGCAAACTTGAAGCAGTCGGCGACAAGGCCGCACACGTCACCGCGCTCAGCGGGATGGAACTCTTCGAGGCCGTCGTGTCGCTCGACGACATCAGCGCGGTCATCTACCGCACTGCAAAATAATCCGCGCCCGCTAGACGCCAAAAATCACAACGGGTCAGCCATCACCGGCTGGCCCGTTTTTGCACACATGATTCTCATCCGCACATTGCTCGTCCTTTTTCTCGCATCGGTCCCGGCCTTTGCTGCGGATGCGCGTCGGGTCGTTTGGAAAAAAGTTTCCGCAGCGGATTACTCGCCCGACCAAATCGCGGCGGCGGGGCGGCTGGCGCTCTATGCGATTTTTGCGAACAACAGCTACATTGAGACACTGCGGCGTCCGCATTTTGAACTCCCGCGCGGCTGGTCGCTGAATGACTCGCTGGGCGTGGACGATAAGAAATCCGGCCTGCACTACGAAGTTTGGGAGCACCGCGCGCTGGGCCTGTTCGTGGATGAAGTCGTGGTCGCATTTCGCGGGACGGAGGATGCGCGCGACTGGGAGCACGGCAATCTCGGCAGCAAACAGTTTGAACTCGTGGATGCGACATTCCCGTGCGTGCTGGCGAACTACCGTCTCACCCGCATTACGACGGTCGGGCACTCGCTGGGCGGTGGCCTCGCGTTGCATTGCTCACTGAAATGGCCGGGCGTCTCCGCGTTTGGCTTCAATCCTTCGACGCACGTGCATCAGCGCCACAAGTTGCTGGAAAATCCGCGCGAGATTGCGGAGGAGCGCGGCGACCCGCTCGCTGTGCAGCGCAAAATCCGGGGATGCCTGCCGAATGTCCGCCGCTGGAAGTATGACTTTGTCCGTGGAGCGGATCATTTCAGCTACTCGCTTGCAGCCGGGTTACTCACGCTTGGCGCGACGTCGGATGGACGGTTCGCCTCACTGCTCGCGGCGCAAAAAGCGAAAGGTTTGCCGTTACCGCCTGCTCGCTGACATTGCGTCGCAGGCACGGCCCGCTAATGGTGTCTGCGTGATTACCGACGAGACTGTTTCTGCATTGCGCGCGATTTTTGCCGAGGGCTACCGCGCGGACAAAGTGATCGAGCACACGCTGCGCACGCATCGCGCTTGGACGACGCGGATGCGCGGCGAATTTGTCACGGCGATCCGCGAGGCGGTGCGCTGGTGGCGCTGGTGGTGGTTTTGCGCGGGGGAAAGGGACGGCACTTATCTCGATGATCCATCCGAGGAAGCCATCCGGCGCGCACTCGCTGCGGCGGGGCGCGAGCATCCGGGCGGGACTCCGGCGATTCGCGCGAGTTTTCCAGACTGGCTGTGGGAGCGAGGCGAGGAGGAAATCGGGGCGGCGTGGCCGGCGATGGCGGACGCGCTCAACACGGAGGCCGATCTTTTTCTCCGTGCAAACACGCTGCGCACCACGGCGGACGAACTGTGCGTGAAATTGCGGCTGGAGGGATTTTCCTCGGAGCCGGTGCCGGGCGCGCCGGACGCGCTGCGGCTGCGCGGGGCGAAGGATGTTTTCGGCACGATGGCGTTTCGCGAAGGACTCTTCGAGGTGCAGGATGCCGGCTCGCAGCGGATCGCACCGTTGCTCGAAGTGCAGCCGGGGATGCGCGTGGTGGACGCCTGCGCCGGAGCGGGCGGCAAAGCGCTGCATCTCGCTGCGCTCATGCGCAACAAAGGCAGCATCGTCGCGCTCGATCCCGTGGAGTGGCGGCTCACCGAACTGCGCCGCCGCGCCGCGCGCGCAGGCGTGGACAACGCCGAGGCGCGCGTCCTTTCCGACCCGAAAAAACTGGAGCGACTCGCGGGCAAGGCCGACCGCGTGTTGCTCG
Organism: uncultured Spartobacteria bacterium; assembly: GCA_903929475.1. GTDB lineage: Bacteria > Verrucomicrobiota > Verrucomicrobiia > Chthoniobacterales > Chthoniobacteraceae > SXWH01. The sequence goes on from CAIYUV010000202.1 coordinate 33,838, forward strand.
ATGTGCCGTGCAGCGGCCTCGGCGTGCTGCGGCGGAATCCCGACGTGAAATGGAAGCTCACCAAGCCCGAACTGGATCACCTCTGCGAACTGCAAGCGCGTCTGCTGCGCTCCTATTCGCGTATGGTGAAACCCGCCGGCAAACTCGTGTATGCCACATGCAGCGTGCTCCCCTCCGAAGGCGAACGGCAGGTGCGCTCCTTCCTCGCGGCGAAGGCGGGCTGGGAACTGGAGATCGAACTAAAATTATCCCCCGGTGAAAACGGCGGCGACGGCTTCTACGCCGCACGGCTCCGGCGGATTTAAGGAACCGCTAATCTGCGCGCCATTCGGGACTGATTGTTCGTCCGCAGGCGCACCCGCTTCATCAGCCGATTCTCAGTTGCTTCGGGTCTTGCGCTCCGTGCCAGAACCGCAGGACTTCCACGCTGCGGCTCCGTTCGTTGACACGGTAGAAGATGAGATAGGGCCAGAGCAGGAGCTTTTTCACGCCGGGGCGGGAACGCACATTGCCGCCGCGCTGTGGCAGGTCACGCAGCTTTTCCGCGTGGTCGAGCAGGCGATTGCCGAGACGTTCCGCAGCCTGTGGGTCATGGCTGGCGACGTAGCGGACGATCTGTTCGAGATCGTCGAGTGCGAGCGGTGAGAGGATTACTTGGTAGTCCATCCCGCGATGCGCTGGCGCGCCTCGGCCAGCGGGACGCCAGGACCGCTCTCCATCGAACAGATGCCGGCATCAACGGCGGCGAGCATTTCGGGCGTTTCGTCGAGGGCGATGCCGGGGTCGAGTTCCGCGAGCCGGTGCAAAATTGCACGCCGCTCGCCGTCGTTGAGACGGGGAAGTTCGTCGAGGATTTGCGACATACTCATGGGCGTAGATTACACGGTGGATGAGGCGGCGCAAGATCACGCTGCCGCTTCAAAACGCCTACTCCCGTGAATCGCTGACACACCGTTGCTCCCGGAACTTTTTTTAAGGATGAGGCGGAAAATGCCCTCGGTATTCCAGCACTGGATCAACTACAGGCCTCCGGCGGTGTCGAATTCGAGACTAAGGGGGGCAATTTGCCCCCCTTTGAATACCTCGCCAAGCCCCTCATCGCGGCGGGCCATATCTTTGAGATAGCCGGACGGATTCACCGAGTCGGTGAGCGCGGCGACGACATCGGTGATGACGAACCACCATTCGTTTTGGTGGAGCGTCTTGCGGATTTCCTTTTTTTGGAAGAGGGCGATTTTCGTTTCCATGGGTGAGTGGAGAACCGTGTTGTATCAGGATTTCCGGTTCAAGCCAGCCAAGCGAACGAGCACGAAACTACGAGAGGAGTTCCTTCACGACTTCGCCGCCGCGCATGTCGTATCTGCGGTAGATGGGACTCACGAAACGGAAGCCAGCGGTGAAAATGAAGGCATGGGCGAAGCGAGGAAGGGGAGTTTTGCAGTCTTGATGCTGGAAAGGCAAACCACCGCCTGCGTTTCCACAGGCGGTGGTGAGCGCTAACTTGATGTCTGCTGCTTGCGTCAGAAGCTCAGCGTTGCCTGCAAGTAGCCGAAGTCGGCGTCGCTGTGCGTGCCGGTTTCGCGGATGTAGTCTCCGGCGAAGAGATGACTGTAGCCTGCGAGAATGCTGAGGTGTTTGTTGACCTTCCAATTGGTCGTGAAGTCCACTTCGTGTCCGAGGAAGTTGCCCGCGCCGATGGTGCGCACGTCCTTGCCAATCTTGCCGGAGGTAACGGTGCGGAAGATGGTATTTCCGTTCGAGCCGTAAACGTAGTCGTGGGTGTCGGCGGCCCAGAAGGCGTTGTATTCGAGCGCGACTTCGACGTTTTTCACGGGCTTTGCGCTGACGACGAAGTGGAGGTCGTGCACGTTGCGCCAGCCGAGTTCGTCCATCGCGCCGAATTTGGCGTGGTTCGAGGGGAAGAGGTTTTGGAAGGACTGGCTGCTGCCGTCGCTCGGGTTTTTGTCCCCGCTGGCGTAGTCGTATTCGATTCCGATACGGGGCGTCCACGGGGCGTTTTTCCACGTGTAGCCGCCCTTGCTCGCTGTGGCGAAGGCGTGGTGGTTCAAGCGCTTCGTGGTTTTGTCTCCAGTCCAGAGGTCGCCGAACTGGTAGGTAAACTCAGCGCTGTAGTCGAAGTCGTGCAGCGCGCCTTCCTTCGATTTCCACCGCGTGCCGAGCGTCGCGATGCGTTGCGCCGGGCCATTGTAGGTGCCGTCCGGGTCCAGCTTGTTCGTAGGCGAGAGATCTGGCTGCGCGTCAGCTTTGTCGCGGCAGAGGAAATACAACTCGGTGGTCTGGAAGCCGAGTGCATCGGTGCCGCCGTAGATGCCGAAAAAGTTGTCAGCACTGTCGCTATCGTTGATTTCGTTTTTGCGGATCTGCACGGGGCGCACGGCGAATGCGTCCACCCAGAATCTGTCGTTCTGGAAGCGTAGCTTCACGCCGTCGAAAGTGCGGCCGAAGTTGCCCCACTTGCTGTCGGCGACAAGGCGGTTGTCGCCGTAGTTCAGTGCCTGTCTGCCGACGGTGAGGCTGAGCGGGAACTTCTTGAGGTTCCCGAGTTCGACATAGGCCTGTCGCAGATCAAAATAGTCGCCGCCCTCGCTGCCGTTGATGCCGGGTGTGTTGCCACGCGTGGCGAACCACTCGCGGGTGTCCTGCGTTTGCGCATAGATTTTGACCCACGGCGCGGGCTTGATCGCGAGGCCGACACGGAAGCGGTTGAGCAGCCAGCCGTCGTCGCGGGGATCGTTCACGGAGCTGTCGAAGTCTTTGTTGTTGTCGCGCACCTCCCAGCGGAGTCGCTCCTCAATGTCGAGGGTGAGGATGCCATTCGCGAAGGTAAGAGCATCGTCGTCGGGCTTCGTGTCGGTTTTCTTGAAGTCACTGCCTGCAAATGCGGGCAGAGCGAGTGTGAGCAGCGCTATGCTGCTGTTGAGGATCTGTTTTGTGGTCATGGTGTTTGGATGCTTGTCTGCTTCCACACACCTCCGGATGTCCGGTCGGCAAGTGATGGGTATTTTGGTGGATGGTGCCCGGCGTATGCCGGTGGAAATGCGGTGTGATTTTACAGGTCGCCGCCGTAGGCGATGAAGCGGCGGTAGTGGGTGAGTATCTCCACAAGCGCTAAGACGAATGCGCCACGCTGAAGGTGCAAGGGCGCGTGCGTAGGCGTTTCGAGGACGACCTCGAAGGGTTGTGGGTTGGAGCCGGGAGGCGCGCTGAGGATGCCGTCGTAGGCGGTGTGGATGATTCCTTCCTCGGCGTGAAAGCCGTCAATCTCGCTGCGGCGGTCGAGCGGCAGTGCAGCCTCGACGGCGGCGAGCGCCGGACGGAGCAAGTGCTCGGTGAGTGTGTGCCCGCGCGCGAATGCGTAGAAGCCTTCGCAGGTGTCATCCGAGTGCAGCGAGATGTAGCCGTGGTATTGCTCGCGCAGGATTTCCTTTTCGAGCAGCGCGACCTCGGGATCCAGCGAGCCGCGCCAGAATTCGCGGTTCAGATCTTTGCCCGCGCGTGCATGGCGCGTGCGGTCCTCGTAGCCGGTCGGGTTCACGAGGGGATACACGTGCAGTTCGTAGCCGCGTCCACGCACTGGTGAGGCATCCAGCGCACGGACAAAGTCGCACAGAGCGAAGACACCCGCGGGTTCGTCGCCGTGGATACCGGCGAAGATGCCAATTTTGATCTCCGGCGTTTCACCGGGCCTCTTAAAAACGAGGCGTGGCATCCAGTAGCGGCCGTCCTCAGTGTTCCAGTAGCCGACGGACTCCGCGCGCCATGCGTAGGAGGATTCGGCGACGCGGCGGAAGAGCGGCAGCAGGAGTTTGCGCAGTGACTGGCGCGGATTCTCCGGTGAAAATGTAGGTGCAGTCGCAGGCAGCGCGTGATCGAGGAGGTCGAGCGCGGTCATGGTGAGACCTCCTTCTGTGCGTCGTCCTGTTCAGCGGGCAGGCGCGTCTTTTCCGTGGCCTCGACCTGGGTCACGCGGCCGTCGTGAATCGTGAGATGCACGCTGCCGAAACGCATCGCGCCGACCTTGCGGCGGATGATTTCGACCCAGGGTTCGGATGGGTGCGATTTGGTGGCGGTCATGGTGTGCGTGGTTACGAATTGTTGAGGCCCCAGCGGCGGTGGAGGAACCGCTCCCATGGGCTGAAGATGATTTTATCGGCGAGGAATCCGATGACGATGATGACGAGCATGAGGCCGACGACCTGGTCCATCGCGTGCAGTTCGCGTCCGTAGTGCAGCAGGTGGCCGATTCCCATTCCGCTGAGGATCGTGATGTAGATTTCCGCCGCCATGAGCGAGCGCCACGCGAAGGCCCAGCCCTGCTTCGTGCCGCTGACGATGTGCGGCAGCGACGCGGGAGCGAGCACGCGGAACCAAAGGTGCAGTCCCTTCGATCCCATCGTGGCCGCGGCCTCGCGATAGAGCGGCGGGATTTGCCGGATGCCGTGATCGGTCGCGAGGATGACGGCCCACACGGTGCCCATCACGACGATGAAAAGCATCGCCGTCTCCGTCTGCCCGAACCACAGCAGCGCGAGCGGCACCCAGCACACGCTCGGCAAGGTCTGCAATCCGAGCGCGATCGTGCCGACGGTGTTGTGCAAAAATTTGAAGCGCGCCGTGAGCATACCGGTCGGGATGCCGATGCCGATGCCGACCAGATAGCCGATGAAGAGCCGTTTCATCGTGACGAGCGTGGCCTCGCCAAGCGTGCCGTCCTTGGCGGCGCCGAGCAGGTATTTCCACACGTCGGAAGGCGGGGGCAGGAGCACGGCGGAAATGCCGCAGTGGTTTGCGGCGTATTCCCACGCGCCGAGGAGCACGGCGAAAAATGCGAGGGCTGCGAGAAATTGTTTCATGGTGCGCTCAGAGCGGACGGATTGTTGAAGTCGTTCCGTCTTTCGAGGGCGCGAGGATGGTCTTGAGTTCGCCGGTGATCTCCGCGGCGAGCGACGCCATCGCGACGTCATTGAATTCGCGCGGGCGCGGCAGTGTGACTTTGAATTCCTTGCGAATGCGTCCGGGGCGAGGGGAGAAAAGCAGCACGCGGTCGCCGAGGCACACGGCTTCGCGGACGTTGTGCGTCACGAAGAGGATCGTCTTTTTCCGCGCCGCGTGGATTTTCTGCAAATCACCGTAGAGCTGCTCGCGCGTCATGGCATCGAGCGCGGCGAACGGCTCGTCCATGAGCAGCACGCGCGGGTTCGGAGCGAGCGCGCGGGCGAGTGCGACGCGCTGCTTCATGCCGCCGGAGAGCTCGTGGATATTCGCGCGCTCGAAGCCGTCGAGCCCGACGAGGTGCAGGTAGTAGCGGGCGACTTCGACGCGATCCTTGTTGCTCAGATCGGGTTTGAGTTTCAGGCCGAAGAGCACGTTGCCGATGACATCGAGCCACGGGAAAAGCGCGTGCTCCTGGAACATCACCGTGCGGTCGCGTCCGGGCTCGGTGATCATCTTGCCGTTCACCTCGGCCATGCCGGTGAAGTTCCGCTCCAGCGCCGCGACGATGCGCAACAGCGTGCTTTTTCCGCAACCACTCGGCCCGACGAAGCAGACGAATTCGCCCTCGCCGATTTCGAGGTTGATGTCGTCGAGCGCGTGGACGGTGCCGCGTTTGGTCGTGAATTTTTTGCTCACGCCCACGAGCCGGATTTTGGATGGCGGCGGGACGGCGAGTTCGGAGGCGAGGCTCATGGGCAGGAGTCAGGAGTCAGAGGTCGGAAGTCAGGGCTTTGCGAAGAGCTTGGAGAGATCGGCTTCACTGGGGAGGAGGCCGACGGATTTGGCGTCCTTCTGCATCGCGGTGAAGTCCGCAGGCAGCGCGCTGGTGGTGAAGGTGAGACGCGGCCACGCGTGATCGAGCAGTGCGGCCGGGATCGCCTTGCTCGTAGCCTTTTGCAGCGCGGCGGCGACGGCGGGCTTTGCCCAGTCCGGCTCGGCGGCGACTTTCTTCGTGAGTTCCTCGTGCGCGGCGACGAATTTCTTCAGCAGCTCGGCCTTGCCCGTGAGCGCCTTGTTGCTGGTCGCGACGACCGTGGTGAGCACGTCCTTTTGCTCCACGAGCAACTGCCCCTCCGCCTCCAGTTCGAGGCGCGAGACCCATGGCTCGACCGTCCACACCGCATCGAGATCGCCGCGCTTGAAGAGATCGAGCTGATCGGGATTCGCCGTCGGGATCACACTCGCATCGCCGCCGCGCTGCGTGATCGAGAGACCACCCGCAGTGAGCCACGCGCGCGCCGCGACATCCTGTGTGCCGCCGAGCTGAGGCGAAGCGATCTTCTTTCCGCGAAAATCGGCGGCAGTCTTGAGCGGTGAGCCTTTGTGAATGACGAGCGCCGCACCGCCGCGCGCCGCGCCGGAGAGCACGCGGATGTCCGCGCCTTTCGTGCGCGTGTAGCCGTTGATAACCGGGTTTGGGCCGACGTAGGTGACATCAATCGAGCCCGTGAGCAGCGCCTCGATCGCACTCGGGCCGGCGTTGAATGGGAACCATTCGATCTTCGCGCCCGTCCGTGATTCGAACCAGCCCGCCGCGCCTTTCGTCTGCGTCTCGTGATAGCCGACGAGCGCAGGCGCTTGCGTGATATTCGGGAAAAAACCAACGCGCAGGACGGGCTGGCCGCCAGCGTTGTCGGCGGAATTTTTGTTGCAACCCGTGAGTGTGGCGGCGGCGGCGAGTGCGGTGGTGCGGATGAAGTGGCGGCGGAGAATGTTCATTGGTTTTTTTGTGTTTGGTGCGTCCGCGAGTGCCGTGTGGCCGTCGTCGCGATGGCGCGCTTTTTCAGATGCAGAATTCCGGCTCCATCGGTGGTGGTGGTGTTTTCGCGGCGACTTTTGCGCGCGTGGAAAGATCGAGGTGGCGGACGAGTTCGACGACCTTCGGAACGTGGCCGTCGCGGCGCAGGTGCTGGAGGGTGACTTCCGCAAGCTGCGCGAGCGTGTATCGGTCGAGCACGTTAGAGATGGCGTTGCGCACGTCCATCATGATGAGACGCAGACCACAGTGATCCTCGTCGGGGCATGAACAGCGTTCGTAGGCCGTCACACTAGCGCAACCGATTGGCGCGAGCGGGCCGTCAATCAGGCGCACAATTTCGCCGATATTGATTTCCGAAGCCGGGCGGGCGAGCGAATAGCCGCCGTATTTCCCGCGTGTGCTGGAAAGTATTCCGGCCTGCCGTAGTTCTGCGAGGATTTGTTCCAGAAAAGTGGCGGGCATGTGCTGCGCCTCTGCGAGCGCGCTGAGCGGCACGAGGGTGCGATCCAGCGCCTGCGCCATCGTGAGATCGAGCAGTGCGCGGAGTGCGTATTCGCCTTTTTTGGAGAGTTTCATGAAATATTACTTGTTTACTTGGGATTAAAATAGAAAGGTATCAAGTATTATTTTCTGAAAAGTGCTTTTCTAGGTTAGAATCTCTTGTTTTCGACTACTCAACCTAACGGCAACGGCTGTGTATTTTTGGGCGGAATGGCATTTCCGCCTGCAAAAGCAAAACGCCGTCACGGTTTCCCGACAACGGCGGTTTCGAAGTGTTTCGGCGTGTCTGTTACGCGAGGAGTTCCTTCACGACTTCACCGCCGCGCACGATGTCTATGGGACGGTTGCCGGGGGCCATGAGGCGTTTGTCGGCGTTGATGCCGAGGCAGCGATAGACGGTGCTGGCCATGTTTTCGACGGTGAGTGGATCTTCCGAAGGCTCCGCGCCGGTGGGGTCGCTCGAGCCATGGACGTATCCTTTTTTGAAGCCGCCTCCGGCGAAGACGACGGAGAAAACTTTCGGCCA
>CAIYUV010000203.1 GCA_903929475.1 uncultured Spartobacteria bacterium
CTAACGGCCCGCTCATCGCAAATTCATCACCAGCAAGAACGGGAATATCTCGGGGTAAAAACCATGTCGTCCGTGTCGGCTTCGTCGCGCTCACCGACTGCGCGCCACTCGTCATGGCGCAGGAACTCGGCCTTTTTGAAAAGCACGGACTCGATGTGCAACTGACCCGCGAGTCCGGCTGGGCGACGATCCGTGGAAAGATTCTTTATGGTGAACTTGATGCAGCACACGCGCCAGGGGGCATGGTCTTCGCAACCACACTGGGCCTTGGTTGCGCACCGACGCAGTGCCTCACGGCGCTTGTGCTGAATCTGCACGGCAACGCCATCGTGCTCTCGCAGCGCCTGCATCGCGCTGGTGTGCGTGACGGGCATACGCTGCGCGAGCACATCCGCCGCAAGCGCGAGCGAATCACGCTCGGCGTGGTCTATCACTGGTCTTCGCACAATGTGATCCTGCGCGAATGGCTCCGCTCGCACGGGATCGATCCGGAGCGCGACGTGGAAATCGTCATTGTCCCTCCATCGCAAGTCTTCGCAAATCTCCGTGCCGGCCACCTGGATGGATACTGCGTCGGCGAGCCGTGGGCCTCGATGGCCGTGATGAATCGCAGCGGCTGGGTCGTCGCCCGCAGCGCGGAACTCGCACCGTTGCATCCTGAAAAAGTGCTCATGGTCCACGCCGCATACGCCGCTCGCGCACACGACGAGCATCTCGCGCTTGTGGCCGCATTGTTCGAATCCTGCGATTACTGCGATTTGCCGGAAAACCGCGCACATCTCGTCGAAGTCCTCTCTCGTCCCGGCTGCGTGAACGTTCCCGCAGAAGCGCTCCAAATGTCCATGAGCGCTCACTACGACTACGGCTACGGGCGCGTGGAACAATGTCCCGGCTTCAATCTTTTTGCGCGTGAAAACGCAAACGAGCCTACGACCGAAAAAGCCCGATGGGTGCTCGACGGTCTGGTTCGCGCAGGTCTCGCCGGGCCGTCACCCGCCGACCTCGCTGGGCGCTGCTTCCGCGCCGACCTGCACGCCGCCGCGCGCACACACATTCCAACTCTTGTTTGAACACTCAACCAACGCACACCATGAACAAATCACACACCACACGCAGAACCTTCCTCCGTCGCACCGCCATCGCCACCTTGTTTGCGGGATTGCCGAAAGGCTGGCTCGGCTCGACCTACGCCAGCGACGCGCCTGAGACTACTGACATCAAGCTCGGCATGATCGCGCTGACCGACTGTTCGAGCATCGTCATCGCCCACGAAAAGGGTCTTTTCAAAAAATACGGTATCAACTCGACGGTCAGCAAAGGAGCAAGCTGGGCGGCGATTCGCGATTCGCTCGGCAACGGCGATATTCAGGCCACGCACATGCTGCTCGGTATGCCCATCGCCAGCACGATGGGGCTCGGCGGCGCGCCCAAAAAACCAATGGTCGTGCCGTGGATCATGAATCGCAACGGACAGGCGATCACTTTGAAAAAGGAACTTGCCGGTAAAGTGGCAGATGACCCGAAGGCGCTGAAGCCGCTCGTGGATGCAGCGAAGGCCGGCGGCACGCCGATGACATTTGCAATGACGTTTCCGCCCGGCACTCACGCGATGTGGTTGCGCTACTGGCTCGCCGCGGGCGGCATCCACCCGGGTGACGCCGCAGGCGCTGGCGCAGACATTTCACTCATCACGATCCCGCCGCCGCAGATGGTGGCAAACATGAAGGTCGGCAAGATGGACGGCTATTGCGTGGGCGAGCCGTGGAATGCGCGCGCCATCGCGGAGGAGATCGGTTTTACCGCGATCACCACGCAGGGCATCTGGAAGGATCACCCGGAAAAAGTTTGCGCGTTCACGGAGGAGTTCGCCGGCAAAAACCCGAAGACAGTAAAGGCCGTGCTCAAGGCGCTGCACGAGGCGAGCGTGTGGCTCGACAAAATGGAAAACCGCGAGGAGCAGGCGAAAATCGTGAGCGCGGCGACCTACATCAACTGCCCGCCGGAAACGATCCTCGGTCGCTTGCAGGGCAAATACATCATGGGCGACGGGCGCAAATTTAAAGACCCGAACTACATGATGTTTAGCGACAGGAACTGCAACTACCCGCAGGCAAAATTTGCGAAGTGGTGGCTCACGCAGCTCCGCCGATGGGGCTTCACCGCAGGCGCGCCGGAATACGAGGCGGTGGCAAAGCAGGTCATGCGCGGCGACATTTACGAAGAGGCGATGAAGGAACTCGGCATCAAGGGCCGCATCGCTGACGAGACGCCGGAGACATTTTTCGACGGCGGTAAATTTGACCCCAAGGGCGACATGGAAGCCTACGCCGCGAGCTTTGCAGTCAAGAGTCTCAAATCCTAAAACATGGATTTCATCAAACGCTACAAACTCGACAGTCTGCTGCTTCCGCTCATCGGCCTTGGTGGATTCCTGCTGCTCTGGCTCATCATCGCGGGACGCATCGAGACACGAAAGACCGTGGACGAATTTGGCGACCCGGTGACGAAGAGTGTGAAGACAGGCATCTCGCCCGATTTGCCGACGCCCTCCGAAGCATGGAAGGCAAGCAAGCCGTATATCACCGAGCCATTTGCCAAACGCGGCGAACTGGATCAGGGCATCCTCGCTTTCACGAAGCTCTCGCTGAGCCTCGTGATGCAGGGATACTTCATCGCGCTCATCATCGGCACGCCACTCGGATTCTGCCTCGGGCTGTCGAAGACATTCACGAAGGCGATGGATCCCATCACCCAGGTGCTGCGCCCCGTGTCGCCGCTCGCGTGGTTTCCGCTCGGTCTCGTGTTGTTCAGCTCCGTGAAATTGATGGATGGCGGTGGAAAGACCGTTTTTGGAGCAAGCGATGCGGCGGCGCTATTTACCATCGCAGTCTGTTCGATGTGGCCCGCCGTGATGAACACCGCCGTGGGTGTTCGCGCTGTGCCGCAGGATTACTTGAACGTCGCGAAAGTGCTCAAGCTGTCGCGTGCCAAGACGCTCTTCAAAGTGCTCCTGCCGGCGACGCTGCCCTATATGTTCACCGGCTTCCGCCTTTCGCTCGGCATCGCATGGCTCGTCATCGTTGCAGTGGAAATGCTCACCGGCCGCCCCGGAGTCGGCGGCTTTCTTTGGCAGGAATACAACGCGGGCAGCTACTCGCGAATCATCCTCTGCATCCTCACCATCGGCATCGTCGGCCTCTTGCTCGACCGCCTGATGTCGCTCGTGGAATCCCGATTCAAAACCGCTTAATTTATGACCTCACGCAAAGACGCAAAGACGCAAAGGATTCCGTTGCGGAGCCATTCCGTGAAATCGGACGTTTATGCACGCAATTGCGAGTGTGCATCGAAAAACGAAAGCCTCTTTGCGTCTCCGCGTCTTTGCGTGAGGCAAAATTCACGGTCACAGTCCCTGCACGGCTCACTCTTCAAGACCGTTCACCACACGCTTGATGCCATTTTTGAGGAGCACTTCGCCGAAATTGATGAGCAACCCGAGTCGGCAATCTTTCAAGCGAAGATAAGTCAGCAATTGCTTGCCAGCGACCGCAGGCAGAACCTCGACCGACTTCAATTCCACGATGAACTTCCCCTCGATGATGAGGTCCGCGCGAAAGCCCTCATCGAACGTGATGTCATCATACTGAATCGGCACGGGAACCTGTCTCTCTACCTGCAAGCCGCGCTTCCGCAATTCATGGGCAAGCGCGACTTCATAGACGGTTTCGAGAAGCCCCGGCCCTGTCTTGGTGTGAACGCGGAGGGCAGCATCAACGACGGTAGTAGCGATTTCATTTTCAGTCATACGCCGCCGCTTCTGCCCCAGTCACGAACGACGTGCGAATCGAAATTCTTTGCGTCTCCGCGTCTTTGCGTGAGGCCCACACCATCATGTCTCTCTTAGAAATCGAACGCGCATTCAAAGGATACGGCCCGAAGTGGAACCGCACGGAGGTTCTGTCGGACATCAACATCGAGGTGGAGCAGGGCGAGTTCGTCGCGATTGTCGGATTTTCCGGCGCGGGAAAGACGACGCTCATCAATCTGCTCAGCGGACTCATCGCGCCAGACAAGGGTGCGGCGCGATTCGAGGGCAAGCCGATCACGGGGCCGGGACCAGAGCGCGGGATCGTGTTTCAAAACTACAGCCTGCTGCCGTGGCTCACGGTGCATGAAAACATCGCCCTCGCCGTGGATCAGATCTTCCCGCAGTGGACGCCCGCGCAGCGCAAGCAGCAGGTGGAAAAATACATCGCCCTCGTGAATCTCACACCAGCAGCGGGTAAGCTGCCGCGCGAACTTTCCGGCGGGATGCGCCAGCGCGTGGCCGTGGCTCGCGCGCTCGCGACGGGGCCGCGCGTGCTGCTGCTCGACGAACCGCTCAGCGCGCTCGATGCGCTCACGCGCGCAAACCTCCAGGACGAGGTCACGCGCATCAAGCGCGAGGACGACACGACGATCGTGCTCATCACGAATGATCCCGACGAGGCGCTCCTCCTCGCGGATCGAGTCATCCCGCTCACTGCGGGACCGAACGCCACGCTCGGCATGTCCATTCCGATCACGATCCCGCGCCCGCGCGATCGCAAGACGATCGCGGATCATCCGGACTTCAAACGCATCCGCCTCGAACTCGTCGAGTATCTGCTCAAGAGCGCGCACAACAGGAAGACCACGCTCGACAAGAAACTCGTGCTGCCGGACATCGAGCCGGAGGACATCTCCGTGTCGCGTCCGCCATTCGGATGGTCGGGACGGCGCGGGCCGATCCGTCGCAGTGAGATCAAAACTGCGGAAGTGGAGGTAGAGAAATGAGCGCCTACTGCGAACTTTCACAGCTCGGCAAGACGTATTCCTCGCCGAAAGGACCGGCGATCATCGTGAAGGACTTCAACCTCAAGATTCAGAAGGGCGAATTCGTCTGCCTCATCGGCCACTCCGGCTGCGGCAAGAGCACCGTGCTCTCGATGGTCGCGGGCCTCAGCAGTGTCACCGATGGCGGCATCATTCTCGCAGGAAAGGAACTCACCGGACCCGGACCGGATCGCGGCATGGTTTTTCAATCACCGTCGCTGCTCCCGTGGATGTCGGCGTTTGAGAATGTGATGCTCGGCATCAACCAGGTCTTCTACACCGCAAGCAAGGACGAGCGGCGGCAGATCGCCGAGTATTACCTCACCGTCGTCGGCCTCGGCGAAGCGATGCACAAGCGGCCTGCGGAACTTTCACAGGGCATGCGCCAGCGCGTCGGCATTGCGCGCGCCTTTGCGCTGAAACCGCGGATGCTGCTGCTCGACGAGCCGTTCGGCATGCTCGACGCGCTCACGCGTTACGAACTGCAGCAGGTGCTCCTTTCGCTGTGGCGCAAGGAGCGCATCACCGCGCTCATGGTCACGCACGACGTGGACGAGTCGCTGTTTCTCTCGGATCGCGTCGTGTGCATGACGGACGGCCCCGAGGCGACCATCGGCGACATCGTGCCGGTGAATTTTCCGCGTCCGCGCGAGCGCAAGGCAATCATGGAGCACGCGGACTACGCGCCACTGCGCTCGCGGCTCATCAATTTCCTCGAAGTCGGCGCGCACGAGCGCATCCCTTATGCAGCACCCGTAGCTCAGCAGTTGTCCACCGTCGCAGCCTTCTGAACCCAATTTCATCCAAACAACAAACCGCCATATTTTGACAACGAAAACGACTACACACATCGCCACACTGCCGATACGAGGACATCAACCAAGGTGCGGTTCTTGGCAATTTTCGCTAAGCCCTGAAAATACGGAGCGACTACTTTTCACCGCACCGACAAGGGCGTGTAAAAAACCTTTTCACCCGGAACAACAACACAACCATAACCAATGAAACCAAACCTGACACCACACATCACCTCACTGTTTGCCGCCGCCCTCTTCGCCGGCAACGCTATCGCAGGAACTGCAACAGCTCCTGCTCCACAAAAATCTGATCCACTGCCGCTGCTCTCGTTTTGCGACGGCAAGATTGTCTTCGACGTGCAGGAACGCCTGCGCTGGGAAATCCGCGAAAATAACTTCGACTTCAATGACGGCGCTCGCGCCCTCACCGATGACAATTGGTTTGAGCAGCGCTTCCGCATCGGCATCACACTCAAGCCGACGGACTGGCTGAAAATCTACGCGCAGGCGCAGGACAGCCGTGAATGGCTCAGCGACCGCGCCGACATCCCCGGATTGATCGGTGCCGAGGGTGACGATACTTTCGACCTGCGTCAGGCCTACATCGAAATCGGCAATACGAAGGAAATTCCGTGGGGCATAAAAATCGGCAGGCAGGTGCTCTCGTTTGGCGATGAGCGGCTCGTCGGTGCTTCCGAGTGGAACAACATCGCGCGCACTTTCGACGCAGTGAAGCTCAGTTACAAAGCCGCAGACTGGAGCATTGATGCCTTCGGTTCCAGCGTGGTTGTGCCAGAGAACGGCAGCTACAACCAAAGCGATCTTTTTAATGGCAACGAAACCAAGCGCGAACAGGTCTTCAGCGGCCTGTATTTTTCCACCACGGCCATCCCGGTGCAGACCACGGACCTATACGCATTCCATCTGCATGAGAATTTCCCGACCACGACCACGAACTTCCTCACCCTCGGCGTGCGCGTGAAATCCAAGCCCGGCGTATTTGCATCTGCGCAGGCCAGTGGACTCAGCAAGGACGGCAAGGCCACGGTTGCACCAGTAGCTACGAAGCCGGTGGGCTTTGATTACGATGCCGAGTTCGCATTCCAGACCGGCGAGGTAAAAGACAAGGATCTTACCGCATTCGCAGTTCATGCGGGTGTCGGCTACACGTTCGACACGGCGTTGATGCCGCGCCTCGGCATCGAATATAATTACGGATCCGGTGATAAGGATCCGACTGACAGTGACACCGAGACATTCCAAAATCTCTTTCCGACGAACCACAAATTCTACGGCCAGATGGATGTTTTTTCGTGGCAGAACATGCACGACCTCGGTGTGAACTTCAAATGTGAGCCGACTAAAAAGCTGGGCCTGAAAGCCGAGTATCACGCCTTCTGGCTCGCGAGCACAGACGACTCATGGTATCGGGCAAACGGAGTCGCCACCGTCCGACCGCTCACGCCTGCCGCCCGTGCAGCAAGCAACTATGCGGGTTCCGAGGTGGACGTTACCGCCACCTACGCAGCGACGAAATGGCTGACCTTTGAAGCTGGCTACAGCCACTTCTGGGCTGGCGATTATCTCGCCGACACAGGCCCGAGCGACGACGCGGACTTCGGCTACTTGCAAGCCACGATCACGTTCTAAAGCAACAATTCGCCGACGGCGGCGGATGCGTGCGGGAAGCTTCTTGTCTTGGGGCAGATCAGCGCATCCCCGCCGTTCAGGCGGCGTATTTTGCACACACAAGCTGCGCAGGCTGTGCAAAACTAGACACACTTTCTGAGTGCGGCGCTGCGAGGTTTGTTAAAATATTTGAGTGGGCGTGGGTGTGATTCGGCAGGTTTGTATGGTGAAAGATCACATCGCAGCCCTTTGTCAGCGGGCTTCTGGTGGAAGAATGAATCGCTTTCATTGTTTCCATGAATATTTCGAGACTCGTTCATTATGCCGTAGGAGCCAAGCTGGCATCGTAGCAGCTAAGGGGGCCGCGTGCCTTTCGGGGTGCATCACAAAAACCAAAAACACACACGCTCTTGAACCTCACCACACTCAAAAAAGCCGGCCACTTCCCGACGCTCGTCACGGCGTTCCTCTACTTCGACTACAGCTTCATGGTCTGGACGCTCCTCGGCGTCCTCGCGAACCAGATCGCCGCGCCGGAGTCGCTGAATCTCAGCGCGCAGCAGCGGTTCTTCATGGTCTCGGTGCCGATTCTTTTTGGCGGCGTGTTCCGTCTCGCTCTCGGACTGCTCGTGGACCGCATCGGTGCGAAGCGCACAGGGATCATCGCGCAGCTCATCGTGATGACCGGTCTCGGCGTGGCGTGGCACTTCGGGCTGAAAAATTACGAAGCCACGCTCGCGATGGGCGCGGTGCTCGGCGTCGCGGGCGCGAGCTTCGCGGTCGCGATGCCGCAGGCCGGGCGCTGGTATCCGCCAAACATGCAGGGCCTCGTGATGGGCCTTGCGGGCGCGGGCAACATCGGCGTCGTGATTGATTCGCTCCTCGCGCCACGTCTCGCCGCAGCCTACGGCTGGCAGTCCGTGTTCGGCTTCGCGCTCATCCCCGCGTTCTTCGTGCTCGCGATTTACATCATTTTTTCCAAGGAGCCGCCGAATCCGGCGACGCCGAAAAAACTGGGCGACTACTTCCGCATGTTCCGTGACAAGGATGTCCACTGGTTTTGCTTTTTTTACACCGTCACGTTCGGCGGCTTCGTCGGACTCGCATATTCGCTCGGCATGTATTTCAAGGATCGCTTTCACCTCTCGCCCTCGCAGGCCGGCGACCTCGTCGCGCTCTGCACGGCCATCGGCGCACTCGGTCGGCCGATTGGCGGCGCGATTTCGGATCGCATCGGCGGCATCCGCTCGCTGCATGTCTATTACACCGTCGCATGCGTCGCGCTCGTGCTTGGCGGACTAGTGGAAAATCTTTACCTCAATGTCGCCGCGTTTTTTGTTGCGTGCGGTGCATTCGGCATGGGCAACGGCTCCGTCTTTCAACTGCTCCCCCAGCGCTTCGGCAAGGAACTCGGGCTGATGACCGGCCTCGTCGGCTGCGGCGGCGGCCTCGGCGGATTCCTGCTCGCAAACATGATGGGCCAGAGCAAGCAGCACTTCGGTAGCTACCTTACCGGCCTGCTCATCTTCGCAAGCCTCTGCATCTTTGCGCTTGTCGGACTGAACTTCGTAAAAACCCGCTGGCGCACGACGTGGGGCGCAGTTGCGGCGGCACGGATTTGATTCCAGAAAATTTTTGAAAGTGAACCTCACCAGTTTCGGTCTCGCAAAACGTGATGGCGCGGAATCCGACGACTCCTTCGCAGTGAAGGCGTGGGACGAGACCGTGATCGCCGTGCTTGCCGACGGTGCGGGCGCGGCACGCGATGCGCGTGAGGCGTCCACGCGGATCGTGAAGTCGCTAATGAGCAACTACGCCGTGCGCCCTGCGAGCTGGAGTCCGCAGAAGGCACTCAGTGAATTTACAAAGATTATCAACCACACACTGCACCACGAGTCGCTCGTGCGGCACTCCGCGCCGGAGATGATTTCCACGCTCTCGGTCGCAGTCATCGAGGGCAACCGCCTCTTCGGCCTGAACGTCGGAGACTCGCGCGTCTATCTCTCTCGCGGCGGCCAACTCTCGCAACTTTCACACGACCATGTCATCAACGACAGCACCTTCTCCCACGTGCTCCAGCGCGCCATCGGCCTCGCGCCTGAGGTCGAGCCGCATTGCTTCGAGACGGAACTGCGCGACGGCGACATCGCGTTTCTTTGCTCCGACGGCGTCTCCAACGTGCTGAGCCACGATATTCTCTCGAAGCAACTCGAACATCACACCGCTGCGCGCGCCATTGTGCAGCACGCACGCGAACTCGCCACCGAGGAGACGCTCGACGATGCGAGCGCGATCGTGATTGATATTGCCAGAACTGGTAGGCTGCGCGCCGTGAGCCAGAACCCGCTCCCGATTCCCGATACACTACGCAAGGGCGATGTCATAGACGGCTACGAACTCGTCCGTTCGTTCCAGCACAGCGACCGCGTCTGGCTCGCGATGAAAGACGAGCAGCGCTGGACGCTCAAATTTGCCCCGCTCGAAGCGCGCGATGACGAAGAGATTCTCGCTCGTTTCATCAAGGAGGAATGGAACGCCCAGCGCGCCGCCGAGGCAGCGCCGGAGCCTTTTGTCGCCTCATTCACGCCGGAGCGGGCCACCGCCCGCTACTACGTCCAGGAATTCGTCGAGGCCCCCAGCCTGAAGAGCGTGCTAAAAGCGCGCGCACTCGGCGCCGATGAGGCAGTCGCGCTCGGCAGGATGCTCTGCACGGCCAGCCAGCGCCTGCTCGGCCTCGACCTCGTGCATGGCGATGTGAAGCCCGAGAATGTGCTCGTCGTCTCGGACTACGACCGGTTGCGCTTCAAGTTGATTGACCTAGGCAGCGCTGCGGAAGTTTTCAGCGTCACCTCGCGCGCAGGCACGGCCAGCTACCTCGCGCCGGAGCGTTTTCACGGCGAGCCGCTCTCCGAACGAACCGAGATTTTCGCCATCGGCGTCACCCTCTACGAAGCGCTTACTCGCGCGTTTCCCTTCGGCGAAATCGAACGTTTCCAGACGCCCGTCTTCCATGCGCCGAAGCCGCCGAGCGTGCGCAATGCGAACATTCCGCCGTGGCTCGACCACGTCATCCTACGCGCGATCAGCATCGAGCCCGCGCGGCGCTACCGCCACTTCAGCGAGCTGGCCTTTGATCTCGATCACTCGGATCGCGTCGAGCCCTTCTTTCAAAAGGACGCGTCCCTCCTCGAGCGCGACCCGCTCAAGTTTTACCGCACAGGCTTCTGGCTGCTTCTCGCCGCGTGCATCGCGCTCATTTTCAAACTCGTGACCTCGCACCGATGAACCGCATCCCATTCATTCCCGAGACCGCACCTTTCACCGCCGAGCAACGCGCATGGCTCAATGGTTTTCTCGCTGGTGTTTTTTCCGACGCCAATAGCAGTCCCTCGCTCGAAGGCGCACTCGCCGCCACGCAAAACGCACAAGCGAAACAGCCGCTCCTCTTGCTCTATGGCAGCCAGACCGGCACTGCTGAGGGACTCGCGAAGAAGACCGCCAAAGTCGCAGAGAGTCGCGGCTTCGCGCCGAAAATCGTGAGCATGGAGAAATACGAGAGCGTCGAGTGGACGAAGGAAAGCAACGTGCTCGTCATCACCAGCACCTATGGCGACGGCGAGCCGCCCGATCCCGCGCAGGCATTCTGGAACTGGCTGAAAATGGAAACTGCACCTCGTCTGGAACATCTCCGCTACAGCGTGCTCGCGCTTGGCGACACGAATTACGCGGAGTTTTGCGCATTCGGAAAAAACTGCGACGAGCGCCTCGCTTCGCTGGGCGCAAAGCGCGTCCATGAGCGGAAGGACTGCGACGTGGACTACGAGACGCCCGTCGCGGAATGGACAAACGGTGTCTTCGCCGCGCTCGGAGAGAATGTGGCACAGCCCGTCCCGGCTGTGACGAGTGCCGCCACAGGCGAGATGCCCCTGTCAATCTCCGGCACCTACGACCGCAAAAACCCATTTCCCGCACCGCTGCTGAAAAACGTGCAACTCAGCCGCGCTGGCAGCGCCAAGGACGTGCGTCATTTCGAGCTGGGCCTCGCTGGCAGCGGCCTCAGCTACGAAGTCGGCGACGCGCTCGGCGTCTTCCCAAGCAACTGCCCCGCACTTGTGAGCGAATTACTCACCGTGCTCGGCAGCGATGGCGAAGAGGCCGTGAAAGCAGGTGAAAAAGAAATACCGCTCCGCCTCGCGCTCACGCAGCACTTCGACATCACCAAGCCCTCCAACGAACTGCTCACCACCGCTGCACAACGCTACCCGGAACTCGCCGCTCTGCTTGCGCCAGAGCGCAAGACTGATCTGAAACAATGGCTCTATGGACGCGAAATCATTGACCTGCTCGCTGCCATTACTAAACCGCTCACATCTTCCGAGCTTGTGCCTCTGCTGAAAAAACTCGCGCCTCGACTTTACAGCATCTCGTCATCGCTCAAGGCGCACGTGGACGAAGTGAATCTCACCGTAAACGCCGTGCGCTACGAATCCCACGGGCGCGTGCGTGGCGGTGTGGCCTCCACTTTTCTCGCCGACCGCGTTGGCGACACAGGCCGCGCGCCTGTATTTATCCAGCCATCGCACGGTTTCAAACCACCGGCGGACAACGACACGCCGATGATTATGGTCGGTCCCGGCACCGGCATTGCGCCGTTCCGGGCATTCCTCGAAGAGCGGCTGGCCATTGGCGCGAAGGGACGCAACTGGCTCTTCTTCGGCGACCAGAAACGCGCGACGGATTTTCTCTACGAGGATCAACTTACCGGCTGGCAAAAGGACGGACACCTCACACGTCTCGATCTGGCATTCAGTCGTGATCAGGCGGAAAAACTCTACGTGCAGACACGAATGCTCGAAGCTGCGAGCGAACTGTGGTCGTGGCTGGAGGACGGCGCGCATTTCTACGTCTGCGGCGACGCCTCGCGCATGGCGAAGGATGTGGACGCCGCGCTGCACACCGTCATCGAAAGGGCCGGAGGCAAATCCGCCGACGATGCGAAGGCTTACGTGGCGAAACTAAAGTCCGACAAACGGTATCAACGTGACGTCTACTAAATGAGCAGCATAGCCTCACAACTCGCAGGACAGAATTTCAGCGCAGAGCAGAAAGAATATCTTACAGGACTATTCGCGGGCGCCGCTGTGCGTGGCGAGCGTTTCGCCGATGTAGAAAAGTCCCCCGCGACTGAGGATTTGATATTCGAGGAGCGCGTGAAGCGTGAACTGCATCCGCTCGACGCGTATCAGCAGCTCATCGAAAACGCGGTCACGAACAAGGCACCGGACAAGGAGGAAATCTTCCGTTTCAAATGGAACGGCCTCTTTTTCCTCACGCCGGTGAAGGACGCTTTCATGGCGCGGCTGCGGATTCCAGGTGGCGTGCTGCGGACTTTCCAACTCCGCGAACTTGCGCACATCGCGAAGGAACTCACGACCGGCTACGTGCAGATCACCACGCGCGCGAATTTGCAGATGCGGCTCATCGCGCCGAAGGACACGCCGGAATTTCTGCGCCGCGTGCAGAGTGTCGGCCTGCACACGCGCGGCTCGGGCGCGGACAACATCCGCAACCTCACGGCGAACCCGACCTCGGGCATTGATCCCGTCGAACTGATTGATGTGATGCCGTTCGTCCACGACATTGCGCAGGTCATCATCAATGACCGCGCGTTTTACGACATGCCGCGGAAATTCAACATCGCCTACGATGGCGGCGGGCTCATCGGCTCGGTCGAGGACACGAACGACATCGGCGTGAAGGCGGTGAAGGTCGGCGACGAGGTGTTCTTCCGAATCGCACTCGGCGGCGCGACGGGGCACAAGGCGTTCGCACGCGATATCGGCGTGATCGTGCCGCCCGCGCAGATCAACAAGGTCGTCGCCGCGCTTGTGCGCGTCTTCATCGCGAATGGCAACCGCAGCGACCGCAAGAAGGCGCGGCTGAAGCATCTCCTCGAAAAATGGACGTTCGATCAATACATCGGCGAAACAGAAAAGCTGCTCGGCTTTACGCTCACGCGCGCTCCATTCGACGCGGCGCAGATGCTCTACCCGAGCCAGACGCTCCCGCACACGCACGTCGGCGACTACCCGCAGAAGCAGCGCGGGCTGAACTACGTCGGCGTCACGATTCCCGTCGGACAGATCACGCCGAAGCAAATGATCCGCCTCGCGGAAATCGCCGACCTTTACGGCTCCGGCGAAGTGCGGCTCACCGTGTGGCAAAACCTGATCATCCCGAACGTCCCCGACGCATTTGTGCCCACAGTGAAGCGCGCGCTCGACAAGGCGGGCCTCGGCTGGCGGCAGTCGAACATCACGAGCGGAATCATCGCCTGCACGGGGAACAGCTACTGCAAATTTGCACAGTCCTGCACGAAGGAGCACGCGCTCGCGCTCGGCAAGTATCTCGAACGCAAACTGGAGCTGGATCAGCCCGTGAACATCCACCTCACCGGCTGCCCAAATTCCTGCGCGCAGCACTACATGGGCGACATCGGACTGCTCGGCACGAAGGTGAAAGTCGGCGGTGAAAGCATGGACGGCTACCACGTCTTCGTCGGCGGAGGCTTCGGGAAAAACCAGGCGGTCGGCAGGCAGGTTTTCAACGGCGTGGCGGCGGGCGACCTGCCGGTCACGATTGAAAAAATGCTGTGCGCGTATCTGCGGCATCGCGAGAAGCACGAGAGCTTCCAATCGTTCACCACGCGGCAGGATGTCAAAAAACTGCAGGAGATTTTTAGCAATGAGTAGGCACGTGGACGGCGCGGCATCTTTTGGAGTGCGCCAGCCCTCTGGCGCTTTAGCAGGAGCGGAGCGACGCGGCGTGGCGGATAGCAATCCGCCTACCCACGCTTCGCCCACCGCGGCTTCGCCTCTTCCGCAAAGCGCCAGAGGGCTGGCGCACTCCAAAGCCTCGCGGGTCTCATGGAGGTGCCCGCAATGAGGAACGCCAACCGGACTGCGCTCATCGCAGGCATCACGCTCACGCTCGCGACTTTCGCGGCCATCGCGATCGGCTCGACGTGGATGCGCCATTTCGATCCCGCGCTCACGGGCTACGCGCTCGGCACGCTCATCGCGGCGTTTGCCGTCGGCTATCGCTTTGCGGTGTGGGCACAACGACCGCCGTCGCGGATGTATTTCAAGCGTGGGTTTGAGCTGTTCTTCCGGCGCACAGGCACTGTGGCTGCGACGCCCTCGCCGCGTGCGGAGTCCGGCGACGAGGCGTCGCCGAAACGGACTGCGACGGGGGCGTCACAGCCACTCTTCCCGCACGGCGCGGGCACGCTCGGCTTCGCGCTGGCGAAAAATTTCATCGCGCAGGATTTCATCCGCCGTCGCGGAGGCTTCCGCTGGGTCATGCACCTGTGCCTCTCAGGCGGATGCACGCTCGCGTTTGCGATCACGTTTCCGCTCGTGTTCGGGTGGATTCACTTCGAGCCGCTCGGCGGCGATGCGGAGACGTATCGCGTCGTCGCTCTCGGCATGAATGTGGACAGCTTCAGCATCCACGGCGTGAAGGCGTTTCTGATATTCAATCTGCTGAACATCTCCGCCGTGCTCGTGCTCATCGGACTCGCAATGGCGGCGTGGCGGCGCTTCACCGATCCGGGCGAACGCGCGACGCAGACCTTTGCCGAGGACATCCTGCCGCTGATCCTCATCTTCGCCGTCGCCGTGACCGGGCTTGCGCTCGCGGTGAGCTACAAATTCCTCGCCGGGCGCGGGCACGGACTGTGGGCGATCGTCCACATGGTCAGCGTCGTCTCGCTGCTGCTCTACATTCCGTTTGGAAAACTTTTCCACATGTTCCAGCGGACGTGTTCGCTGTGCGTGAGCCGCTATAAGAAGGTCGGCGCTGCCGGTGAGCGCGCGCATTGCCGGCGCTGCGGTGAGGATTTCGCGAGCGCGATGCACGTCGCCGATCTGAAGACCGTGCTCGACGAACTCGGCTTCGATTACCGCTTCACGGGCGCGCAGGGAGAAGTGCATTATCAGGACATTTGCCCGGCGTGCAGGCGCGGGCTTCTTGCGCTGAACCAGGGAAGGAGTGTAGGCCGATGAGCACTCATGCGACTCTGGACAATTCACCCGCAGCATCTCGACGCGAAGGGGCTCGTGGCGCTCTGGCGCGAGGCGCTGCTCGCGCAGGCTGTCGTGCTCGGACGCACACGCGGCTACCGGCATCACCCGCAGCTCGCGCGCTTCCTCGCGACGCCGGAACCGGCGGCGGCACTCGCGAGCTATCTCGCGGAAGTGCATCGCGAGGCGGAGCAGCGCGGGTATTCTTTCAATGCGTCGAAGATCGGCGAGGCGCGCTTCGAGGGGGAAATCGCGGAGACGAAAGGGCAGTTGCTCTACGAGTGGGAACATCTCCGGCGAAAGCTGAAGGTTCGCGATCCGGATCGGCTGAAAAGCTTCCGCAGCATCGAAATTCCGCTGCATCATCCGCTCTTCCGCCTCGTCGCTGGAGAGGTGCGCGAGTGGGAAAAGAGGGAGTGAAACTTTCCGCGGCGATGGCCTGCGGCTCACACGACAGGATTTAATTCCAATGGCCAAGCTGACCTTACCCGAAGAAAAATACATCGAGCTCTACGGCCCGACGACGAACCGGGCGATGCCGCCCGACTGGACCGACGTGAGCGAGCCGGACAAGCTCGTGAAGACGCATTGCTGCTTCTGCGGCGTGCAGTGCGGCATCCAGCTCAAGGTCAAACACAACAAGGTCGTCGGCTTCGAGCCGTGGGACGAATTTCCCGTGAACCAGGGCAAGCTCTGCCCGAAGGGCGTGCTGCGTTACATGCAGAACGATCATGCCGACCGGCTGATGAGCCCGCTCATGCGGAGCGAAGACGGGTTTCGCGCGGTGGGCTGGTATGAGGCGATCAACAAGACGGCGGACTCGCTGCGCGCCATCCAGGAAAAGCACGGCAAGGATTCTGTTGCGTTCCTCGGCGGCGCTTCGATGACAAACGAGAAGGCTTATCTCAACGGTAAGTTCGCGCGCATCGCGCTGCAAACTGCGAACATTGATTACAACGGACGCCTCTGCATGGTCAGCGCGGGCGCGGCGAACCGCATGGCGTTCGGCGTGGATCGCGCGGCGAATCCGTGGAGCGACATCCCGCTTGCAAAGGTGATCATCCTCACGGGCACGAACCTCGCCGAGTGCTTCCCAATCCTCACCGACTACGTCTGGCGGGCGCGCGACAACGGCGCAAAAATCATCGTGATCGATCCGCGCATCACGCCTATCGCGCGCACGGCGGACCTTTTTCTCCCGGTGCGTCCGGGCCGCGACAGCGCACTGGCGAATGGCATCCTTCACGTGATGATCGAGCGCGGGTGGACGGATGAGAAATTCATCGCGGAGCACACGCAGGACTTTGACAAAGTGCGCGAACTCGTGAAGCGCTACACGCCGGAGGTGACGGAGAAAATCACAGGCGTCCCGGCGAAGAGCATCATCGCCGCAGCCGAGATGTGGGGCCCCGCGGAGACTTCGATGCTGTTGCACGCGCGAGGAATCGAGCATCACACCAAGGGGGTCGAGAACGTGCTCACTTACATAAATCTCGTCCTCGCCACCGGCCGCATCGGAAAGCCCGGCTGCGGCTACGGCACGATCACCGGGCAGGGAAATGGACAGGGCGGACGCGAGCACGGCCAGCGCTGCAACCAGCTCCCCGGCGGGCGTGACATCAACAAGCCGGAGCACCGCGAGTTCATCGCGGACTTTTGGAAAATCCCCGAGCCCGCACTGCCGAAGCAGGGGCTCACCGCGTGCGAGATCATTGATGCGATCGAGCGCGGCGAGATCAAGGGCCTGCTCTCGATCAGCTTCAATCCGCTTGTCTCGATTCCCGACTCCGAGCGCACGCGCAAGGCGCTCGAAAAGCTGGAGTTCTTCGCCTGCATCGATTTTTTCATGAGTGAAACCGCGCGCTACGCCGACGTCGTGCTCGCCGGCTCGCTCCAGGAGGAGGACGAGGGCACGGTGACGAAGGGCGAAGGCCGCTGCGTGCGCCTGCGCAATTCGGTGTCACCGCCCGGTGACGCGCGGGTGGACTGGTGGATCATCTGCGAACTCGCCAAGCGGCTCGGCAAGGAAAAGTGGTTCAATTACAAAAATGTTGGCGAGATTTTCACCGAGCTTACCGCGGCGTCGAAGGGCGGACCGATTGATTACAGCGGGATGACTTACGAGAGGATCGAGAATAACATGGGCATCTTCTGGCCGTGTCCCGCGCCTGATCATCCCGGCACGCCGCGGCTTTTCGAGGGCGGGAAGTTTCATCATCCGGACGGCAGGGCGAAGTTCCACGCTTACGAATATCGGCCACCGGCTGAGGACGTGGACGCGGAGTATCCGCTCTTTTTCACGACCGGTCGCGTCGTCTCGCAGTATCTCAGCGGCACGCAGACGAGGCGCATTCCCGCCCTCGTGAAGCAATACCCCGAGCCGCTGTGCGAGCTGCATCCGCTGCTTGCCGACAAGCTTGGCATCAAGAACCGCGACATCGTGAAGGTGCTCACGCGCCGCGGTGAGATCATCCTTCCCGCGCTGGTGGTGACGACGATCCGGCCCGACACGGTTTTCATCCCGTATCATTGGCCGGGCAAGAAGGCTGCCAATCTCGTGACGAACCGCGCAATCGATCCGATCTCGAAGATTCCTGAGTTCAAGGTCTGTGCCTGCCGCGTGGAGAAGGTCTCCGACGCTCAGCCGGAAAAACAAAGTGCTCAGTCCTCAGTGCTCAGTGCTCAGTCGGCTGAGGGTGATCGAAACAAAAGATCTGAGCACTGAGCACTGTGAACTGAGCGCTTCTCCATGACCGCCACTTTGAACGGCAACGAATTCTTCCTCGATCCCTCGCGCTGCATCGGTTGCCAGGCTTGCGTTGCGGCGTGTGCGGAATGCGGGACGCATCGCGGGCAGTCCATGATCCACCTCGAATACGTTGACCGGCCCACCGGCGTGCAGACCGCGCCGGTCGTGTGCATGCACTGCGAGGATCCCACTTGCGCGCGCGTCTGCCCGGCGGATGCGATCAAGCAGGACGACCACGGCATCGTCCACAGCGCCGCGAAGCCGCGCTGCATCGCGTGTTCGAACTGCGTGATCGCGTGCCCGTTCGGCGTGCCGAAGATGAAGGTCGAGATGGATCTGATGATGAAGTGCGACATGTGCTACGACCGCACGAGCGTCGGCAAGAAGCCGATGTGCGCGACCGTCTGCCCGAGCGGCGCGCTCTATTACGGCACCCGCGAGTCGGTCGCGCAGGCGCGGCGGGAGAAGCCGGTGAATGAATTTCAATTCGGCCGGCAAACCGTGCGGACGAAGGTGAACATGATGACCACGCCTGAGCTGAAGGCGCTGCCGTTCGAGGTGCTCGACTTTCTTCCATGGGAGGGAAAGGACTTTGATCCGTTTGAGCTTTCCCGCGTCGGTGCGCCGGATGCGGCGAGTGGCGCGGTGTGGGATGAACTGCCCGGAATTTTCAACAAGCCCGCAACGCCCTGCGGCAGCCACTGCAAATGCCATGAGTAAGCGAACACTGGATCCCGAATCGCTCGTCCGTTTTTCGGACGAGAAGGCGACCGTCACCGAGATTGCGATTACCGAACATTCGAGCATCGCCGTGTGGGGTGTGCGTCCGGGGCAGGAAGTCCCCGCGCACATTCACCCGGACGGGCAGGACACGTGGGTAATGCTGCGTGGCTCGCTGAGCTACTATCTCGGCAATGGCGAGCGGGCGACGATCCGCGCGGGGCAGGTGGATGTCGCGGAACATCACCAAGTCCACGGTGCGATCAATGATGGCGGCGAGGATGCCGTGTTTCTCTCGATTTACTCGGCCCCGAAGCTGGGCTGGCAAAAAGCGACGCCGTAATTTTTTCCACGACCATGTCCGACCAACCTCATTGGAAATCCAATTACCCCGTCCGCCAGTCGGACGAGCACGACGTGACGCGGCGCCAGTTTTGCAAAGTCGCGTGTGGCTCCGCTCTTGCCGTCGGCGCGGGCTTTCTCGCGAAGGACAAACTTTTTCCCATGCCCACAGCGACTGAACCGAAACTCGTCGCGCGCGTCGCGGACGTGCCGGTCGGCGGCTACAAGC
Source organism: uncultured Spartobacteria bacterium (assembly GCA_903929475.1). Classification (GTDB taxonomy): domain Bacteria; phylum Verrucomicrobiota; class Verrucomicrobiia; order Chthoniobacterales; family Chthoniobacteraceae; genus SXWH01. Next base: position 19,405 of record CAIYUV010000203.1, read on the forward strand.
TCTTCGCGTATCCGACCGAGCATCATCCCGCGATCCTTGTGCGGCTCGGGGAAAAAGAATTTGCGGCCTACAGCCAGAGCTGCACCCACCTCATGTGCCCGGTGAATTATCAGCACGAGAAGCGGCAATTTTACTGCCCGTGCCACGAGGGATTTTTCAGCGCGCAGGATGGCCGTGTGCTCACCGGCCCGCCGCCGCGCGCGCTGCCGCGCTATCCGGTCGAGTTACGCAATGGGGAGATTTGGATCGTTCCAAAATCCGCTTAATACTCACTGGAGTAACACGCGCCGGAAGCCCTCTTCGCTGCATCGCTTATTTGCGGATGTGCTTGGCGGCTGCTTCGGCGTTTGCGCCTTCGTGGACGATGGACATGAGTGCGCGCGTCATCCCGGCGGGGTCGGTGTGCTGGATGATGTTGCGGCCATAGACGATGCCCGCCGCGCCTTGTTGCATGAGCTTTTCGGTGCGTGTGAGAATCTCGGCGTCGCTCGCTTTTCCCCCGCCGCGCACGAGGACGGGGATGCACCCGGCGGTTTCGATGACTTTGTGATAGTCGTCCACATTATCAGTCGGGTCGGCCTTGATGATGTCCGCGCCCAATTCACACGCCTGCCGGACGAGCGGGATGATTTTTTGCGGGTCGCCGTCCACCATGTAGCCGCCGGCTTTGGTGTTTGGCTGAAAGACGAGCGGCTCGATCATTAGCGGCACGCAGTGACGTTCGCACTGCGGCTTGAGTTTGATGATGTTTTCGATGCACTGGTCGGTGACTTCGGGTTCGCCGGGTATTCGGAATAAATTTACGACGACGCACGCTGCGTCGAGGCGCACGGCTTGTTCGACGGCGTTGTCTATCATGCGCGAAAAAAGTGTGCGCGGAAGGTTCGCGCCATAGACGTTGGCGACGTCGGTGCGGAGGACGAGCGCGGGCTTTGGTCGGACGGGGAGCGATTGCAGATAGTGCGCCTGACCGATTGTGAGTTGGATGGCGTCGGGCGCGGCGGCGACGAGCGTTTTCACGGCCTCGGCGAGATTTTCGATGCCCTGCAAAAAAGTGGGCTCATTGAAGAAGCCATGATCCACGGCGACATCGAAGCAGCGGTTCGTCTGCGGATTGAAGAGGCGTTTGAAGCGGTAGTCTTTCATGCGGCGCGCAGGGTGGGGAAAATTACACGCGCACGGCAAGAGGATAGCGACAGGTGTTTAGCGCATCAGCCATGCGACAAGACCGGCTGCAGCCGCGAGCAGGAGCCACCATACACAGTGCGAGGAGGATTTATTCGCCGAACGGGTGGGTTCCTTTGCGCGGGGAGTTTCCGATTTTGGCGGCTTTGCCGGTTCTGCGAACGGAGTTTTTTCGCGTGGTGCGGGCGCTGGTTTCTCCGGCCGGGCTTTCTGTTTTTGCGCGGGAGCCTGTGTTGCGGCTTGCGCGCTTGCCGGTTCGGGCGTGCCGTTGTCGGTGCTGCGCTTGAGTTTTTCAAATTCAATCTTCCGATCCAGATACGCCTTTTGCCGTTTGGCGAACTCGGCCACTTGTTTTTTGTCCGCCGACGCGCCCTGCGCTGAAAGTTGCACACGGAGTTTTTCGATGGCAGCGGCCTCGCACTTCAAGTCGGCCTCGGTTTCTGCGAGTTCTTTGCTTTTGGATGCTTTTGGAGCGGGTGCTGTTCCGGCGTTCATGGAAAGTGTGTGAGGCGCAACTGACGCCGCCTTTCAGCAAACCTTGCGCCTGCTCCACACGAATTTGCAGGTGGCCTGACACGCTGATTTCCACCGCTCACGGGGTGCAGCAGTCTGATGTGAGGTAAATTTTTCCGTTGGCGGCATTGGAAACGCTTTCTAACTTCTGCTAACAGACTAGGCTTTGCGCCTTTGCTAACCCATCCGATGCCAGACATCAAATTCCGCTGTCCCGAGTGCTCACAGAAGATCGTCGTTGATTCTTCTGCCGCCGGTGTGCGCGTGGATTGCCCGATGTGCCGGAGCACGCTCGTCATCCCGGCGACGGAGTGGAACCCGGTGGAAGTCGCCGTGCGCAGGGAACTGGCGGTGCTGGCTGGAAGCGCGGACGGGCTTTATGCAGAGCTGGAAAAACGGAAGACGGAACTCGATGCAGCCGTTGCCGAGTCGCAGAAGCTTCGTGAAGCGGCTGAAAAGGCGCAGAGCGAAGTCGAGCGTGCGCAGGCCGAGCGCGAAACTTTTCGTTCTGAAAACGAAAAGGCCGCGGATGAATTGAAGAAGCTGCGCGCCGATCTTTCCACGCTGGCCGCCGAGCGCGACGGGCTGCGCAATGCGCGCGAGCAGGAGCCTGCAAAGGATGAACAGGCGGGGAAGCAAATCGAGGAACTGAACGCAAGTGTCGCCGCGCTCCAGCGGGAGCGGGATGAATTTTCCATCAAGCTCAACGCCATGGCCAGTCTGCGCGAGCAACTCGCCGCTCTCACCTCCGAACGCGGCAAGATGACGCTCGCGATTTCCGAGGCGTGCCATGACGCGGATTCCCTTCGCGCGGAGGTGACCTCGCTCCAGACGCGCCACAAGCAGGCGGATGCACATTCCGAGGAATGGAAGCGGCAACTCGCAGAGGTGCAGCGCGAACGCGACGAGCTTCTAAAGAAAGTGCGCGGCGTCGAGGCACTGCCCGCCGAACTGGACGCGGCACGGGCGGAGGCGCAGCAGTTGCGCACGCAAATCAACGAACTCACCCGCGTCTTCGAGGCTGCGCGCCGCGAGCGCGATCAAGCAGCGCAGCTTGCCTCGGAGCGGGAGCAGTCCCTCGAAAAAATGGGGCACGCCATCGAGGCGGCAAAGTCGGAAATCTCCCGTTCGCACGAGGAAAAAATGACGCTTGTCGCCGAGCGGGAACGCCTCAAGTCGAGCGCCGATGAATTTCACGAAGAATCCCGCGAGCTTCAGCAGCGCGTGGACGGATTGCTCGACGAACTCCACGCCCGCGAACGCGAAGTGGCCACCGCAAAGCAGGCCAGCGAAGCTGCAACCACACAGTCCGCCGCCTTCGAAAAAGAGATTCGCGAGATTCGCAAACACCGCGATACACTCGCGACGAGCGTCGTCGAGAGAGAGCGTGAAATTTCCGTCCTCTCCGAGCAAGTGACCGAGGCGCTCCGCATCAGCCAGGAGGCGCAGGCTCGCATTGATGCCGCCGAGCGTGCCGTGCAGACAGCGCAGGAAAAAGCGAAGCTCAGCGAAGAGGAACGCACACGCCTTGGGGACAAGCTGACGAAAGCCGCCGCAGAACTCGGCGCGTTGCAGGAACAAGCCCGCCAGATCCGCATCGAAAAAGAACAGAGCCGCTCGCGCGTCAACGATCTCGAAGCGCAGGTCGAGCAGAGCTTCGATCAACTCGGCGCCATTGAAGCCGAGCGCGACACCCTCAGGAGCGAACTCGATGCCGTGAAGACCGGCCTCGAACGCGCCAAGCAGCACGTCAGCGTCCTGCAGGCTCGGCGCGACGTCATGCGCGAGGAAATCAACCGCCTCCGCGCCAAGCTCGGCATGCCACAGGACGGCCCCGGCGTCTAAACCATCGCCCAAAAGATCGCGCAGGCGAAAACGCGAAAAGGAACTGACAAACGCGCCCGCCGTCGTCATTCGTCTTGTCTCACCGCCATGCTTTACACGCTTCGCATTCTACTCGTCATCGTTTTCGCCGCCATCACGCTGCACGCGGAGGACGCAAAAGAACCCGTGCAGCCCGGCGAAACCATCATCGTCAGTGGTGGCGTCTCGCTTTGGGTGTGGGAGAAATGGAAAGCCTCACCGCACGACAACTGGTGGGCCAACTTCGTCCGCGCCGCGCGCATCCGCATCGAGCAAATCAAAACCGCGCGCCCCGACCAGCAAATCACCTGGCTCGTCTATCGCCCCGCGTATCTCACGCGCAGCCGGCAGGACAACCGCGACTACACCGCGCTCGTCGCAAGCGTGCGCGACACCTTTCACATCAAGCTCATGTGGTTCGACAGCGCCAGCCAGCTCGTCAACTACCTCAACTACGGCCAGCCGCGCGACCGCGTAAAAATCAACGGCTTCGAGTATTTCGGCCACAGCAACAAAGCCTGCTTCATGTTCGACTACTCCAACGTCATTGATAGCGGCAGCAAATGTTGGCTCCACGAAAGCGAACTCGGAAAAATCAACCGCAGCCTCTTCACCAGCGACGCCCTCGTGCGCAGTTGGGGCTGCTACACCGGCGAAAGCATGAGCCAGAAATGGCGCGCCGCAACCGGCGTCCCCATGTGGGGCTTCGTCGGCAAATCACAGTATCTCACCGAAGAACTCCCCGTCCCCGCCACCGCCATGGGCCACTGGACACGCTGACGCCCGACATTTTCCAAACATACCATCCACTCCGCCGCCATGACGCTCCACGAGCTGCAAACCATCTACTCCACACCGTTCTTCGACCTCCTCTCGCGCGCACGCGCCGCCTACTTGGCGCATTGGAAAGAGAACGAAGTCCAGCTTTGCACCCTCCTCTCCATCAAAACCGGCGGCTGCTCCGAAGACTGCGGCTACTGCGCGCAATCGGCCCGCTACAACACCGGCGTCCAGCGCGAAACGCTCATGACACCCGACGCCGTGGAAGAAGTCGCCATTCGTGCGAAAGAAAATGGCTCCACCCGGTTCTGCATGGGCGCTGCGTGGAAAGGCGTGCGCGAAGGCGATCCCCGTTTTGAAAGCGTGCTCGAAAGCATCCGCCGCGTCTCCAAACTCGGCATGGAAGTCTGCGTCACCCTCGGCCAGCTCGGCGCAGGCGAGGCGCGCCAGCTCAAAGCCGCAGGCGTCACCGCCTACAACCACAACATTGATACCTCCCCCGAACACTACCCCAACATCGTCACCACCCACACCTTTCAAGATCGGCTCGACACCATCGGCCACGTGCAAGACGCCGGCATGAGCGTCTGCTGCGGCGGCATCATCGGCCTCGGCGAAACCGAAGACGACCGCCTCAAAATGCTCGAAGTCCTCACCAACTTCAGCCCCGCGCCCGAGAGCGTCCCCATCAACTGCCTCATGCCCATGCCCGGCACGCCCCTCGAGGAACAAGCGCCCGTGGACATCTTCCAGCTTGTCCGCCTCATCGCCACCACACGCATCGCGCTGCCGCGCGCAAAAGTCCGCCTCAGCGCCGGGCGCACCCGCCTCACCCGCGAAGCCCAGGCCCTCTGCTTCTTCGCCGGCGCCAACAGCATCTTCTACGGCGACAAACTCCTCACCGCCGCCAACCCCGAAAAAGACAGCGACCTCGCATTACTCGAAGAACTGGACCTCAAACCCCAGCGCCCCTTCGCCGAAAACTGCGACCGCATGGCGTGTCTCACGTAGCGGCACTTCGCACATTTTTCCTCACGCAAAGGCGCAAAGACGCAAAGAACGGGGAGCATTTGGTGACTGGTGAATGGTGACTGGTGAATCGTCGGCATCCCTTGCTGGAAAAGGTGAAACGCTTGCCTCCGATGTGGCGTCGCTGTCGGAGAAATGGGCGGCGCTTCCGCCTTCATCCTCTTCATGTCCTTCACGGTGGTCATCGTTTGCGCGATAAAGGGAGCCGCGAATGAGTCCCGGAGAGAGTGCCCGAGATAAAAAGGAGCCGCGAATGAGTCCCGGAGGGACTGCCTGACATAAAAGGGAGCCGCGAATGAGTCCCGGAGAGATTGCCCGATATAAAAAGGGAGCCGCGAATGAGTCCCGGAGGGACTGCCTGACATAAAAGGGAGCCGCGAATGAGTCTCGGAGAGATTGCCCGATATAAAAAGGAACCGCGAATGAGTCCCGGAGGGACTGCCAGCCATTAGCCGGTGGTGATAACCACCGGATCATGCCCACAAACGATAAAGCCCCGGAGGGGCGGCAGCAGAGTGGGGGAGCGACCTTCAAAATGGGAAATACTTGTCTCAAAATGGGAGATTATTGCTTCAAAATGGGAAATGCTTGTCTCAAAATGGGAGATTCTTGCTTCAAAAAAGGAGGCGCTTGCCTTAATAGGGGAGATGCTTACATGGAAATGGGAGACGATTGTTGGTTAAAGTGAGAGGTTTGTGGCTGGTTGAACGTTTCTTGTGTGTAATGTAGAGTTTCTTGTGCGAAATGCAGTGTGTATTGAACAAAATGCAAAATAACTTAAACAAAATGCAGTGCGTATTGAACAAAATGCAGAGTAGCTTTTGAGAAATGCAATAGTTTTTTTTGTGAAATGCAGATGTTCTTGTGCGTGATGCAACATGCATTAAATAAAAGCAAGAATGCATTTTGATATAGAGACTCTGCATTTTAAACAATACATTCTGCATTTAATCATAGAAAGATTACATTTTGTGCAATACAGTTTGCATTTCGCGTAAGATAGTTTGCATTTTGTTCAAGACAGTTTGCATTTTGTGCAAGATAGTTTGCATTTCGCGCTAGATTGTCTGCATTTTGTGCTGGACTTTCTGCATTTGGCATTGGTATTTCAGTTTTAGCTTTATGATTCTTACTTTCTGCCTTAGTGGTTTTCCATTTGGCTGCAAAGTTTTGCCTTTTCGCGTTTCGCCTCTCAAACTTCGGCTCTCAGATTTTCTTTTTCGGCTCTCGCATCTTCCGCTTTGGCGTAGTGATGCTCCGAGCGGCCATAAAATCTCCCGCTTTTTTCGCAAGGGTTTCACTTTCTCTGGCGGGGCCTTTATGGACGGGCATGGACGAGGATGGACTTGGGCTTCGCGGAGGACATTCACCAGTCACCATTCACCAGTCACCATTCACCATTCACTATTCACCAGTTACCAACCACCCTTCACCCACACACCATGTCCACTTCGCTAAGATCCTTTGCCAATCGCCTCCAAAAGGGGCGTGTTTTGTTCATTGCGGTTTCCGGTTTTTCGCCGGGGTTTGCTCCGGCGGATGGGAGTCTGGCACCGGGGCCGTTCGGGGCGTCGCTGGATGCGATGTCGTCTTTGCTGGATGAGATTGGGTCGCTGGAGACGGAGATTTCGTCGTCCCGGACGGAGCGGTCGGCGATGGCGAAGGCGGTGCGCAGTTTGACGACGCGGGTGTTGGGTTACGTGAAGGCGAACGCGGCGTGGAAGCTGGAGTTTCCGAGGATGAAGGAGCTGGGCGACCGGGTGCGCAATGTGCGCGCGTCGTCCCGGCGGGCGAAGATGGCGGCGGCGGCGGGGGGCGCGTCGCCGGTGCGGGAGCGGGCGGGGCGCGGTGCGGGGAATGGGAGTTTTGCGGAGATGGCGTCGAGTTTCAAATCGCTGGTGGCGCTGGTGAATGGGCTGGCGGGTTTTTCACCGCCGGATGTGGCGATCTCGGCGGCGTCGCTCACGGCGCTCGCGGGGCAGTTTGATGCGCTGAATGGGCAGGTGGGCACGGCGGAGTCGGCGCTGGATGCGGCGAAGCAGGCGCGCAAGGCGGCGTTTTACGAGGAGGGGACGGGTCTTGCGGCGAAGTTTGCGGCGATTAAGCAATCGGTGAAGGGCCAGTATGGGCAAAATTCGACGGAGTATGCGCAGGTGTCGGGGATGCGGTGGTAGTGGGGGCGCAAGCGGCGGGGCGATTTTGTGAAGTTGCAGTGTTTGCGGGGCGGTGACTGGCGACTGGTGATTGGTGACTGGTTTTCGCCGGGCACGTCGCTGCACGTGCGGGGCTTTTAGCGGGGGGTGACGGGCTGGATTTCGTAACGCGCGGCAAAGGGGTAGCCGAGGGGTTTGCCTTCGGCGTCAAAGAGTCGCGCTTTGAAGTTTGTGGTGCTGGCGATGCGGATGGGGGCGTCGCACGCGGCGGATGCGGGCGTGGGGTCTTTGCCGTCGAGTGTGTAGCGGGCGGTTCCTTTTGCGCCGGGCGCGAGGGCGACGGTCAGGGTGACTTCGCTGCTGAATTTTTGCTCGCCGGCGATGCGCGTGCCTTCGCTGTGGACGGTGATTTGATGGACGAGTGCGTCCAACACGCGGTCGGTGGATTCCATGCTGCGTGAAAATTCTTCGTAGCTGCGGGTCGCGTTTTGATTCCAGACGCGCTCGCTCATCGTTGCGAGGCGGTGGCGCAAATTTGGAAGCTCGACGTTTTCTTTTTGCTCCCACGCGCACATCTGCGCGCCGAAAAGCGGTGCCTCGGGAGGGAGGATGACGCCTTTGTCCTCGGCTTTTGCGCCGAAGGGTTTGAACTGCCGCGACTGCCACGCGAAAATTTCCTCCGTGGAGCGTCCGCCGTTGACCACATACATCGGCGTCCATGATGCGTTGATGACTTTGTAGCCGTCCTTCACCAATTTGTCCGGTTGGTAGAAGCGAATTTCGTAGGCCATGACGATTACGTCCTTCGGGATTTGGATCGGCGAGCCCGCCTCGCGACCGAAGCCTTCCCAGACGAGCATCTGCTTGCCGTTTTTCTTCACGATCTCGTCCATGTCGGCGACAAACTTTCTGTAGAGCTGGTGCTGGTTGGGCAGGTTGTATTTTGCGAACGACGCTTTGAAGTCCTCGTTTTGATTGGCGAAGGCGAGATCCGCCTCGTCGCCGCCGATGTGGAAATACGGGCTGCTTTTAAACACCTCGCACATTTCCGCGACGATGGTTTCCAGCGCCTGCATGACCTCGGCCTTTGCAAAGTTGATCGAGGCGTGGTGCTCGTAGGGCTTTGTGCCTTTGATCATAAACAAGTCGCGCATCGCGCGGTTCATCGCGGCGGAGTGGCCGGGCACGTCCAGCTCGGGGATGATGGTCACGCCGCGCGCATCGGCGAATGCGACGAGGTCCTTGAGTTCCTCGATGGTGTAGGTTTTCCCGCCGTGCTGATTTTGTGTCGCGAGCTTCGGATACACCTTCGATGGGAACATGATGGACTGATCGTCGGTGAGATGCAGATGCAGGTAGCGGATTTTGTAGAGCCGGCAGAGCTGCACCATTTGCCGGAGGTTCGAGAGCGAGTGATACTGGCGCGCCACGTCCACAAACAGCCCGCGATATTCCGTCTGCGGCGCGTCCTCGACGGACATCACCGGTAAAAAAACTTTGCCGCTGCGGATTTGAAGTGACTGGAGCAGTGTCGTCGTGCCGAGTGCGACGGCAGCGTAGTTGCCGCCCTCGATTTTCGCGCGATCGGACACGATGAAGTTGTGCGCTTCGCCTTTCAACGAAGGCTCGAGCGAAAGAAAGATGTCGCCCGCGCCAGGAGTGCCGACTTTCACCGCGAGTTGCAGCCCCGAGACGAGTGAAATTTCCCCCGCGAGCACGTCGGCGAGTGGACGCAGCTCCTCAGTGCGCGCCACGATTTTACTTTGCGCTCCAATTCCAATGCTCGCTGCGCCGACTTGGATTTTCTGCGGCCACGGAACGAGCGACGGGGCCACATTTCCCGGCTGCGTCGCTGTCGCGATGAGCGGAATGCCCGCAAAGAGAACAGCGAGGACTCGCGAGATGAGCGAAGTGTTTTGGGATACGTTCATGGTGTTTTGTCAGTGGGTTTTGTCGGCGCTCGCGGCATCGGTGGTCGAGAAGACTGCGAGCTTGCGGATGATGGGTTCGGCTGCGGACTTCACGCAGCGCCAGCGGATTTTTGTCATCACGGTCGGCGAGAACTTCTCGATGCGTTTGTGGCCGATGGAGTAGCCGCGTGCGAGCGGCTTCCACTCTCCGCCGACGAGACCTTCGAGCCAATAGTCGCGCACGCGCTCGCCCTGGAGAATGTCTTCCATGAGGATCGCGTGATCGAGGCTGGTGGGTTGTTTCAAATCCAGCTCGACGGTGTTCCCTTTCCCGGATGTTTCGTCCACGCACTTGCCGAAACGCCTTCGTATTTCGTCGCCGAATTCCTTGTAGCGTTTCATGTCCACCTCGGGAATCAGGCCGTCTTGATCGGGGTTCGCGTTGACGAGCAAATTGCAGTTCCGCCCGACGCTGCGGTAATATTTGTCCATCAATTGCTCGACGCTGAAGAGTCTCTTTTCGGTGTTCGGCTGCCAGAGCCAGACGCCGTCGCGAAGGGGCACGTCACATTCGCCGGGGAGCCATTTGCGTTCGTTGGGGTCGCCCGCTTTGTGGTAATCGCGCGTCTCGGGCGCAGTGGCCCAGCACGGGTAAGGCGCGACGCCGCGCTCGTTGCCAATCCAGCGAATGGTCGCTGCGGGGCCTTGGAAGACAATCGCGCGCGGTTGCAGCTTGTGGAGGATCGGCAGCATGTCGGGGCCGCCCTTCGATGGGTCGAGCACGCCGCCGTCGAACCACACTTCAAATAACTCGCCGTAATTCCCCCAAAGTTCGTTCAACATGCCCTCGCAGATTTTCGCGTAGCGCGCCTGCTCCTCGGGCGTGCCGCCTTTTCCGCGATGAACGAGGCCGGGATTGTCCACTTCCAAAAAACCGTTGCAGCCCATGTGCGCGTAGATGCCGGGCTTGATGCCATACTTGCGGCAAGAGTTCACGAAATCGCGCACGATGTCGCCCTTGCCGTCCTTGTAGGGCGATTGCTTCATGCCGTAGGGATAAAGGTCGCTCTGCCAGTTCATGAAACCTGTCCCGTGCTTGGCGACGAACACGGCGTATTTCGCGCCCATCGCCTTCGCCGCTTCCATCCACTGGTCGGTGTCGAGTTTCTTGGGATTGAAAATTTCCGGCCCCGGGCGCTGGTCATAGTTCCGGTGATCCCAGCCGGGTTTGAAAACCGGGATGTCGTAGTGGATGAAAAGCCCCAGTTCCAAATCCTGCCACTCCGCCTGCTCGGGCGTGGGCCGTCCCAATTTCTCCTCCGGCGATTCGGCAAACACGCTGGCGATGAAGAGGGACAGCACTGCCATCGCTGCAAGACTGATGCTGTTTAGGCGTGGCGTGGGACAGCGTGTCATGGTTGTTGCGAAGTTCACAGTGGTCGCCTGACAACGGTCACTGTGCCTTGCGAATTCTTGTCGCCGTCTGCCGCGCGCACGACTGCGCGAACGCCGAATGATTTTCCGAGCGCGGTGATCGTCACATAGTAGCGCTCGACGTCGCCACGCGACGCACGCTGCACGAAACCCGGCACGAGCGTGCCTTCATACACAAGGTTGAGCGACTGAATCTCCAGCGGCTTGCTCCCCGCCGCAGCGTGGAAATCAATCTGATAGGGGCACGCGTCCTCGCACTGTTGCGTGAGGTCAATGTCCACGGTCTTCCATTCGCTCCCCACATCGCTTGGCGACCACTGCCAGACTTTCACCGACACTTCGTCCTTCTGCGAAACCTCCGCTGATTTTTCACCCACTGCTGTCGACGCAAAAACCGCGAGTTTACGGATGAGCGGCTCGGCTGACGACTTCACGACGCGCAGCCGGACTTTGCTCACTTCCACCGGTGCGAAGCGGTCTATTCTTTTGTGGCCGATTGCGGTGCCCTTGCAGAGATCTTTCCACGCATCGCCCGCGAAGCCTTCAAGCACATACTCGCGCACGCGTTCGCCTTCGAGAATCTGCTCCATCGTGATGACGTGTTCGATGCGCGTGAGATGTTTCAAATCGAGTTCGACCATGTCGCCCTTGCCGGAGGTCTCGGCCAGACTTTTGCCGAAGCGCCTGCGCACCTCCGCGCCGAATTCGCACATGCGCTGCACGTCGTCGTCGGGAATCAGACCCGCGGGATCGGGGCCGATGTTCAGGAGAAGTTGCGCGCCGCGTCCGACGGATTGGTAGTAAATCGTGATGAGTTCATCGAGAGTCTTCAGCCTGTTCTTCGGGTCGGGCGACCAGAACCACGCACCGACTCGCGTGCGTGTGTCACATTCATTCGGCAGCCACACATCGCCGTCGGGGCGACCGTCAGCCGCGGTGGAGATGCCCGTTTTCGCCCTCGCCAGCGGCACTGCATTCCACGCCGGATAGGGAGCCACGCCGCGCTCGGTTCCGACCCAGCGGATCGTGGCGTGTGTCGTTTGGAAAACCATGGCCTTCGGGCAGTGCTGTTTCAGGATGTCGCCGACATCCGCGACGGTGCTGCCATCAAACCACACTTCGCAGATTTCACCGTAGCGCGTCAGCAGTTCGGTGAGCTGCACGCGATAGACCTTGTTGTAAACTTCCTGCTCCGCCGGGGTCTTGCAGACGCCGTGGACGGCGGCGTGATAAACTCCATCGCCGGGGCTGAGGTAGATTCCGAATTTCATCCCGCGCTTGCGGCACGAGTCGGAGATTTCTTTCACCACATCGCCTTTGCCATCGCGCCACGGTGTGTGCTTCACGCTGTAGGGGCTTGTGTCGGTCTGCCACCAGCAGAAGCCGTCCTCGTGCTTGGCGACGAACATGAAATACTTCGCGCCCATCGCCTCCGCCGTGCTCACCCATTGGTCAGTGTTGAGCTTCGCGGGGTTCACTTCTTCCAGCTTCGTTGCATGTGCAAAATGCACGAACATCCCGATTTCGTGATCCTGCCACGCCGCCTGTTCAGGCGTTGGGCGGGCGTCGCCAGCGAGTGCCACGCCGCGCAGGACGATGGAAAGCAGAGCGGATACAGCCAGAGCCCGCAGTATTGTTTTTGAGCGCGGCGAAAATTTCATCGACCCGGTTGCTTTTATTCGCCGCGCGTCATGCCGAAGCCATCCAGCGCGAGCCAGACTTCGCCTTTCTTCGCGCGCAACTCGAACACCAACTCGACCTCGCCGCCTTTGGTTTCAAATTCGTAGCCCATGGATTGTCCGCCGGCTTCGCCCGGATGAAAGCCGCCATCGCCCTCCAGCACGTTCGAGCGTTTGGGCGCACCGGTGACCCACAAGCCACCGCCGCGACCATGCTCGTCCTCGTTTGATTCAACGCCGAGCACACCTACGATGCTTCCCATGCGATAACGGCCCGCTTCGAGTTGAATTTTCTGCTTCCACGCCGGCACACCCGTGCCTGTGGAAACGAGGTGCAGGCAGGTGCGTCCATCGAGTTTCACGATGTCACCCTTTCCGCCGGTGCTGATGTCGAGCACCCACGCGTTTCTGGGGACATTGACCCCGGATTTTTCCATGAAAAACGGTTTGAATGGATCCTGAAGCTGCCGGCCGACGTTTGCAATCCGGCGCGGGATTCGGAGCATCGCCTGCTTTACCGTCCTCTCGTAGTAGTGCGTTGCGCGCGCCGGATCTTTTTCCGCGATGGCGTCGCGCAGTCGCGTGCCCGCAAACTCCACTCGCGCGCCCCAGTCCTCCTTTTTAATCGCCTCGTAGGCGCTCTTCGCCGCCGCCCAATACATCGGCGGGCCCTGCGGGCAACTCATCAGCGCGGCGCCCACCATCGGCCCGCGTGGCAGTTTAAAATTCGGAATCATCGAGAAATTTTCATCGCCGAAGCAATTGTCCATCCCGTGCATGAAAAAGGAGAACTTGCCCGTGTCAGCATCGCGGTAGAGGCGATAATTGTTGTGATTGAAATAATTGTAGCCGTCCCAGTGGCAGACGACGCTTTCGAGGGCGGTGAACTTCATGTATTTTTCCACGTCCAAAATTTTGTTCAACCGCTCCCAGCGTTTCGCCGGGTCGGGGTCTTTGTTCTGACACGCAGCAATGAGTTCCTTGAGTGCCGCGTTGTCCTTCGGGTCGCCCTGATCCTTTTTCATGCTCTCGTTGATTTCCTTGTAGGAACCACCGTCATAGAGATCGCCTTTGGTGTTCTTGTAAAAGGCGGACAGGAAATCCTTCGTGAATGCCTCTTTTGCGAGGTAAATGCCGACGTTGCGCCCATTCAGTTCGAGAAAGACATGGGTGCAGCGCGATGCAGGAACGCCGGCCTTCCGCGCAACTTCGCCGGAAATGAGTTCGCTAAAAAACGTGATGTCCTGCACCTCGTTGTTGAGGTGAAGCTTCTTCATCCCATGAAAGCGTGTGCCCCCCTCGGGCTTTTCAAAGTTCAGCGTCAGCGACGGTCTGCCGCCGAGGTGCTGGAACGTCCCCGTCGAGCCTTTCAATTTTACCATCACCTTCTGGCCAGGAGATTCTCCCGACGCGGTGACTTCGCTGATCGTGCCCTCGGCATAATTGCGTTCGTCCCTGCCCAACTTCGCCTTCTGTTCGGGGGTGAAGGCAATCTTCAAACGCAATATCTGCCCCGCAAAAAAATCAGCGGCGTCCTTTTGATTTTTGGCGACCTCGGCGGGGTTTGCCTTCTTCGCCGGCTTCGTTTCCGCAGCCGAAAGTGGTGAGATTTGCGTGCAGGCGAAAGCGAGGCTCACCGCGATGAGATGGAGTTGTTTCATTGTCTGGTAGTGAACTTCTTTGGAACTGGCTGATTTGCGGTGTGCGTAATTCAGACAGCTATTTTTTCAGCAGGAATTTGTGCAGGTGGCCGAATTGGCTCCACTCGGTGATGATCAAATTTCCATCCTTATCAATCGAGCCGCCGTGCGGGGAATTGGTGATGCCATCCGCCCATTGATCCTGTTTGAGGCCGTAGTTGGCGCGTTGCTTTTCGTTGGGGTTGTCGCCGACCTGGACGATGATTGCGCCGGTTTTGTCGAGCAATGTTGCGCGACCTTGCAACTCGGGGATGAGTGCTTGTTCGCCACGGATGTGGACGGCGGCGGGCATCCGCAGATCCTTTTGGATCACTCTCACGAAGTTGCCGTCGAGGTCCCAATACTCGACGCGGTTGTTGTTGCGATTGCAGACGAAGAGGAGCGGTTTTTCTCCGCGCGTGTCGAATGCGATCCCGTGGCAGGTGTTGAATTTTCCCTCCTCCTTGCCCGGCCCTCCAAATGCTTTCACGAATTTGCGCTCCTTGTCGAATTTGTAGATGTAATTCGAGCCGTAGCCGTCGGCGATGTAGATGGAGCCGTCGGTGCCCACGGTGACGGCGCAGGGATTGAAGCCATTTGCGTTTTTGCAGGTGTTGGCGTCCGCAGGATATTTGATGGACCACTCGATGGTGCCGTCGAGCTTGAGCTTGATGGCTTCATGCGCGGAGGGACGCGCGGCGTAGATGACTTCCGCGCCGTCCTCCTCGCGCATTTCGAGCGCGTGGATGCTGGACGGGCCGAACGAACGCTGGAATTTCCCCTCGGGCGAAAAGACGAGGATGCCGCGCGGCGTGTCTGTGGTGACGTAGATGTTGCCCGCTTTATCAATGACGAGGCCGCCGTGGCTGGGGCCTTGGATTTGATCGCCGGGCGTCTTGTCGAAAAATGTGGGGATGCTTTCGTATTTCAACTCAGCCGCGAAAGTGCTGGCGGTGAAAAGTGCGAGGATTCCGAGCAGGGATGTTGTGATGAGTTTCATGCGTTGGGGCTTTTGTATGTTGGTTGGTTTTTTCAATCGCGGAAATCGCCGCGCCGAATGTTTGTCAGATCAAAATGACGGGGAGGTGGTTATTTTTTGATATACTCCAGCAGCGCAAAGAGCCTTCCCTCGCCGGGCTCCAGCACGACTTCGACGGGCTGTCCGTTGGTCGGTGTGGATGTCATGGGTGCGCCGGTTTCCTGCGAAATTTCCACGGTCGTGATGAGCTTCGGGGCAAGTGTGAGTTTCGCGGTGACCTTCTGCTGGAAGGAACGGTTTACCACCATGACGAACTGTCTTTTCAAAGCATCCTCGAAGCAGCCGAGCAAAAGCGGGCCACCTTCTGCGGATTTGATGGGAGCGGTGTCGCTGAGTCCAACCAGGCCGGGTTTGAGTTGCTCTACTGCATAGACTCCGGTGGAGGTAAGTTTCACGAGAACTTTGCCGAGATTGGCGATGCGATGGTTAATCTTTTTGGCGTATTCCCACTTTGCATCGCGCTTGCCGTCAATGGTCATCAGCGCAGGCGCATTCGCCCACGCGAGTTCCTTCACATCCCAATATGTAAAATACTGGATGCCGCGTGAACCGTAGGCGAGCGAGGTGAAAACCTGCCAGCGCAAGTCCACTTCACTGCATTCGCGATAGCCCATGTGTTTCAGTGAAACGATGATTTGGTTGAAAGGGATTTTCGCCTTCCCGCACAGGTCGCGCATCATTTGCAGATTCTTCCAGTAGGTGTTTTCGTCGCCGCCCTCGAACATCTGGCGGTAGTGATCCCAGCTCACGAGACCGGGCTTCACGGTATCAATGTAGTCCTGCACCATCGCTTGATACTCTCCCTCGCGGTTGGCAAATGCGTAGAGCGGGAGCATATTGTAATAGGGCAGATGCTTTGGATCTTTTTTGAGCAGATACTGCGTGACGACTCCTAGGCGCGCGTGCTGCGCAATGCCCATTTCATCGCCGAGGACGTAGCCCATGAACGCGGGATGCGAGGCATATTTTGCGATCAGGCCGTCGAGCGTTCGTTCGATCTGTGGAATGTCCGATGGCGTTGGTTTCGGCCAGCCTTCACCCTTCGGGATGTTGCCGTCCCAAACAAATCCCTTCAGCCCAGCCTGCTGGCACATATCGAGGTATTTTTTAATGTGCTCGTCGGCCTCCTTGCTGCCCGGCTGCCACAGATGATCAATCGCCGGATAGGCGACATTGAATCCGCAATCCGCGATTTCCTTGTAGCGTTCCAGCGTGGTCTCCGACTTCGGCGGGCCGCACCAGTAGCTGATGATAAATTCAGGGCTGTATGCCGCCGGGCGGATTTGCTCCACATGAGTGAAAGCCGCTGCACCGGCAGCAGCAGGACTTCCCGCCGCACCGCCTCCGCTTCCGCTGCGATTGCCGAAAAGCTCAAGCTGTCCGACTGCGAATCCCGGCGGGTGATTGAAATCGGCATACGTCATCGAGTTCGGATTCACACACGCATAGACGACGATGCGGAACCACGTGTAGGACTTCATCGGCTTTTTGAAGTCCGCCTTCGCGATTTTTTTCCCGGCGAGCTTCTTGTTGATCTTCTGAGCATCCGCAGTGGAAACAGTCATCCCCATGTTTCGCGAATCGAAGCAGGTGAAAAGCTGCGTCGCCGCTCGCGCTTCCGGCAAGTTGGAGGTGGCGCGATCTTTTCCATCGTTCCGGTAGATGTCCGTCCAATCATTGTCGTTCCCGGTATTCGATCCTTGGATCGCCCATTTGACCGGATCGCGCTCCGGCGAATCCGGCGAAGTCGTGAGCGTGAAATGCGTCAGCAGGTAGGAATCCTTGAACTGCACCGCGAGGGAATACGGCGCGGTGTCCGTCGGCCCGCCCTGTCCGCCGTCCTTGTAGCCGAGATACCATTTCCGCTGCTCGGGGTGGTTCAGGAAAATCGCGACCGGCGGCTGACCCTGCCAGCTATGGTAGGCATGACTTTGATGCGGCGGCGCAACGGGCGTCGCCTTCATCTTCAGCCAATTCGATTTTTGGGGCTTCATCGCTTCCTCGCCACCACCTCCGTCCCACGAGCCGCTGTCCACAATATCATCCTCCGGGTCGGTGATGTCGCCGCCGAGCAGGCTCGCGTTTCCAGTGCCCAACGACTCCACGCCGTAGATCATACGAGGCAATGTGAGCAAGATCGTGAGGGCTAATGGGAGCAGCTTTCGTAAATAGGAGGTCTTCATGGAATCGAAATGACTTAATCGAAGCGACGACACCAGCTTAGAAAAAAACGCATACGGCCCGCACTCAAGCAGCCACATGGCGCGTAGCACCAGCAACTATGGTAGCCGTGGGTGAAGCATAGCGAAACCCACGGAACTATTCACAAACGGCAAGCGCCGCGTAGTCGGCGCGACCATGCACGCGCGCGTTATGTTTTCCTTAAAAACTTGCGGCGCAGGATTTGGCTGACCGCTTTCCATCGGCGGGCAAGAAATCCTCTACGCGGAAGGCGGGAGCGAATCGCGTTCTTCCAGCGCACAGCCAGAGCCCATGCGGGCATGGCTTTGATTGCGGCGTAGAGGCGATTTTTCAGCCGGATGATCCACTCATAGAGTCGGCGGAACCATCGCACCTTGAGCAAAGTCGGACGGCACACGGAGAAGATGTGTGCGACAATGGCCGTGCCGATGAGTTTCGCGGTGATGATGATCAGCAGCCCGCCGCCCGCGTGTCCGTGCGTGATGAGATAAAGCGCCGCGATTTTCACAGGCAGCAACATCACGCCCGGCACGAGGAACACTGCCAATGCACCATAGCTCGGCAGCGATGCGAGCCGCGCATCCATCCAGCGAAAAGCCCTCGTGCGTGCGATGCGCGCCGTCGCGGCGGTGAGGCGATTCCACAGCCATTCCTCGAAGAACATGATCATCGCCGCGATGACGACCATCGGCGCGAGCAGGATTTTTTTGAGGATACGACGGATCATCGGCAATGGCCCGGCTGTGATTTCATGCACCATCTCTCGCTGCATTTTGAAAAATGTCACGTCATTCACATTTCGCTCATCCATACTTTGATCGGATGCGCGATTCCCGATGACAAATCAGCGCACGCCCCCTACTTCCTCACGCGGCACAAAATCTATGCAACATTCATCGCTCTTCAGCCCGCTCACCATCGGCTCTCTCACTTTACCAAACCGCATTCTCCTGGCTCCGCTCACGCGTTGCCGCGCGGAGGCGGAGCATGTTCCCGGTGATTTGATGGCGACCTACTATGCGCAGCGTGCAAGCGCGGGACTCATCATCGCGGAGGCCACGATGGCGATGGAGGGAAACTCCGCGTTCTGGATGGAGCCGGGCATTTACTCGCAGGCGCAGGTGGACGGCTGGCGCAAGACGACGGACGCAGTCCACGCAAAAGGCGGACGCATCTTTCTCCAAATCTGGCACGGAGGGCGGGCCTGTCATCCTTTGCTCAACAACGGCGCGCAGCCCGTGGCGCCGAGTGCGATTCCGATTGTCGGCGACGAAGTCCACACGCCGGAAGGGAAGAAGCCCTATGTCACTCCGCGCGAACTTCGCGACGACGAAATCCCCGGCATCATCGCCGGTTTCAAAAAGGCGGCGGTGAATGCAAAAGCAGCGGGCTTTGATGGCGTGGAAGTCCACGGCGCGAACGGTTATTTGCTCGATGAATTTCTACGCGACGGAGCAAACAAGCGCACCGGTCCCTACGGTGGCCCGGTGGAAAATCGCGCGCGTCTCATGCTGGAAGTCGTCGCCGCAGTGAGCGAAGTCTTTGGCAGCGACCGCGTGGGTCTGCGCATCTCGACGCTCAACAGCTACAACAGTATGGTGGATAGCGATCCCGTCGGTCTCAGCACATGGCTCGCGAAAAAACTTAACGAATTCCACATCGCCTACCTCCACGTGATGCGGGGTGATTTTTTCCAGCAGCAAAACGGCGACGTGCTCACGCCCATCCGCGAGAATTTCAAAGGCGTGGTCATTTCCAACATGGGCTACACCGCCGAGGAAGCCGCAGCAGCCGTCGCCGCTGGCAAAGTGGACGCCGTGGCATTTGGCACGAGCTTCCTCGCAAATCCCGATCTACCTGCGCGCATCGCCGCCGGCGCACCTCTCAATGCAGTCAATCCCGCGACATTTTATTCGCCGGGACCCGCAGGCTACACGGACTACCCCGCATTGGCTGCAAGCTAGAGTCTCCGCGAGTCCTCCGGGAAACAAAAGAACTGCTCTATTTTTCATCTGCTTGTGAAACAAATCACAATCGGCTTGCGCTGACTCGAAGTGGCTCGCATCGTGACGGCCTGTATGGCTGCCAGCACTGTCGAGTTTGAAATGCCCGATGCTCTCACCAAGACCCAGCAAGGTCTGGAGGGCACAGGGGACGCACTTGGGGAAAAGCTCATCATCAACATGGGCCCTTCGCATCCCGCGACACACGGGGTGCTCCGTCTCGTGCTCGAGATGGACGGCGAAGTCATCACCAAGGCCACGCCCGACGTCGGCTACCTCCATCGCGGCGATGAAAAAATCGCGGAGAACATGACCTACAACCAGTTCGTGCCCTACACGGATCGGCTCGATTATCTGGCCCCCGTCGCCAACAACGTCGCCTACGCGATGGCAGTGGAAAAACTCCTCGGCTGGGAACTCCCGCCACGCGGTCAGGCCATGCGCGTGCTCGGTTGCGAACTCGCACGCGTCTCCGCGCACCTGCTCGGCATCGGTTGCTTCGCGATGGATACCGGCGCGATGACCGTTTTCCTCTACACGTTCCAGCAGCGCGAAATCATCTACAACTTGATGGAGCAAATGACCGGCGCGCGCTTCACCACGAGCTGGACGCGCATCGGCGGAATGGTGCGCGATTTACCCGACGGCTTCCTCGCTGCCGTGCGTAAATTTTGTGACGAATGTCTCCCCGTCGTGGACGAAACCGACAAGCTCCTCACGCGAAACCGCATCTTCGTGGATCGCACGAAAGACATCGGCACCATCTCGAAAGAAGACGCCATCGCCTACGGACTCAGCGGCCCGAATCTCCGTGGCAGCGGAGTGGATCACGACATCCGTAAAAAGCAGCCCTACCTCGGCTACGAGCAGTATGACTTCGACGTGCCGCTCGGCAGCGTCGGCGACAGCTATGACCGCTACCTCGTCCGCATGGAGGAGATCAAACAAAGCATCCGCATCATCCGCCAGGTCTGCGACACTCTCCCTAGCGGCCCGTGGTTTGTGGACGATCCGAAAAACTACCCGCCGCCAAAAACCACGGTGCTCACGAAAATGGAGGAACTCATCCACCATTTCATCCTTCACACCGAAGGCGTGAAAGCCCCCGCAGGCGAAGTCTATTTCGGCGCGGAAAATCCAAAGGGCGAACTCGGCTTCTACATTTACAGCAAAGGCGGCGGCACACCCTACCGTCTGAAAATCCGCAGCCCCTCGTTCATCAATCTCAGCATCTTGCCAAAAATCCTGCCCGGTCACATGATGAGCGACGTAGTCAGCATCCTAGGCTCCCTCGATTTCGTGATGGGTGAGTGTGATCGGTAGGTTTCGAGGTAGTTCTAGAGAAAATTCTAAAGTCTGAATTTGCGGTTAGCAGCCTTGGAACTCTACGTTTCTCCTTGCTCGTCCATAGTTGCACGGACACTCATGCGCCATGACGAGCAGGCATCGTTTGAATTCGATTTTCGGATTGCTCATCTATATCACGATGTGTTGCAGCCCAACCTTCGCGAAGGAGAAAAAGGAGGATGAGAAACTCTTGGAAAAATTCTTTGAATTGGGACTGCCCGATGTAAAGGGCGCGAAGTGGGTGAAGGTTTTTGTTTCCGGGAGTCAGGATTACGACGCGATCACGAATAGTTTCAAATTTCAGCTTTCGGGTAACGCATGGTTGCTTTCTGAACGGAACGGCGTGGTGGAATTGCTGGCAGGCAGCGGGAGACTCATTCGAGGCAGAAAGTGGAGGGAAGGAATGACCGAGCCTTACGATGAAAGAGCAATGCTCAGTGTTTCTGTCAGCCCGGCGAATCTTAAGGAGGATATCAAACTTTTGCCCGCAGCCGTGAAGGACTTGGATGAAGCCGACACTACACCGGAATCAAGGGTGAATAGCGCAGGTGTTTTGCTTCTCTTTCTCGCGGAACTCCAGCGGCATGGACACGCGGAAATTGTAAAAGAGATTCTGCCCCAAGCGCTCGCGCTGGCACCATCAAAAGAGACGGCTTTGGATGCTGCTGTATCGCTCGTTGCAGATGGTCAACTTGCAGCCATTGTCCGTGATTGGATTCAAAACGGGGACGTTGCCGCCACTACGAAAGCTCTGGATGCTCTCGTGGCGAGATTTCACCATGGCTGGCAAAATCAAGCAGCTGCGCGTTTGTTTACTACTCGGATGCGGAAACAAGAGGCGGCAACCCGTGCAGGTGAGCGTGACGCAAAAGAAGCAGCGAAATTTTTGATGAACATCAACATGAAGCAGTTTGAGAGGCTGCCTTTTAACAGCAATTGGCTGATTACTGACGTAAAACAGCACGAACACTATGAAAGGGGGCGCGGAGCGTTTTGCGGATCCCCTGCTTTTGTAAGGGTGGGAGGAAAGGCGGTTTTTGACGATCCGACCACTGCCTTCCTTGCAAAAAAGCGTGAACTGGTTTCCGCCTTGGAAAAACTGATTGATGATCGGCGATTCCTGCGAGTTGAAAGTTGGAGGGATGACCACTGGGGATCAGGTCGCTTTTCCCACAATGAATCGGAACGGGGAGTGGGCTACGATGGTCTCCAGCGACCTTGGGAGTTGGGTGAACTCGCATGGCGCATGATCAGGCCAATTTTAACTGATAACGTTGAGTCGGAAATTGAGGGCAATCCGCAGGAACGCATGAAGCTGGTGTCTGCTTTCCTGAAAACCATTTTAGCGAAGAACGACGAAGAACTCGCTTGGTTTTACCTCCACGCAGCTGCCGACGCTGGGAATCTGTCTTATCAAAGCCTCGATTATCTCATCAATAAGGGCAGTCAGGAGACACTTTCAAAACTGAGGGAGTTGTTTCTCGATTCCAAAGTCTGGAGTGAGTATAATTCTTTCGATGAGATGCTGGTGAGGGTTGAGGAATATTTGAAACGTGCTCCGCAAGACGCTGCTTTCGCGAAAAACTTGCGTGCTGCGGTGAAAGCCGGGACCGACGCATATCGCGAAAGATATCAGGATGCTACCAAACCGGAGACAGAAGATGATAAGCGACAACAAGCGCACACGCGTGCGGCTCAAATGAAGTTGATAGACCTTGCAATCAACCACCCCGGAGATCTGCCGAGGAAATTCACTGAGATTGCAGCGATGAACGAAGACGAGGAATCAACTGCACTGTTTGCCATAGTTACAGGACTTGGAAGATGGTCATCGGTGGAAGTGGAGGCTGCGATTCTCAAGACTGTTGCCACAATGGGAACACCTACCTGCAAACAGTGCATGATGCAGTTCATGCGCAACGTTTATGAGCCGCAGACCGATGGCATGTTTAACTTTGACAGCGCGCTCCCTATTCCAAGCGATGCGGCGACACGTGCAGCGATACTCACATTGTTACAAGACGAAACACCCATTCTAGACACATGGGCAGGCAATCGGAAAACCACGATTGGCGATTTTACCGCTGAGGTTTTATTTTCCATTTCCATTGGAGGAAAGAAGCGAACGACCTGGGGAATGCGCAGTCATACTGTGAGCTATCTCAACAAAAAATGGCTGCGCGCAAATGCGATGGCAATCGCAAGTGGAAAACCTTCGATTCCACTGCCCTACACGGAGAAATTTTCCTCGCGTCAAACGACCATGCTCATTCGTGGACTCTCTGCACTTGCAGCAATACAAGTTCCAGCTGCGCTTGCGGAGAAATCACCGGACGAACAAACCGCAATCATCACGCGCCTTGATGCAGTTAAAACATGGCCTGTGTCGCTTTCGACGGCGCATTTTACCATTGGAAAAGTATCCGGAGACGGGGCTGCCGATCTTGACGCTGAAAATTGGAAAGGCCGGCGACTTGATGAAAAACTCATCAACGAAATCATAGCAGCGATTCAAAAAGCAGCCGTTGCTGGAAAGTATTTAACCGTTACCGCGTCAATCGCGGGGGCACTCGCCGGCTGCGAAATCGTAGTAGTGAAAACGCCAAAAATGATGACACAGCAACAACTCGTAGAAACGAAACTTCCCGGCCTCGTGGGCAAAGCCTCGCCTCTTGCGGTGTGTTCGATTTGCGTTGGAACCGGTATGTTTTCAGATGACGTAGATTTTTCGGCTAGATTCGGTTTTCCAATTTGGAAGGACGACACGCAGACACTGGCCTGGCAAAACGAACACGGCCAACCACGCCCAGAACCAGAGGATCCAGAACGATTCACGGAACCATGGCGTAAGAAAGTTTCTGCAAACCCGCTCCCATTCCAGACGAAGCTGAAGGAATACTTTTCGATGAAATCTGGGTATGAGCAACGGGGTGCGTTCAAACTTACGATATGCTCTACAGCAGTCCGTCTTGATAAGTAGTTACCGTGTATTTGAGGAATGTTTCAGCATCCTCGGCTCCCTCGACTTCGTCATGGGCGAGTGCGATCGATAGGCGGCTCCAACGTGGACAGATTTTAGATTGGTCTCCACGTTGTGCGTGCGTAGGCTCGCGCTCATGAAAGCCCTGCTCACTTGTCTCGCCCTTTTCGTTTCTTCTTTTACCCTCGGTGCTGCCCCTGCGCCACTGGCCTATAACATCAGCCAGTTCAAGCTCGGTGCCTACATCACCGGGCCGCAGCTCACGCTGGATAATGCGAAGGGCAAGGCGGTGCTCATTGATGTTTGGGGTGTTCACTGCGGGCCGTGTTTGCGTAGCCTGCCGGAGATAGAAAACATCTCAAAGCGTCTCAAAGACAAGATGGTGGTTTTCGGCGCACACGCGCAGGGCGGGCCGGTGGAGGCAGTGAAAGCGGTGGTTGCGCAAAACAAACTCACCTACACGGTCGTGGATAACCTTCAGAGCCCGATTCCGTCGAACACCATTCCGCACGTTTACGTGTTCGATGCGGCGGGCGGATTGATTTTTTCAGGCAACCCGTTTGATCCGAATTTCGGTCGCGCATTGCAGGCTGCCACGAAGGGCGTGGCCAAGGCTCCTGCTCAGAGGGAGAGCGCGCTCGATGCTTTCAAGAAGGCAAACAGTGCGAAGGTTCAATAGGCTGTCTTCAGCCGCTGGTTTTGGCTTCGATTCATTTTATGATTCCCGCAGCGCGGCGGTGAGCGGGGCGACGAAGGCGGTGACTTTTTCCACGAGCTTCGGGTCGCTGCCGTATTCGGCGATGCGTTTGACGATGGCGGAGCCGACGACCACAGCATCGGCGCATTTCGCGATGGTGCGGACTTGCTCGGGCGTGCCGACTCCGAAACCGACGGCGACGGGGAGCGACGTGTATTTTTTGATCACGGCGACTTGCGCGGCCATGTCGCTCGCGACGTCGCTGCGCTCGCCGGTGACGCCCGTGCGGCTGACGTAGTAGATGAAACCTCCGGCGTCGCGCGTGAGCAGGGCGATGCGCGGCTCGGGTGTGGTTGGCGCGATGAGGCGGATGCGTTTCAGACCGCCGTGCATTTGGAGTTCGGGGTTCGCGGAATCTTCATCCGGCGGGAGGTCGAGAAAAAGCACGCCGTCCGCACCCGCTGCCTCGGCATCGGCGAGGAACGTATCGAAGCCGTAGCGATAGACGGGGTTCATGTAGGTGTAGAGCACGATGGGGATTTGCGTGCGCGTGCGAATTTCGCGGATGCACTGGAGGACGCCGCGCAAGCAGGCTCCGGCGGCGAGTGCGCGCGTGCTGGCCATTTGATTCACCACGCCATCGGCGAGCGGATCGGAAAACGGAACGCCGATTTCCACGAGGTCCACGCCCGCATTGGCGAAGGAGCAGACGAGTTCGCGCGTGGCGTCGAGCGAAGGATCGCCGCCGCAGATGTAAGCGATGAAGCCGGCGCGCTTCTCGGCGCGGAGGCGTGCGAATGTTTGGTCAATGCGGTTGCTGGACATGGCGCAGAGCAAAAACGGAAATGCGGGTTTTGGAAAAGGTTTTCGACAGATTTGGATTTTCTCCGTGCCCAACGGCCCGTCCGTCGCTCAAATGCGCGGATGCGATTCCGACTTACCAAGGATTTTCAATTTGAGGCCGCGCAAACTTTGCCTTCCGCGCCCGAGGGCCACAAGTGCCGCCGGATGCACGGGCACAGCTTCAAGCTGGAGATCAGCGTCGAGGGCGAGGCCGATGCGAAGACCGGCTGGTTCTACGATCACGCGGATATTTCCCGCGCGATGAAGCCGCTGCTCGACGTGCTCGACCATTCCTACCTCAACGAAATCCCCGGCCTCGAAAATCCGACCATCGAAAATATGTGCGTCTGGTTCTGGGCGAAACTTTCCCCGCAACTGCCCGGCCTTGCCGAGATCGTCGTGCACGAAACTCCCACCGCGCGTTGCAGCTTTCGCGGCCCGTAACGAAACGCTTGGCAACCGCGCTTCCCGCGCTAATTTCCGCGCCTCATGAAAATCCTTTCGCTGATCGCCGCCGTCTTTGCACTGAGCTTCAATGCCTGCGAGCAACATACCGTTGCGGAGTTGCCCGAGCATTATCAACACAAGGTCGGCAATCACGCCGAGTCTGCGCATCAAGAGGGAACGCACGAAGCCGCAGCGCACAGCGAAGCCAAGCCCGCCGAGGGCGAGCATCCGGCAAAGCACTAAGCTCAGTCTCCGATTCTTTAGCGCGAGCGCTGACCCGGCCCGCGCGGCGTGAGGACCACGGGCGCGCCTTCCGGCAGCGGAGCACCGGCGGCAATCCATGCGCGCAGCACCGCCACTTCCGAGGGAGAAATCGCGTGACCCGTCGGCGGCATCGCGCCGGGTTGCTCATCGGCGAGCATGACCACTTGGATAAAGCGGCTCTGCTCGGGATGACCGGGCACGATCCAGTTCGACTTGCCGACGAGTTTGCGAAGCGAGTTCGTGTCCGTGAAAGCGGGCATGTTTGTGAGACGATTCTTGCCGTGGCAATGCACACAATTCGTCTCCAGCACCGGCTGCACGCTCGCGAACGACCCCGTCTTTTCCCTCTGCCCAAATCCCGCGCAACCACCCCCGAACACGAGAGCCATAGCCGACACGCAAGCGATGACGAAGGAGCGAGTTTGGAAAATGGTGTTCTTCATTGCGCAAAGGATGGCGACTGCCCGCAAGGCGGCAATTCAAATAGCTTTCGTGCTTCACTCATAACGCGCCTACTTTTTTGAA
>CAIYUV010000204.1 GCA_903929475.1 uncultured Spartobacteria bacterium
GCCAATCCGCAATCCGTCCGCCCCATTCTCCCATCCAACCGTCCCATTCCGAACCCCCGCACCCGCCGCCCGCCCCACAACTTCGTGCCCTTCGCGTCTTCGTGGTTCATCCCCGCGCGCGCAACCTGATTGCACCACCAAGGCACCAAGACGCCAAGAAAACCAAGCCGCATACCAAAAGCGAACCCCGTGGTTCCGGCAGCCGACTCGAATATGGAAAAGCGCAGTGACATCGCCGCACATCACAGCACACACCTCGCGAAACACGGTAGTCCGATATATCGGACGCTTTTACCTACGGCGAAAATCGCAAAGCACCGCCACCAGCTTCGGCAACGGTGTGCGAAACGCCAGCGCCACCTTCGCCAGCACAATCACCGTCGGGCACGATTTCCCAGCCTCGATGCACCCCACCATATCCCTCGACATCCCCGCCGCCTCCGCCAGCGCATACCGGCTGAGCCCCCGCGCCTCCCGCACCGCGCGCAACCGCTTCACCATCCTCAGAAAAACCCGCTCCGCATACTCATGCGTCTCCCGCCACCGCCTCAACTTCGCCTCCGCACGCGCCTTCGCCAGCGCCCGTTTCCGCGCCTTCGCATCCGAATCAACTTTGGGGGAACGCCGCTTCTGCATACCCCGAAATTTCCCAAAAAACCCACGCGCAGGAAAAGAAAATTTTCACCGCGTAACGGCAAAGTCATCGGGGGGGTAGTCGTCTCCGGTCTTACGTGTCTTGTAGATCGTCGTCGCCTCGCAGGTGAATGTTTAGTTGCCGACCATGAATTCCGCCGCAGGGACAGGCTCGTTCCCAACAGTGCGGTGGTGGTTATCTCCTAAACGGGCGTTTTATATCCGACTCGGTTGGCGGATGCCCGTGCTGGAGAGTCGCGTGTCTCCACGCGACTCTCCTTTGCACAGCAAATGTGTATTAGCGACCGGGCATGTCCCTGTCGGGCATCGTGGATGGGTTTTTGACATTTCCCATTTGGTGCGAACCATCACCGGCACTGCTGCCAGTGTGGCGGGCGGGCATTTCGCTGTCGCGCATCGTGGATTGACTTTTGATATTTCCCATTTGGTGCGTGCCGCCGTTGCTCTCGCAACCGGAGAAGACGAACGCGAGAATGGCGAGGCTCAGCACGGCCAGTGTGGATTTCAGTGTTGTTTTCATGTTGTTGGTTTTTGTTTGTTTGTGTTGTGAGTTTCGTGCGGCGTGGTTCCGCACGTGTGAGGACTTTGCCATTGCCCCCGAAATCGCGCTACGCATCCCATCGGAAAGACCGCGCATTTCTTCGGTTGGCGAAACGCCATGTCAGGACGGCTCCCATTCCTCCACAACGTCGAGTTCGACGAGTGGACGCGCTGTTTCGGCGAGGATGGTGAGTCGCCCTTCGCGGAGGCCTGCGGCGGCGTTTTTCAGCGCGTAGCGGAGGACTTTACCGCCCATTCGCAGTGTGATTTCCGTGGTGCTGACGAGGCTGAGCTGGCTGTCCTGCCCAGGGCGGATTTCGATGATGCCATCATTCGTCCGCATCTCCACTCCCTCACTCGCGCCTTCGAGAAGGACGCCGTGAGGTGTTTGGAGTTCGACGAAAAGTGTGCCGGGCATAAAGCAAGCGCAGGCCGCCGGGAAGGGTGGCCCGGCGGCCTGTCTGCACACTGGGTTATTTGGCGTGGGTCGAGCAAGTGAAGGCGGAGTCCTTGCCGCACTTCGAGCACTCATGCGTGACCGTGCTGGACGATCCCTTGCCGACGGGGCTCTGGTGAACGGTGATTTTGCCTTTGCAGCCATCACAGTCGTGCATCGAATCGGCCTTGAACCAGCCGAGGATGCCCTCTTTTTCGGTGCCTAGCTTTTCGTTCATGGTCTTGCAGTCCTTGCAGGCGAGCGCGACTTTCGCGTCAGCCTTGCAGCAGTCTTCGGCCATGGCCTTGGTTGTCACGCGTTTGTCTTGATACGTCGGTGGCCAGTTTGAGGGGCTGGCGTCGGCGTTGATGGCGACCGTCGCGAGGACGGCGATGATGAGGTTGCGGATGTGTTTCATAGTTTGTGTTGTTTGTTTTTTTCGGCGTGGCGTGTTGCCGCGCACTAGTGGGAACATCCGCGAAGCCCGCTCCGCCCGCTACGCACCCCATCGGAAAGACTGCGCACTTCTTCGGATTCGCACCGGCTGCGAATCGCCCGTGCCAGTGGCTACGCCACCGCTGCTGTGCCGAACTTTTGACGATAGGCGCGCGGCGCTTCGCCGACGATTTTTTTGAAGGTGCGGTTAAACTGCGAGAGTGACTGGAAGCCCACCTCGAAGGCGACTTCACTCACCCGCCGGTTCGGATTGAGCAAGAGATTTCGTGCCTTCTCGACGCGTGTGCGCGCGACGTATTCGACGAAGTTGATGCCGGTCATCTCCTTGAACTTTTCGCTGAAATAGGTCGCGCTCATGTTCACGACGTGCGCGACGGCGGCGAGCGACAGTTCATCGTCGGAATGATCGCGGATGTAACTGCGCGCCTCCGCGATTGGAGGTGAATCTTTTTGCTCGTTCTGCAAAATGAGAACGCTGCTGCACGCGGCGAGATGCTGGGCGAAGGTATTTAGCAGGCGGATGAGCGCCTCGTATTGCTTCTCCGTGAGGACGCGCGTGTTGAAGTAGAATTCCTCAAGTTTTTTCAAGTCCACCTCCGCGCCCCACTTGAGAAGCGTGGCCGCGATGCGTTTGAACTGCACCTTGTCGGGCCGCTGCAACAAGACCTGCCCGGTGTGGAGAAACGCGATCACGTTCTCCCCGACGCGCACTGGCACCGCCGTCTCGCACAGCCCCGCAAAGCACTTGAGCGTCTTCGGCTGAAACTGCGCCTCCTCCTCCACCTTGCACTGCAAAGCGTAGCACTGCGCGCAGGTCTCGTTGGTTTTCGCCATGAGCGCGCAGAATGGATTCTCCTGCGCCTTCGTGAAGCGCACGAGGTTGAGCATCTCAGGCCCTTGCAGCCGGAGCGGAAGTCCCGTGCCTTGTGTGAAAGCACGCTCATAGTCGCGATAGACCTTGGATTCCAGCAACGCCGCGAGCGCCGCATCGGGCTTCGTCGAGGAGTTGGAGTTTGGTGTATCCAAGGTTTTCAAGAGCGTATGCTCACACCCGCGCCGATGGCAAACTCCGAGTGCCACTGTGGGATGAGGGCGACTGCGAGAAAAGCGAGACATGGTTCCTGCGATTGGCATTTGAAAATAAGGCTAGATACGTGCGCCCACCATTATGTGTCGAATGGTGCCACTGTCTTATCGCGGTCGCTCACGTATTTGGCCGGATTTTTGTTGAAGTTATTCAGCAGTCTTTGCCACACAGCCATAATCGGAGCCATCATGCGTGACTATTATGGGTTTACCGTGCTGCCCGAGTTTTCGACAGAGACGGCGCATTTGGTGAGAGGGTAGCTTTCTTGGCGGACCTTCAAGTGCAGGACTAGTGAGGGCTGTGGTGGTGAGGAATGCCGCGACGAGCATGGGCGAAAGACTACGAAAGCGCGGGGAGGGCAAGGCGCGTTTGCTGCGCTTCGCGCGGTGACTGGTGACTGGTGACTGGTGACTGGTGAATGGAGGGCAGGTGGGCGTGGAAGGAATTCGTGCCCGATGGTGATCGAGCCTCTTGCGTGATTGGCGCGGATTTCTACACTGCGCGCCCTTATGACTGCCACCGCATCGGAAAAACATGAATTCCAAGCCGAGATCGCGCAGTTGCTCGATCTCGTTGTTCACTCACTTTACACAGACAAGGAGATCTTCGTCCGCGAGTTGATCAGCAACGCGGCGGATGCATCCGAGAAGCTCCGTTTCCTCAAGACGAGCGGCGCTGAAATCGCGGATGCGGATGCGCCGCTGCGCATCACCGTGAGCACGGATGAAACGGCGAAGACGATCACTTTTACCGACGCGGGCCTCGGCATGACGCGGGAGGAGTTGATCGAAAATCTCGGCACCATCGCGCACTCGGGGTCGCGGGCATTTTTGCAGCAGCTCCGCGAGAAGAACGAGGCGGGCAAGGTGGATGCGACGCTCATCGGGCAGTTTGGCGTCGGCTTTTACTCGGCGTTCATGGTCGCGGAGAAAGTGGTCGTCTTTTCGCGCAGCCACAAAGCGGGAGAGACCGGGTGGATGTGGACGAGCGACGGGAAGACGGGCTACGAGATCGAGGCGGCGAGTGATTTGTCGCGCGGGACAAAGATCGTGGTGCATTTGAAAGAGGCGGAATTTGCGCAGGAGTGGCGCATCGAGAGCATCATCAAGAAATACTCGAATTTCGTGCCGTTCCCCATCGAACTGAACGGCAAGGAAGTGAACACCGTTCAGGCGCTTTGGGCGCGCAGCAAGTCGGAGATCAAGGACGCGGAATACGACGAGTTTTACAAATACATCGCGCACGACTCGGAGGCTCCTTTGCAGCGCCTGCACTTTACAGCGGAGGGGCGCTTGAGCGTGCGTGCGCTGCTTTTTGTGCCGTCGAAAAGTCGCGAGCTTGCGGCGTTGTCGCGCGAGGACAAGCACGTGGATCTTTACTGCAAGAAGGTGCTCATCCAGCCCGCTTCGGCGAAGCTGGTGCCGGACTGGATGCGCTTTGTTCACGGCGTCGTGGACTGCGAGGACATCCCGCTGAACATCTCGCGCGAGACGATGCAGGACAGCGCGCTCATCGCGAAACTCCGCGAGATCGTGGCGGGAAAATTTCTCAAGTTCCTCGAAGACGAGGCCGGTGCGGATGCGGAGAAGTTCTCCCGTTTTTTCCGCGAGCACGGGCATTGTCTGAAGGAAGGCGTGACGACCGACTGGCAGCATCGCGATGCGCTGGCGAAACTGTTGCGCTTTGAGTCATCGGCGACCGAGGCGGGCAAGTTCACGAGTCTCGCCGAATACATTTCACGGATGCCGTCGGAGCAGACGGAGATTTATTACCTGAGCGCCGGAACACGTGAGTCGTCGGAGTCATCGCCTTACTTCGAGGTGTTCCGCGAGAAGAAGTGGGAGGTGATTTTCCTCAGCGATGCGCGCGATGAATACGTGCTGGAGAATCTGCGGGAGTTTGATGGCAAGAAGCTGACGCCAGCCGACAAGGCCGACGTGAAACACGACAAGGACGCCACCGGACTGGATGCGGAAACAGCGGGCAAGCTCGCGACTTTCGTAAAGGAAACGCTCGGCGAACGTGTGGGCGAAGTGCGCGTTTCGCAGCGTCTCATCGGCAGCCCCGCCGTGGCTGTGAGCACGGACACGGAGATGAGCACGAATATGCGCCGTATGATGCGCGCCCTTCAACGCGACGAGGGCCTTCCACCAGTGCCGAAGCCCGATCTCGAATTGAATCCGAATCACGCGCTGATCGTGGGTTTGGAAAAAACCCGCCACGCAAACAGCGCACTCGCCGCGCAGGTGGCCGAGCAGCTTCTCGATCAATCGCTCGTCACCGCCGGTCTGCTCGACGACCCGCGCGCGATGCTCGGACGCATGACGGAACTGCTGGAGAAATTGCTGGCAAAGCCCGGTGCAGGACAGTGATTGACGAAACCGCCGCAAAAACGTCACATAGCCGCCCTTGGTCGCCAACCGGTCGCCGAGCACAACCAACAACCTACTAATATGAAGATCCAAAACCTGTTCGCTCTCGCAGCCGCAGCCGCCATCGGCCTGACTGCGTGCGATGACTCAAAACTAACAAAGCCAGAAGAGCCAGCGAAGCCTGCCAAACCTGCCAAACCTGCTGACACAGCAAAGCCCGCTGACTCGGCGAAACCTGCCGACACTGCCAAACCCGCTCCTGCTCCCGCAGCCGATGCCAAGCCGAAGAAGCCCGCGCCAGTTGAGGACGACACAATCGTCAACAACCCGCCGGATGCCGCACCGGCACCCAAGGCTCCCGCCGCGCCTGCTCCTGCTGCTCCCGCGCCTGCTCCGGCTCCCGCCGCTCCTGAGCCAGCCAAGTAATTTCGTATTTCGACAAAAGCCCCGGTCTCACGCGAGGCCGGGGCTTTTTGTTTTGATGAACATGCCTCAGTGCTTCGCGCGCAGTGCGGCGAGTTCGGCATTTTCCTCTTTTGTGAGGGCGTTGAACGCACCGTAGGCGGCGGCGTCCGCGTTGAATGCACGCAGAGTTGCCTCGTCCGCACCGGTGAGTGCGGCGCGGCGCTGTTGGAATTGTTGGAACCACCAAGTCAGGCGCGCGTTGAGTTGCTGAATCTTTTTTTCCTTTTCCAAAAGGTGCCGTGTGCGCGCCATTGCAAAATGCGCACCGGCCTCCCCGGACATCTCGGAAAAATCCACTGAGTCAAATTCACTCGTCTGTTCGGGACGCGAGTTCATTTTTTTCTGACGCTCCTCCATTCTGTGCTGAAAGCTTGTTTGCGCCTCCCAAAGCTTCGTTCCCGCGTAGGGCACCATCAGCCACATGCCGACGATGGAGACGATGCCGCCGGTCTTTGCCTGCGTGTAGTGGCGGACCATGTAGACCAATTCGGAAAAAGGAATCAGGCGCAGCGCCACCATCCAGAGAATCGGCAATTCGCCGCCGGTGTCGCGAATCATCATGTGCCGCCCGACGATTACGGCCAAAAAGCCGAGGACAGCTAGTGCGATGAGCAGGGTATCAATCATATTCAGTGCAAATCTGAAACCGGTGCCGAAATCGGTGCGTCCTCCTGCAATCCATCGCGAAACAGAATGTAGAACATGTAGATGAAAATGATGAGCGACAGCGCGCCGCCCAGGATCGCATTGAGCGCGAACTCAAATCCATACTCGCGCGATGCACACACCAGAATGGTCGCCACGAGCGCGGCAAGCCCGAGAATCAACGTGGCGGCGGGGAAAATCTGATCCGTCGCAGCACCACGCTCCCGCGCCACTTCGCGAAAAAATTTCAGTGACAGCAGGATGAAACACGAAAGCCCGAGGGCGACGAAGAGATAGGCGGGAACGCTGAGGAATGCGTCGTAAAACCCGTGGGCTGTCGCCACGACGGCATAGGTGGCGGGAAACTTCCACCACTTGCCGCGCAAATTCCACAGCGTGTCGCAGAGTGCGAGGCCGATGATTCCCGTCGCGGCAAAGTGAAAGAAATTTGCGGTGAGGAAGCGCGCGAAGGCGCTGGATGGATCCCCCTGCCGGAAATAGCTTAGATTTTCCTCCACCGCAAAACCAAGCCCCACACAGCCTGCAATGATGATCGTCTCCAGCCGGTTTTTGCGCGCGAGCAGGATGGGCACGAACGGGAGGAAGAACAACAGTTTGCAAAATTCCTCGCGCACACCGACGCCCGCGATGAAAAAAAGGCAGTCCTGAAAAAAAAGCCCGGTGTGCTTCAGGCCCCACGACTCGGATTGATACACATCGAGAAACAGCACCGGCAGCGTGCTTGCCGCGCCGAGCGGGATGGCGACGAGCGGTGCCCAGATGATGAAACTGAACAGCCCCTTCGGC
Source organism: uncultured Spartobacteria bacterium (assembly GCA_903929475.1). Classification (GTDB taxonomy): domain Bacteria; phylum Verrucomicrobiota; class Verrucomicrobiia; order Chthoniobacterales; family Chthoniobacteraceae; genus SXWH01. The sequence goes on from CAIYUV010000204.1 coordinate 7,463, forward strand.
TGCCCCATCTGCCATGCGAGCAGCAGCCACACGGCACCGGCGACGCAACTCAGAATAACCGGTGTGTGCTGTGTAAAATTTTCCTTTTGCAATGCGAGCAGCGGCGGCCACAGACCGGCCCAGTCGCGCTGGCGCATCGCGATTTCGAGTGAGATGGCCGGGGTGAGAAGTTTTTCGTAGCCGGGATCCTTCGCCAGTTTACCAAGGCCGGCGAAGTCCTTCTTTTGGTAATACGTGGCGAGTATTCTCTGACGCACGGTCTCGGCGGCTGGACGCACGGCGAGTTCACGTTCGTAGTATTGAAGGGCGCGTGCGGTGGTTTGTTGTTTTGTGATGTAAAAATCACCGACGAGTTCGTTGGCGAAAGGCATCGGTCTCGCTTGAATGGCGAGGAAGAGCAGGTCGGCGCCCGGTTCGCCGAGGTGCGAGGCGAGGCTGTCCCAATACGCGAGCGCAAGCGACTTATCAGCGGGGGCGAGCCGCGATTTTCTCACTGCATCCGTGACATCGGTGATGGCCCCGCTGTCGAATGTGTCGCGCCCTTTGAGCGCGGTAATCACGCGCTCGATCTGTGGTGCCGGCTTGAGCAGCTCTTCGGGCAGGCTGACCTGCTGGGCGTCTTCATCTGTCATTCCCTTGCGAAATCCAAACGCTTTCCGGAACATTTCGACAAACGCAGCTTGTGGATCTTTTGCCTGCGATTGCCAGCCGAGCAGTGCGCCGACGCCGATGATGATCGCGGCGCTCCAGATCAGAATGTGCGGGTTCCGAGTCCAGTAATACAGACGGATTCGCCAACCGGTGATTTCGGCTGTGCGCACGACCTCGGGGGGTTTTGGGCTGTCTGGTTCGACTAGCTGCATGGCGGCTAACTAGCAGGCGCTCTGCCAGCCATGGTAATTCAAGCGTAGTTATCCGCGCAGTTGGGCGAGTGCGGCGTCGAGCGTGGTGCAATCGGCGATGCTGAGGACGGGGGTTTCCTTGCGTGTGCGCTTGATGAGTCCGGCGAGGACTCCGCCGGGGCCGAGTTCGAGGAAGAGTTCGATTTTCTCCACATCAACGAGGAACTCGATGGTCTCGGTCCAGCGCACCGAGCCTGTGACTTGCGCGGAAAGATGGGCGCGGATTTCCGCAGGCGTGGTGACCGGGCGCGCGGTCACGTTGGCGACGATGGGGAAGTGCGGTGGCTTCATCGGTGTCGCGGCGAGCGTGGGGGCGAGTGCATCGGCGGCGCTTTGCATGAGGCGCGAGTGATAGGCACCGGCGACGTTCAGTTTTTTGGCGATGCGGATGCCGCGCTCCTTGGCGGCGGAGATGGCGGAGTCAATTTTTGCGTTTTCGCCGGAGATGACGATCTGGCCGGGGCTGTTGAAATTGGCCACGTCCACGTCGCATTCGGCGGCGAGCTGGCGGACGGCGTCTTCTTCGCCGCCGATCATCGCAGCCATCGCGCCGGTGGTGCGTGCGCAGGCTTCCTGCATGAGACGACCGCGCTCGGCGACGAGACGGAGGCCATCGGCGAAAGTGAAGGTGCCGGAGGCTGCGTGGGCGGTGAATTCACCGAGCGAAAGACCAGCGGCGCAATGCGTGTGGAGATCGCCGATTTCTGCGCGCAGCGCGGCGAGGCAGGCGAGGCCGTGGACATAAAGCGCGGGCTGGCAGTTGGCGGTCTGCACCAAATCTGTCTCCGGCCCGTCGAAGGCGACGGAACTGAGTGAGCGGCCGAGAATGGCGTCGGCTTCGTTGAAGAGCGCGGCTGCGGCGGGATATTTTGCGGCGAGATCTTTGCCCATGCCGACCGTTTGCGCGCCCTGACCGGCGAAGAGAATTGCGATGCGTATCATAGATTGAAGAGTGGAGTTTGCCTGCGGAGTTCAGCGGCTTTTTCCTCTCACTCTCATTTGAATTTGGCAAGCAGGCGGGCGGTGCGGGCGGCTGCGCGTTCGAGAAGGAGAGGGGCTTCACGCATCGCTTCATCCAGTGTGAGCGGTCGGTCAGCGATGGGGACAAGGGCATCGAAAAGCTGCGCGCGCTCGGCTGCTTCGGTGACTGCGCCTGCAAAACCGATGACGCGCTTTCCAGCCGCACGCGCGCGTGCGGCGATGCCCGCCGGGCCTTTGCCGTCGAGCGTCTGATCGTCGAGCCGCCCTTCGCCTGTGATGACCCAGTCGGCTGCTGCAATGCGCTGATCCAGATGAATTGTCTCTGCGACAATGTCGAACCCCGGACGGATTTTAGCGCAGCAAAAAGTGAGCAGCCCGAAGCCGAGTCCGCCCGCAGCTCCTGCGCCGGGTATGTCGCGAAAATCGCAGCCGAGGCTCGCGGTGCAAACGTCTGCGAGGCGTCGCATCACTGCCTCCAGCGCTTCGACGGTGTGCGGATTCGCGCCTTTCTGCGGCGAATAGACACGCGCCGTGCCGCGTTCACCGAGAAGAGGGTTTTGCACGTCGCAGGCGGCGATGATTTCCGGCAGCATAAGTGCGGAGGGGCGTTCGATGCGGTGGAGCAGGTCGAGTGTTCCGGGCACAGGCTGAAATTCGCCGCCGTCTTCATTTAGAAAACGATAACCGAGTGCGCGCCCGATGCCTGTGCCACCATCGGTGGTGGCGCTGCCGCCAAGGCCGATGAGAATTTTTCGCGCACCGCGCGCAATGGCATCGCGAAGAAGAATGCCCGACCCGTGCGTGCTGGCGAGGAGCGGATCGCGCTCGCCGGGCTGGATCCGCCAAAGACCGCTGGCCTCGCTCATTTCGATGATGGCGAGATACTCGTCAGCAAGCCATGCGTATCGCGCAGTGATCGCACGACCATTGGCATCTTCGCTCGCCAGTTGAATCCACTGCGCCCCGAGTGCGGCGGCGAGCGCCTCGGCGAAACCTTCGCCTCCGTCGGCGATCGGCGCGATGTCCACTTCGGCATCGGCAAAGACGGAGCAAAAGCCGCGCGCGATGGCCTCGGCGGCAGCGAGTGCGGAGAGGGAGCCTTTGAATTTATCGGGAGCAATAAGGAGTCGCATGGCGTGCTTTCAGTGCTCCTTTCGTGGGGCGCAGTAAAGCCGCGAATCTTGAACATTGCGGACTTGCCCAGCCGCAACACCTCCGCAACAGTGCGCCGAATCGGAGGGGTGGCAGAGTGGTCTAATGCACTGGTCTTGAAAACCGGCAGGCCGCAAGGTCTCGTGGGTTCGAATCCCACCCCCTCCGCCAGCTTCCATGCCCAATCCGCTGCCATCCAAGCTCTCCATTTCACGCAAGGTGATCCTCGGCGTGGTTTTCACGCTCGTCATGTTGGTGCTGATTGCGCTGGTGAGTCTGATGAGCACGCGGCGCTTTCTCGCGACATCGGCGACAGTAAGCGAAGATCGCGAAGTGCTCGAAAGAAGCGAGCGCGTGCAGCGTTACTTCATGGATATGGAAAGCGGCGTGCGGGGGTTCATGCTCTCGGGGGATGATCGCTTACTCGTCGCATATGAAACAGGTCAGTCGTTCATCATTCAAGAGTTGCAAGCGCTGCGAAAGTTGACGGCTCAAAACGAAGAACAGCAGGCGCGGCTGTCGAGGCTACAGGCGCTCGTGGGGCGTGCTTTTGCAGTGCATGCGGGCGATATTGAAATACGCCGCGAAGGTGATGCTGCCGCAGCAATGCAACATTTCAGCAAGGAAGAAAACAGAATCGAGGAAGAGAAAATATTTTTGCTCATCCGAGATGAATTGAATGAAATTGACCAGACAGCCCAAGCACATCTCAACGAACTGACCGAGCAGCGCGAGAATATCGGCAGCGTGAACACATCGCTCGTCTTGGGAGGTGCTGTGCTGACATGTATCGCGCTGATCATTGCCGGGATTCTCGTTCTGCGCGACATCGCGGATCGAAGACGTGCGGAGGAAACCCTCGAATTTGAACGCAATCTCCTGCGCCAGATAATGGACACGATTCCGGATCGTATTTTCGTCAAAAACCGGGACGAGCGCTTTACCCGCGACAATGCGGCCCATCGTTTGCATCTGGGACTGCGCACGGAGGACGGCGTAATCGGGAAAAAGGACGAGGATTTCTTTCCTGCGGAACTCGCCAACCGCTATCGGGAAGATGATTGCGCCGTGCTGAGCGGGACGAAAACGATGCTCAATGTGGAAGAGCCGGGCGCAACAACAGATGGGCATGAAATATGGCTGGAGACAACAAAGGTGCCTTTGATGGGGCCGAACGGGCAGATATTCGGGATTGTGGGAGTGTCCACGGACATCACGAAACGAAAAGCGAACGAGGAGAGGCTGCGACACTATGCGCAGCAGCTCCAGCGCTCGAACGAGGAACTGCAAAATTTCGCGAGCGTGGCGTCGCATGATTTGCAGGAGCCGCTGAGAAAAATTCAGGCATTTGGAGACCGCCTGAGGGCGCGGTTTTCCGGGCAGCTTGGAGAACAGGGCAGCGATTACCTCGCACGGATGATGGAAGCGGCGGACCGGATGCAGACGCTCATTCAGGATTTGCTCAAACTTTCACGCGTCACGACCCGCGCAATGCCTTTCGAGCGTTGCGATTTGGCGGAGACACTTCGCGGCGTGCTCGGCGATCTGGAATTGAAAATCACCAGCACGGGCGCGCGCGTGACTGCGGCCGGGCTGCCGGTGATTCAGGCCGACCCGACGCAGATGCGGCAGCTTTTTCAAAATCTCGTAGCCAACGCTTTGAAATTTCAGTCAGCCGGCACGAGACCCGAGGTGCTGGTGGTTGGGCGCACTTTCGCAAACTACAACGGCGAACTGCCCGATGTGCCTGCGGGGGAGCCGCTGTGTGAAATCCGCGTGCAGGACAACGGCATCGGCTTCGATCCGCAGTTCGCGGAGCAGATTTTCAGTCCCTTCAAGCGGCTTCATGCACGCACGGAATTCGAGGGCAGCGGCATCGGGCTTTCGGTGTGCCGCAAAATTACGGATCGCCATCGCGGAAAGATCGTGGCACACAGCACTGAAGGGCAGGGTGCAACATTCATCGTCACACTGCCTTTGAACCAACCTCAGTCACCATGAACGCAGACCCAAAACCAATCACCATCCTCATGGCAGACGACGATCCAGACGATCGCCTGCTCACCGCCGACGCGCTCAAGGAGGCGCGATTGATCAACGACATCCGCTTCGTCGAGAACGGCGAGGAACTGCTCGACTACCTGCGCAAACAGGGGAAATTCTCGGGCGCTGTGGATGCGCCGCGCCCTGGTCTGATCCTTTTGGATTTAAACATGCCGCGTAAAGACGGGCGCATGGTGCTCAAGGAACTCAAACAGGACGCCGACCTTCGCACGATCCCGGTCGTGGTGCTTACCACATCGAAGGACGACGAGGATGTTTACAAAAGCTACGATCTCGGGGTGAACAGCTACATCGTGAAGCCGGTGACTTTCGAGGCGCTTGTAGATATTTTGCAGACGCTCGAAAAATACTGGTTCGAGATCGTGGAACTGCCACCAGCGCGCGAGTAACTACTCTCTCGCTCTCGGCGGGCCTTGTTTTTTGATCGGTCTTGGCGGCTTCGGCGGTCTGGGTTTTGCTGGCTGCGAGCTTCCTGCGTGTAGCTCGGCGATTTCTTTCGGCGTTAGCATCCGCCATGTCCCGGGCTCGACGGTCTGGATGCGGATGGGGCCGAATCGGACGCGGACAAGTCGTTCCACTTCGTAGCCCAACTCGTAAAGCATCAGGCGGATTTGGCGATTGAGCCCTTGTTTGAGCACGAGCCGGAGCAGGCCTGGGCGCAGCATTTCCACCGCCTCGCATTTTGCGCGGCCTGTGCGGATGTGGAAACCGCGCAGCATTTTCGCGGCATCGGCGATGTCGAATGTGCGATCAATCACCACCTCGTATTCCTTTTCCACCTCGTGTCGCGGATGCGTGAGGAAATTCGTGAGGTCGCCGTCGTTCGTTACGATGATTAGCCCCTCGCTTTCCTTGTCGAGGCGCCCGACGTGGTGGGTGCGCGGCCAGTTCGACGGGAGGAGATCGAAAATTGTTTTCCGACCGAGTTCGTCGTCCGCCGAGCAGACGTAGCCTGCGGGTTTGTGAAGGACTGCGTAAAGCGGGCGCTCGGTTTGCAGAAGGCGGCTGCCGACTTTTACGGCGTCGGTCGGGAGCACCTGCGTGGCAAGGTCGGTCACGATGCGCCCATTGATGCGGACGTTTCCCGCGAGGATGAGTTGCTCGACGCTGCGGCGTGAGCCAAGTCCGGCGGATGCAAGAAAGCGGTTGAGTCGCATTTTAAGCAGCCTCCTCTACGGGTGGTGCAGGAACGCGCAGTGCGCAAAGCAGCAGGCAATCGAGCGCCAGCAGTCCGGCAGAAGCGATGAAAGCCCAGTAGCCGTAGGCGTTCGTGCCATCGAACTCCACGAGCGAGTAGCCGAGCACCGGGCCGAGGAAACGCCCCAGCCCGCCTGCGCTTTGCATGAGGCCCATGAGACGGCCCTGCGCGTGCGCGTCCACTGCGCGCGAGGCGAGGCCGTTGAGCGTGGGCGTGGAGAGGCTGTTGCCGATGGAAATCCCCGCGCACACGAGCAGCAGCATGCCAAGTCCGCCGCCCTTTGGGAGGAAAGCGAGCGCGCCCATGCTTGCCGCGAGCACTGCGGTGCCGATGATAGCGAGCGGTTTCTCGATGGGTTTGCGCAGCAGCCGGCGCAGCACGCCGCCCTGCATCAGCGCACCGAGGATTCCCACATACGCGAGCACGTAGCCGACATGCGCCGCATCGTAGCCGTAGCGTTCCTTGCAGAAAATCGCGAAGAGCGCCGTCATCACCGAAAAGCCCGTGATACCCGAAAGCTGGCTGAGCAACACGATGATGATCGTCGGAGCACGACCACCGCCGAAAACTTCACCGAGGCTCGCCTTTTCACGCGCCTTGGCGCGCACTTCGGGTGTCAGTGTTTCCGGCAGACGCGCAATGACGAGCATGGCGTTCACGAATGCGAGCACGGCGGCGAAATAAAACGGCACGGATGGTCCGAACCTGCTCAGCATCCCGCCGAGCGCCGGGCCGATGACAAAGCCTAGCCCGAACGCCGCGCCCACCATTCCCATCGAACGCGAACGCTGCTCCTTCGTCGTGCTGTCGGCGATGCACGCCATCGCGGTGGAGATGTTTCCACCGCTGATTCCATCAATCACACGACCAATGAGCAGCATCGTGACGGTCGTTGCCGCGCCGAGAACTGCGAAACCAACTGCCGTGCCGAGGATGCTCACTGCGAGCACGGGCCTGCGCCCGACACGGTCGCTGAGTTTTCCGATGAGCGGCGCACACACCACTTGCAGCAGCGAATAAATACCGACGATCCACATGAGTTGCGTATTGCTGGCCGAAAACCGCGTTCCCTCCGCGAAAAGCGGCAGCACCGGGATCACGATGCCGAAGCCGATCATGTCTATGAACAGCGTGAGAAAGACGAGGCCGAGCGTGGTGCGCTGTGATTTAGCAGATGAAATTTCCAAAGCGCGCGGATGAAAGCGAGCGCAGTGCGCAAGTGCAAATGGAAAGCGGAAAGCGGAAAGCGGAGAACTGAGAGCGGAGAGCGTAGAGCAAGATGCGGACGGCGAAATTCTTTCCGCTCTCCGCTTTCCGCTTTCCGAATTCGTCAATGGCAGCCGCAACCGCTGCCGCAGGAGCCGCCGCTCTTTTTCGGCTGCATGTCCGAGTAGCGCGGGGCGTTTCCTTTTGCCATCACGCCAAGCCCGCCGGTGATGATGCGGCGGATGGGTTCGCCAGTTTCAGGATGCTTGGTGAGCGGCGCGTCCTTCATGCTCTGCTGGAACTCGAACTGTCGCGGGGGCGTGGTGAGTGTTTCGTAAAGATAGGTGGCCATGCGGTGGAGGATGAAATGACGGACGACGAATGTCGAATGCCGTGTGAAACGACGCGCGACTTTGGTCGGATCGTTACATCAACCAGCGGAGGATGAGCAGTGCGCCGAGGCCGCCCAGGAAGAGTTCGATGTCCACTTCCAAGCTGAGCCAGTCGAGTTTGCGGAGGAAGGCGGGCTTTTTCATGGATGCTACTTTAGCATCGCGGGTGCCACGCGATGACGGGCGGAAAAGAAATCTTTTTTCCACAGGCTAGGTCTTGCGTCGCCGGCACCACGGCGCAGCGAGCAGCACGAAGAAAACGAGGCCGGTGAGATTGATTTCGGCGACGTAGAGAAAGCGGGAGTCGGAGAAATAATCGAGCAACGTGTGGGTGCTCGGGCGATGTGTGAGAAAGCCGTAGTTGCCACCGGTGATGGCGTTCACAGTGAGGGCGCAGGCGAGGTAAAGTTCGCTCCACAGCATCACACGCATCAGTGCGCCGGGGCGGGGGCGGAGTTTGTATTCAAACATGAGCCACAGCACTCCTGCGGGAATGCTGGAGTGGATGAGAAGAAAACAGAGCACGCGCAGGCCGTCGTTGATCTCGATGGCCGGCGTGAACAGCGCTTGCACGGTGCCTGCGAGTCCCCAAAAATACGCCAGCTCGAACGCGAGCGGGCTGCGCCGTGTGAGCGCAAGCACCGTGGCGAGCGCGGCCCAGTCGCAGAGTTGCATGGGCAGTGAATCATCCACATCGAGTGTTTCGCCGTGGGCTTTGAGAATGATCGCACCGATGTAGGCGGCGATGAGCGCTGCGGCGATTCCCCAGCAGATGCCCCGCGCAAGTCGTGGCGATTGCACTTTCCTGCTCAACAGCCACAGCAACGGCGGCGCGAGAAAAGTCGCGACAATAAAAGCAAGCTGAAGCGGGCGCATGACGCGCTACGCCAAAATACCTTTCACCACTTTTCCGAACACATCCGTGAGCCGGTAGTCGCGTCCCTGCGTGCGGAAAATCAACTTCGTGTGATCAATGCCGAGGAGGTGCAGCATCGTGGCGTGCAGGTCGTGGACATGGACGACGTCCTTCACGGCCTTGTAGCCGAATTCATCTGTCTCGCCCCACTGGACGCCGCCTTTGATTCCACCGCCTGCGAGCCATGTGGAAAAACCGAGGATGTGGTGGTCGCGACCGTTGCCGCCCTGAGACATCGGCGTGCGGCCAAATTCACCCGCCCACACGATCAGCGTGTCATCAAACATCCCGCGCTGTTTCAAATCGGTGATGAGCGCCATGCACGCGCGGTCAATTTCCTCGGCCTTGAGCTTGATGCCGTCTTTCACGCCACCGTGGTGATCCCAGTCTTTGTGATAGAGCTGGATGAAACGCACGCCGCGCTCGGCGAGACGGCGGGCGAGCAGGCAGTTCGATGCGAAGGAACCGTCGCCGGGTTTGCAGCCGTAGAGTTCGAGCGTTTCTGGCGATTCTTTCGACATATCCACGAGTTCCGGCACGCTGCTCTGCATTTTAAAAGCCATCTCGTATTGTGAAATACGCGTGGCGATTTCCGGATCGTCCACAGTGCTGTTGAACTGCGTGTTCAGCGCGTTGACCGTGTTCACAACATCATTCTGCATCTCACTCGAAACGCCGGGAGGATTGCTCAGATAAAGCACCGGGTCGCCCTTGCCGCGCAGATGCACGCCCTGAAATTTGCTCGGCAAAAACCCCGCGCTCCACTGCCGCGCCGCGATGGGTTGGTTTTGCCCGCCCTTGCCGAGCGAGGTGAGCACGACGAAGCCTGGCAGATTTTCCGCCTCGCTGCCGAGGCCGTAAGTCGCCCACGCGCCCATGCTCGGACGACCGGGGATCGTGCTGCCGGTGTTGAAAAAACAATGCGCCGGATCGTGGTTGATCGCGTCGGTCTGCATCGAGCGCACGATGCAGATGTCGTCCACCACGCTGCCGATGTGTGGAAACAGCTCACAAATCTCCGCCCCGCTCTTACCGAATTTTTTGAAACCCCACTGCGGCCCGAAGCATTTCAGTTGCTGCCCCTGAAGCTGGGCGAGCTGCTGCCCCTTGGTGAGCGAATCCGGCATCGGCTTGTTGTGATTTTCCGCCAGCACCGGCTTCGGATCGAAAGTCTCCAAGTGCGAAGGCCCGCCCGCCATCGTGAGCCAGATCACGCGCTTCGCCTTCGGCGCGAAATGCAACGGGTTTACCACGCCGCGCCATTTTTTTTCCTGCGCCGCCATCGCCTGCGGCAGCAACGAGGGGTTCAGCAACGAAGCCAAGGCAAGCGCGCCAGTCCCGCGAGCGGAGTGGCCAAGAAAAGTGCGGCGTGTGAGATGATCAAACATTGCGGGATGATAAAGCAGATTAGGCGGGTTGGCTTTGGAATAATTTCACCCTGCGCCAGAATCAATCCAGCCAGTTCTCATGTTTTAGTCCGGGCACATGGGCGAAGTCTGCGGTGTTGCGTGTCAGCAACGTCGCGTCGTGAGCCATCGCGATGGATGCGATTTTCAAATCCATCGTCCCGCAGCGCACACGGAGCCTGTGATGATAAGCGAACAGTTTCGCGCTGTCTGTATCCCAAGGGAGAATCGTGAACCCGGCGAGAAATTCGATGCGGCTCACAAAATCCGAGTAGCCGACGATTTGTTTTGCCGCGTCACCTTCCCGGTGAATGGCCGCGAGCAAGCCCTTCATTTGTTCTTCGCAATTCACCGCCGTGGTCACGACATCCCTGCCTGAATTCACGAGCCTTTCTTTCAGCCTGCGGCTCAATGCGGATGAGTATCCCAAAGCCGTCAGATGGTCGGTATCGAGGACGAGCACGCTGTGTTACTTTTTCCGGTTTTGTTCCTTGCGAAACTCCCGGCCCAACCGATCCGCTTCGATGGCAAACTTTGTTTTTTTGAGACGGCCCGCTATGTTTTGCCAGTCCGTCTTTATCGCACCCGTATTAACGACGATCGTGGAGAGAGTGGCCAACTGCTTCTCCAGTGTTTCGACCCTCTGCTCGATGGTGTTCTTCATGTGCCAACGATGCCTGAGTCATCGCAGTTCGTCAAACGGAGAACCCAAACGAACCTCGCGCGCCTCGAAAGGAAGCAGCATAATGAACCAACTCATTGTCGCGTTCAGAAATGCAACCGGGGCACGACACCGCACCTCTTTTTCCAGCGGATGCACTTTGCCTTTGGCGGGAAATGGATTAACCACAGACCCACATGCGCTACATCGAACCACACGGACACATGGTTTCCCGGACGACTGACGACTATCAGGCGATGGTCACGGCGGGGTGTCTGGCTGTTTGCGAGCCGGCGTTTTGGGCGGGCTTTGACCGGAGCGGGGTGCAGGGTTTTTACGACTATTTTTGCCAGCTTACGGACTATGAGCCGAAGCGCGCGGCGAAGTTCGGGCTGCCGCATTATTCGTGGCTTTGCATCAATCCGAAGGAGAGCGAGGACATGGGTTTGGCGAAGGAGGTTATCTCGATCATCCCGGAGTTTCTGGATCGGCCAAACGTGCTTGGCATCGGCGAAATCGGGCTGAATAAAAACACGCGCAATGAACTGAAGGTGCTCGAATGGCACGTGGATCTCGCGGCGCGAAACGACCAGCTCATCCTCGTCCACACGCCGCATCTGGAGGACAAGCTCAAGGGCACGCGGCTGATTCTCGATGTGATTCAGTCTGACAAACGCATCCAGCCGGAGCGTGTGATTATTGATCATGTCGAGGAACACACCGTGAAGATGGTGCTCGATACGGGGATGTGGGCGGGCATGACGCTCTACCCGGAGAGCAAGTGCACGCCGGCGCGGGCGATTGATATTTTGGAAAACTACGGCACCGAGCGCATCTGGATGAATTCGGCGTGCGACTGGGGAATCAGCGTGCCGCTCGCCGTGCCGAGGACGGCGCTGGAGATGCGCAAGCGCGGCTGGCTGGCGGAGAAAATTGACGCAGTCATCTACGGAAACCCGCAACGATTTATGAGGCAAAGTCCGCGCTTCAAGCTGTGAGCGGGATGCTGCATAGTCACGACCAACAATGATCGTCCGCCTCGCCATCACCGTCTGCATTTTCGCCGCGCCGCTGCTCGCACAGCAGCCATCGGCAATCAGCAGTGTAAAACGTCCGAATGCGGAGCCGGAGATTCCGCGCGCGGTGCCGGTTCACACTGCGCCGCGTGCGTTGGTAATGCCGGAAAAGGTGCCGCTCATCAGTGCGCCTGCGTCGTCTCCATCGGCGATTAAGCCAACGCCGGTTCCCGCTGCGCCGGCGGTGCCTGCCGCGCCTGCCGTTGCACATCCTTCGCCCCCCGCGACTCCGCCACCCGTGCAGCCTGCGCCGACGGCGTTTGACGTGGAGCCGAGTTGGGAGACCCAGAAACTCGCGCGGACTTACGTTTTCAGCATCCCGGCACCGCGCGGGATGATCACGGATCGCAATGGCGTGCCGCTGGCGCAGACGCGCGTCGTGCAAAATCTCGCCATCCAATTTCCCACGCCGCCGCAGTTCACCGACGCGGAGGCGAGCCGCTACATTTACGAGCAGGTCGCGCGCGCACGCGGCATCACGCGGCGCGACATCACGGTGGATGCGGACAAGGCGCTGAAGCATTACAAAAACCGCGGCATCATGCCGCTGGTCATTGCGCAAAATTTGAAGCCCGCCGAAATCGAGGCGGTGAAGCAGGCGAGCGCGGCTGGCATTGTTCTCCAGCAAATTTACCAGCGCTATTACCCGCAGGGTGCGACGGCGGGACACATCATCGGCTACGTGGGCAGGCAGGGCACATATTCGACCGGCGTCGTGGAAAACAGCGAACTACTCTGGCCTGGCAGCGAAGGCCGCGAGGGGCTGGAAAAAACTTTCAACGAACAACTCACCGGCAAGAACGGCGTGATGGCCGTGTCGTTCGATGCGCAGGGGCGCAAGTCCTCGGAGAAAGTCGTCGAGCCGCCGACGCCGGGGCAGAACGTCGTGACGACGATTGATCTGAACATCCAGCACGTCGTCGAGCGTTCGCTCGTGGATGCAAAGAGGCCGAGCGCGATGGTGGTGATGGATCCGAACAGCGGCGAGATCCTCGCGATGGCTTCGATGCCTTGCTACAACCCGAACGATTTCATCCCGAACATCTCCATCGAGGAGTTTGACAAGCTGAACAACGATCCCGCGCACCCGCTCATCCCGCGTGCATTCCGTGCGTCCTATCCGCCGGGTTCCACGTTCAAAATCATCACCGGTCTTGCCGCCTTGAACGAAGGGCTCGTGGATCCGGAAGACGCTTTCGGCGGAGAGTCGGTCATCGAGATCGGCGGCATCAAATTCCGCAACTGGAAAAAGTCCGACGTGGGGCCGCTCAATTTCGTCGAGGCGCTCACGCAGAGCTGCAACACCTACTTTTACAAAATGGGACTCAAGGCCGGCTACAAACCCATCATCGAATACGCGCAGCGCCTCGGCCTCGGTGCGAAAACGGGAATCCCTCTTGCCTCCGAGGACGACGGCAATTTGATGACCAGCGACTACATGATGAAGCGCTATAAACGCCGCGTTATGCCCGGCGACATCGCGAACATGAGCATCGGACAGGGCGACACGCTCGTCACGCCGCTCCAACTCACCGGCGCGGTCGCGACGGTCGCGAACGGCGGCACCGTCTACCAGCCGCGCCTCGTTTTGCAGGTGCAGGACGTGGATGGAAAAGTGAAGTTCGGATACGAAGTGCGTGTGCGGGATCAGATCGAAATAGACAAGGACACACTCAAGGCACTGCGCGAGGGATTGCTCGGCGTCGTCAATGGCGGCAACGGCACCGCGCATCAGGCGCAGGCACCGGGATTCAAAGTTGCGGGCAAAACCGGCACCGCGCAGTGGGGCACGGGCAAAAACGAAAAAGTCGCCGCGTGGTTCACCGGTTACGCGCCGGCGGACAAGCCGCAGTTTGCATTCACCTCGCTCTACGAAGGCGCCGCCGGAAACAACGACGTGCATGGCGGCACATACTCCGCCCCCATCGTCGTTCGCGTGCTCAAGCAAATCCTCAAAGCCGAGCCGAAGGAAAAGAAAGGCGGCCTGCGCAAAAAGAAACCCGTGGATGAAGACGAGGAAGTGCAGGACGACCCGCCGCCACGCGCCCGCCCTGTGAAGCGCCCGCCAGAGGAAGTGGTGCAATAATTCACCCTCCATACAGAGCGAAGCCGATTTCCAATAAGAAATGGCCCGCGTCTGGCTTGCGCTATTGCGAGATGTGAGCATCTTCACCCGCTCGCCTTACAGCCCACTGATGGAATTGCCATATAAAGTCACCCGCCTGTCCAATGGCGCCAACGTCGCCACCGTGCAGATGCCGCATATGCGCAGCGTGAGCGTGGGAGTGTGGACGGGAGTCGGCGGACGGCATGAGCACGAAAAGGAAACCGGCGTGTCGCACTTTCTGGAACATTTGCTTTTCAAAGGAACGAAGCGCCGCAATGCGAAACAGATCACCGCAGCGGTCGAGGGCGTCGGCGGTTATCTGAATGCCTTCACCACGGAGGATCACACCTGCTATTATGCAAAGGCAGGTGCGCCGCATTTCGCACGGCTGTGCGATGTGCTCGGCGACATGTATCGCGGCTCCACTTTCCCCGCCGCCGAGATCGAGCGCGAGCGCGAGGTCATCCGCGAGGAAATCATGATGTATCGCGACCAGCCCGCGCAGCACGTGCAGGAGTTGCTCACCGCCACGCTTTGGAAAAAACACCCGCTCGGTCGTCCGCTCACCGGCACGGTCGAGACGGTCTCGCATTTGAATCGCCCGCGCATCGCCGCGTTTCACCGCGAGCATTATTGCGGCGCGAACACCGTCGTCACCGTCGCTGGTCGCTTTTCACACGACGAAGTGCTCGCCGAGGTGAGCCCGTGGCTGTCGCGTCTCCCTCGCGGGCGGCGTCCGCGTTTCGTGCGCAGCCCGCGCGTGCCGGGCAGGCCGAGCGTCTCACTGCACACGCACGACACCGAGCAGATGCACCTCGCGATGGGCTTCCATGCTTGGGGACGGAGCGACGAGCGCAGATTCGCGCTGAAGCTGCTCAGCGTCATCCTCGGCGAAAACATGAGCTCGCGCCTTTTCCAAAAACTCCGCGAGCGCCTCGGCTATTGCTACTCAGTCACCAGCGGCATGGTGACGCTCGAAGACACCGGCGCGCTGCACATCGCCGCCGGCCTCGACCCCGCGAAACTCGAACGCGCCGTCCGCCTCATCATGCGCGAACTCGATGCGCTCTCCAGCCGCGGTCCCACACGCGCCGAGTTGAAGATGGCGCAGGACTACACCATCGGCCAGACGCTCATGGGCCTCGAAAGCACCAGCAACCAAATCATGTGGATGGGCGAAAGCCTGCTCGGTTTCGGCAAGGTCCTTTGCCCTGCGGAAATTGAGCGCAGCATCCTCGCCGTCACGCCCGCCGACGTGCAGTCCGTCGCCCGTGCGTGCGTGCAGCGCGGCAGGCTCGGCATCGCCGTCGTCGGCCCGCTCAAGGATGCGGAGAAAATCAAAAGCTGGCTGTAGTGCCAAACCGCCATCGGCGTTTATCACTACCGGGAGGTTTCTGATATCTGAAACACTATATTTGATGCAAGCTACGCTAGTGACTTTGCAGCATCCACGACGGACTGCGCGGTCATGCCTAGGATTTCCATGACTTTGTTGCCGGGGGCGCTGATGCCGAAACGATCTATGCCGATCACCTTGCCGTCGAGGCCCACGTATTTCCACCACAGTGCAGAGACGCCTGCCTCAATCGCGACGCGCTTGCGGCACGAAGGTGGGAGCACTTCGTCGCGGTAGCTCTGCGGCTGTTGGTCGAAACGGTAGAAGCTCGGGATACTGACTACGCGGACGCCTTCACCGAGGGTTTTGGCAGCGGCGACGGCGTGCTGCACTTCGCTGCCGGCAGCGAGGAGGATCGTTTTCAAAGCACCGGTTTCATTCACCAAAATGTAGCCGCCTTTGAACACACCTTCGCGGCGGGTCTGCACGCTGGCTTCGTTGAGCATCGGCACGACCTGACGCGTGAGCGCGAGGAGCGTCGGGCCGTTGTTGCGAGCGAGCGCGGCGGCGAAGGCACCGGCGGTTTCCTCGGGATCGGCGGGGCGGATGACGTCGAGATTCGGAATGACGCGCAGGCCGCTGACAGTTTCCACTGGTTGATGCGTTGGGCCGTCTTCGCCGACACCGACGCTGTCGTGCGTGAAAATATAGATCGTGCCGAGTCCGCTGAGCGCTGCGAGACGGATGCTGCCGCGGCAGTAGTCGGCGAATACGAGGAATGTCGCGCCGCTCGCGCGGAAGATGCCGTCGTAGGCGATGCCGTTCATGATGCCGCACATGCCGTGCT
Organism: uncultured Spartobacteria bacterium; assembly: GCA_903929475.1. GTDB lineage: Bacteria > Verrucomicrobiota > Verrucomicrobiia > Chthoniobacterales > Chthoniobacteraceae > SXWH01. The sequence goes on from CAIYUV010000204.1 coordinate 23,707, forward strand.
CGCGAATGCCGAAGCGGATGTTGCGACCACTCCAGTTCGCTGGTGTGAAGTCCTTGCTCGAATTGATGTAGTTCAGCGTGGAGCCGTAAAGGTCGGCACTGCCGCCGATGAGATTCGGAACTGCGTCGGCGACGGGCTGGAGCACATCGCTGCCCGCTTTGCGCGTGGCGATCTTAGCATCGGTTGGGAACGCTGGAATTTTGGCGAGCAAATCAGCCGGAACCTCACCACTCAGAGAGGTGGCGAGTTCCTTCGCGAGCGCTGGGTTTGCGGTCTGCCACGCGGTGAATGTCGTCTTCCACGCGTCGTATTTCGCGGCGAGCGACTTCGCGTGCCCGGCGAAAAATGCGCGCGTCTCCGCGCTCACGAAGAAGTGTTCGCTCTCCGGCAGACCGAGTGCCTTGCGCGCGCCTTCGATGAATTTCGCGCCACCCTCGCCGTGTGCCTTCGCGGTTCCGGCGACTTCGGGGATGCCTTTTCCGATGAGCGTCTTTGCGATGATGAGTTGCGGTTTTCCCGTGGCTGCCTTCGCTTTTTCGAATGCTGCGAGGAACGCCGCCATGTCGTGACCATCCACTGTTTGCACATTCCACTCGATGGCCTCGAAACGCTTCGCCGCATCCTCGCTTTGCGAGGCGTTTGCCATCGCGTCGAGCGTCACGTCGTTGGAATCGTAAATCAGAATCAGATTATCGAGCTTGTAGTGTCCGGCAAACCCCGCCGCCTCCATCGCCACGCCTTCCTGCATACAACCATCGCCCGCGAGAGCGACGATGTGGTTATCGAGAATCGTATGCGCACTCGTATTGAATTTCGCCGCCGCCATTTTCTGCGAAACAGCGTAGCCGACCGCGTTGCTGATCCCCTGCCCCAGCGGCCCGGTCGTCGCTTCGACTCCAGCAGTCTCGTGAAATTCCGGATGTCCCGGCGTGCGCGAATGGAGGACGCGGAATTTTTTCACCTGCTCATGATCCACGCTCGCGTAGCCGCTGAGATGCAGCCAGCCGTAGAGGAACATCGAGCCATGTCCGGCGCTGAGGATGAAGCGGTCGCGGTTCAGCCACTTCGGGTCGGCGGGATTATGCGAAAGCGCGTGACCGTAAAGCACCGCGCCAATTTCCGCACAGCCGAGCGGCAGGCCCAGATGGCCGGAGTTGCAGGCGTGGACGGCGTCCATGGCGAGCCCGCGTGCTTCATTGGCGGCGCGGGAGAGAGCGGTGGTGTTGAGATTCATTGGCGTGTTTCTATTATGAAAAGGAGCGCGCAGACTAGGAGCACACACAAAGGCGTCAAGAACACAGCCAGCGCCGCCGCATTTCGCCGCACAAACTTCACATCGTCGCAAAAAAATCTTGCCGTAGGAAGCGTCACCCCTATTTTGCGCGCCCTCGCATCCGCGATTCCGGGGTAGCTCAGTGGTAGAGCGGTCGACTGTTAATCGACTGGTCGTAGGTTCAAATCCTACCCCCGGAGCCATCGTAAAGATCGCATCCTGAAATCCCGGCTGCGCTGCTGAATGCCACGAGAGCTTGCTTTCTTTCATGCAGTTTGGCTGAACATTTCGTCATGCGTTGTTTGTTCCTCTTCATCATTTTCTCAATCGCTTCGGCGTCTGCCCAAAATTCAGGCGTTGCTGATAAATCACCGTCCACGCAGACAGGGCGGCAAATTACACAAGACGCCAAAAGGGAGGACACAATTACTCAGGAGAAAAAAACTGCGGAAAAAAGGACGCCTGCAAGTGAGAACCCACCCAACCCTTTACTAACCGTGAGCCCCGAAACGAAGGACGAGCGGGAACTTCATGATTCGCTGATGACGAAGATGCGCTCCTTGAATGGCGGGAGGGAAAGTGAAGCTCCTGAAACCACTAAAAAATCTGACGACAGCGAGAACATCTGGGAGGATTTCAAAACGCCACTCATCGTCATCGGAAGTTTGCTGATTTATTTCATTCCCACGTTGCTTGGAATGAAGAGGAACGATTTCAAAAAGGTGTTCCTCATTAATCTGATCCTCGGCTGCACTTTCGGCGCAGGGTTGATTGCGATGCACTTTTATCCCTTCCCCATGCAGTGGCTCTACATCTGGGCTGGTGTGAGCTGGGTATTGGCGCTGGTGCCATTGTTTTTGAAGGACTGCGCTCCGCCGCCTGAACGTGAGCGCAGACGCAAACATCGTTCGCGCAAGCGCAGCGTGCATTGAAATTTTGCTCTCTATCTTTTGCGTAAATAACGCGGAGAATTATTTCCGGCGACGACGAGTGACGGTAAGGAGGCCGAGGAGAAGAAGGCTGGTGCTGGCCGGCTCAGGCGCCGGGGTGACATTCCATGCAATGCCGTAGGGCTGGGTGTTGGCGTCGTTGATAGTGTCGTAGATTTCGCCCTCCCATGTGACGCGGAGGGTGTAGTCGCCACTGTCGGGGACGACGAAGCTGAGGTGCTGGACGCTGGTGTATTGGGCGATGCTTTCGGCGATGAGAGTGGAGAGGCTGTTGCCGTCGTTGCGCCAAAGCTGGAGGCTGAGTTCGTCGAGGCTGGCGTCCACGCTGGTCTGGGTGAGTTGATCAAAAGTGCGATCGGCGAACCATGCGAGTGTGGCGGTGAACGTGTCGCCAGCGAGGATGGATTCGCTGATGATGTAGTCTGCGGGCGAACCGGCGCTGACCTGGCCATAGTCCCATCCACGACGGAGGACGTTGCCGCCACCGAGACCGGGCAGTCCGGCAGTGGTGTTGAGGCCGAGGATGCGGATGCCGGCGGGAAGTGGGTCGCCGATTTGGATGCGGTAGGCGTCCACGAGATTGAGCGCGCCTGCGCCGACGACGTAGTCGAGCGCCTGCGTGGTGCGGATGACGCCGCCATCGAGATGCTGTCCATTGTCCCATCCGGGAGTTTTGGTGGCAGCGGTCATGAGGATGGCCTTGATCACGCGCGGGTCGTTGATTTCACCACCGCCGAAAGATTTCCCCGCATCCACCATGAGCGCGGCGGCTCCGGCGACGATGGGCGCGGCGAAACTCGTGCCGCCCATGTCGGGAATATAATACTGGGCTTGAAAGGGGCCCACGGTCGGGTCGGTGCCGTGGATGTGTCCGCCAGTGAGTCCTCCGTAGAATGCGAGGGTGAGGTTGTCGCCGGGTGCGGCGATGTCCACGGCGGCGCGGACATGCGGGATGGTGATTCCGGTGGCAGGATTGTAGAAATCATTCGGCCCGCGGCTGGAAAAAGTGGCAACAGTTGAGAAGGGGTTCGGGCCGGTGTCTCCAGTGAGCGCGCCGACGGAGATGCCGTTGAATCCCGCAGCAGGACTGCCCACCGTGCCAATAGTCGGCCCTTCATTTCCCGCAGCAAAAACGCCGACCGCTCCGGATGCGCGCAGGATGGCGTCAATAGTGACGGTTTCAAAATTCGCGCCGGTCGGATCGCTAAAGCCCCAACTGCTGTTGATGACGTTCGCGGTGTGTCCATTCACTCCCGTGAGCAGGGGTTTTGTGTAGCCGTAGAGGAAACTCGCATCCGTGATCTCAAAGCTGCCGACATATTCGTCCGTGGGACCGCCGTTCCACTGTGTGGCGATGGCCGATGACCAGAGCGTGGCCTGCGGTGCGATGCCGTCTTGAAAAGTGTAGAGACCGTTTCCGTTGATGGCCTGCCCGACCATCGTCGCGTGCCAGTCAAACTGCCCGAGCGAAGTGCCGGCGATTGTCGGGTCACTGAGGAAAGTGCTGACCTGCGTGAGCGTCTCGTGCCCGTTCCAGACGTAGCCCGCCTCGATGTTCGCCACGATGGCATCCGTGCCGAAATAACCCTCGTAGTAATACAGATCCGCGCCAATGGCCTGATTGATATAGAGTCCGTTGAAGATGTTCGTGCCAGAATCGCTGCCGACAAGCGCGAAGGCAGGCGTCGCCGCAAGAAGGAGCGCCGCAAACAAGCCGAGGCGTCTTTTACGAATAGTGGAAATGGGTGAAGGTCGGGAATCGAGCGGGGTGCTCATGCGAGCGGGAAAATGAAGAATCACGGCGCTTTTGCCAGCACTCTTTTTGTCATCAACAACTTCCCCTTCCCCCGGCGCCACCATGGTTCCGCCATCGCCACAGAACAAAAAGGCCACCCGCCTTGCCATAGATGGCCTTTGGTGAAAGGAAGCGGGTAATCTGTCCCTCCCTACTTCCCTCCCAGCCAGTCCAGAGCAGGAAAGCCCCGGCAGTGATGCAAAAGCGGTTCAGCCTCTGGATAAAACAGTCTCAACCCTGTGGTGCTTAATCACCTGCATGGGTGGCTAAATATCGCCAATGTTGACCAAATATCGTAAGTGTGTGACTAAATATTGACAGTGTGGGACAAAACCTTGGCAGTGTTTAGACAGACCTTGGCAGTATAGAGACAGACCTTGGAAGTGTGGAGACAGACCTTGGCAGTGTGAACCAAATCTCGCCGAGTGTATGACTAAATCTCGTGAGCGTGTTAATAAATCTCGTGAGTGTGTGACCAAATCTCCAAAACAGCGAAACAGACGAGACCGCCCAGCTTACCACGGATGCAGCCTGCTCAGAGCACCAAGCGTGCGCGGACAAGCCAGCCAAGAGCATCGCCCTAGCAACCAGGTCGTATTTGACCACAGCCAAAAAGTGGCAGCCTCATTTGGCAGCAGGCTTTGGTTCGCATAGGAGATTTCTCATTTACCTCGCCCCCATGCCAGAAACCTGCCCACGATGCAAGAAGCTACACCCTCCACGCCCGCACTCGCCCAGCGGGAAATGCCACCCATTTCCATGCCATACATACATGGGCGCAATTTTCACCGGCCCGGGAGTGCCAACTACGGGTCACGTGGCTCGGCGGGCGGTGGCGCTGGCTTACAGTTGCGGGACGCTCTTTGTGACTTTGCCGTTGTTGGCGTTGCCCGTGATGCAGTTGTTGCGCAGGGAGATGATGGTGCCGCTGTGAAGTGCAGACAAAGAGTCGGCGCGCACCCCGCACCGCGCGCGGATTGCGGAAAAACGCCCCCCACTCTGCCCTTGCTTAATGAGCAAAGCTCCGCTACCCGTCCCGCCGCGTGCAGGCTGGCAACTCGCGCGCTTTTCCCGCGAAAACCTACGCCAAACGATGACGCAGCGACTTCTCCGTGCTCTTTCATCCCGCGATGCCCGGCTGCACCCACTCACGGTGACAGCCAGGTGGAAAGTGCAGCCTTTGCCACACACCGCACGCCCTGCGACGCACGAACGCAAGCAGGCAACGCAACCACACAAAGCAACATGAACACGAACGACACACGCCCGCAGGGCCGCCGCGACAATCGCGGAGGACGCAGGCGCTACAATGACCGCAACGACAGAAACGACCGCAGCCGCGGCCCCCGCGAAAACCGCACACAACACGCGCCGAAGAAACTCACCTTCTGGCAAAAGATCGTCGCCTTCTTCACCGGCGGCGCAAAAAAGAAAGCAACACCCGCACAACGCACCAGCCGCCCGCCCTACGAAGGAAAATCCGAACGCAAGGCCCCGCGCCCGGAAGCCGTGGAGGTCACTTCTCCAAAACTCTACGTCGGCAACCTCAGCTACGACGCCACCGAGAGCGACTTGTTCGATCTCTTCAAGGGCGTCGGCGAAGTGCAGAACGCGGAGATCGTGACCAACAAAGCCACGTATAAGTCGAAGGGCTTCGGCTTCGTCACCATGCTCACCGTGGACGAGGCGAAGCGCGCCGTCGCTGAGTTGCACGACAAACAATTCATGGGTCGCAGCCTCGTGGTGAGCGGCTCGAAATCCGAAGGCGTGCGCGACTAGCCACACTGCCGGAACAATCATCAACGGGAGTCTCGCCAACGCGGGACTCCCGTTTTTCTTTCTCGCCGAAATGCCGCGTCCCGCAAACGCTCGCGCCTGTTTTGCAAACGAAACTTCCAGCCACGACCTTCTTCCTCCTCGGCCCCACCGCCGTGGGAAAAAGCGACCTCGCCGTGGCGTTCGCCGAGCGTATCGGCGGGGAGATTGTCGGCGCGGATGCATTTCAGATTTACGCCGGCCTCGACGTGCTCAGCGCAAAGCCGTCACCCGAACTGCGCGCCCGCGTGCCGCACCATCTCATCGGCGAAATCCCGCTCAGCGAACCGTTCGACGTGGCAAAATATCTCACCCTCGCCGCCGCACGCATCGCCGACATCGCCGCGCGTGGGCGCGTCCCCATCGTCTGCGGCGGCAACGGCCTCTACATCCGCGCTCTCACCCACGGCCTCGCCGACATCCCGCCCGGCGACGCGACGCTGCGGGCGGAGTTGGAAAAGGAACCACTCCCCGCGCTCGTCGCCCGCCTCCACGCACTCGATCCCGCCGCTCAAGTGGACGAAAAAAACCCGCGCCGCGTCATCCGCGCACTCGAAGTGTGCCTGCTCAGCGGACGTCCCTTTTCCGCCCACCGCACCGAGTGGAAAGCAGAGCCGGAAGTGCGCGGAGTCATCCTCACCCGCCCGCGCGCTGAACTCCACGAACGCATCGCCGCCCGCACCGAAGCGATGTTTGCCGAAGGTGTCATCGCCGAAGTCGCCGCCGTCACCGGACTCGGCCCCACCGCTTCCGAAATGCTCGGCCTGCGCGAAATCCGCGCCCACATCTCCGGCACGATTACGCTCGCCGAGTGCAAAGCCGCCATCACGCAATCCACCCGCCAATACGCCAAGCGCCAGCTCACATGGTTCCGCCGCGAGCGCGGCTACACATGGCTCGACCTCGCGGAGACGCCCGCCCCGCTCGCTGCGCTCCTCCGTGCCGCGACCTGATTCACTACAGGGAGCACAGAGAACGCAGAGAAAATCATACTCTCTAACTGCGCTCTTAGTTTATTCTCACTGCGCACTTCGTGAACGCCATCAGTGCTTGTTAACAAATGACCAACCATTCTCCCCACCCACCACCCGCAGAACTGAAGAGACGGTGAAAAGCAGGAAGCTCCAATAGACAAACAATCCGTCTCTCCCTACATCCTTCTGGAACAGGTTCACCCGGCCCGCCAGATGCGGCGCAGGAATTGCCTGCAATGCCACAGCAGACAGCCAGATGAACGATACTCCGAAAGCATCCAAGTCGAGCAAGTCTCCCGGCCGTTCGCGCCGGGTGCTCGCGAAATTGCTGCTGATGCTGATTGCGACCGCGTTCGCGCTTGGGCTGGCGGAGTGCATCGTCCGGTTGATTTATCCGGAATTTGGAATCCCCATTTTCACGACGAAGCTCTTCACCGAATACGATCCGCTGTTGGGCTGGAGGAAAATCCCCAACTTCCACGGCACCCACGTGCAGGATGAATACACCATCGTCGAGCGCTTCAATTCCAAAGGGCTGCGCGGCCCCGAGTATCCCTACAAAAAACCTGCGGGAGAATTTCGTATCCTCGTTCTCGGCGATTCATTCGCCGAAGGCTACACCGTGGAGTTCGAGGACCTCTGCTCGGAACTGCTGAAGCAGAAACTCAGCACGGGACTCAACAAGCGCGTGCAGGTGATCAACGCGGGCACCGGCGGATACAGCACGGACCAGGAGCTTCTTTTCTTCCGCACCGAGGGCGTGAAATATGAGCCCGACCTCGTCATCGTGCTGTATTGCGAGAACGACGCCCCCATGAACGTCAAATCCGTCTATTACACGATGGGACGCGGACAGAAACCGCTCTTCGCGTTGGAAGACGGAAAGCTCTCGCTCAAATCCACGCCACAGAAAACATGGGACCGCACCGAGGAAGCGGAAAAAGACTCGGCCAAAAAAGAGCACGATTACAAAAAACCGTTCAGCCTGCTGAAACCCGACACATGGTATCTCTACCGCCTCACCAAATATGTGCTCAGCCGTCGTTCAAAGAATACCACCGCCGGAGGCCCGATTGAGCAAGTGCTGGAAAGCGCGCCGGAGGATAAGCCAGCGGGCGACACAGTCTATCGCGGACGGCAGGACGAATGGATCATGACCGAAGCCCTCATGGCCCAGATCCAAAAAGAAGCCGCGGATGCCGGCGCGAAGTTTCTCCTCTACAGCATCCCGCAGAAGGAAGACGTTTACAGCGCGAAAGCCCCCGACAGCGCCATCGAGCACAACCTCCGCGTGATGAGCCAGCGCCACGCAATGAAGTTCATCCCGACCATCGCGACCTTTCGCAAACAAGCCGCGAATCTGGCACCATCCCAAAAACGACTCTACTGGAAAAAAGACTCCCACTGGACCCCCGAAGGCCATCGCCTGACAGCCGAAATCCTCGCCCAACACATCCTCTCCCATCGCACAGAATACGGCCTGTAAGAAGCAACGACTCCGAGCATGGAGATGTAAAAAGAATCTGCCAGTCCCTTTGCTCTCGACAATCACCGACCCCGCTCGTTGGCCTCATCGCGGGAGAGCGGAGTAAAGCTCTGAACTTCCGCCGGGGCGGCAATCAACTCCCCGATGAAATCTTCGCTCACCTCAGCATCCTCCTTCATCAAAATCACATGCACCCGCCCCTCGAACGCCTTTCTAGCATCGGTGGGAAGCGACAAAACGCCTTCGCGAATCTCGGTATCAAACTGCATCGCTGTCATAGAGCCATGACGCCTCACAACATGAGGGAATCAAGGCTGCATTCTCTCATGCGCTCACTTCAGTCCCTCGTGAAGGCAGGAAAGACACGCGCAAATTTAGAGAAAACATCTTCTCGATAATGAATAATCTGTCCCTTGGCGCTCTATTGGCGCTCTATAAACTGCGCGAATATTTTTCTTGCTTCGCATGTTGGAAATTGGAAAAAGCTGAAGTCGCAATTCGCCTTCCCCCTGATTTTCGCAGAACAAAACCACCCACACAAAGAACAAACCCACCATGAAAACAACCCAAGAACAAACACTCCAACGCCCCCGCTCGCAAAAACAACTGGCCTTCGTTTTGAGCACCGCAGTGCTCGTTATCGGTGCCTCGTCAGTTCATGCCGATATGCAGCAAATCTATTTAGAAGATTTTAATGCTTACGCAGACGGACCCCTGCCCGGATTGGGTATGAATGGCTGGTATAAAAATGCCCTCACCACGCCGCCTGTATTAATCCAAAGCGGAAAGGCCTACGCTACGCCTGATGCAGGCTTTGCCGCAGTGCGTGCCACAGCCTTTTTCCCGGATCTTTTTAGCGGTGGCCTCAATCATGGGACGCTCGAATTTGATCTTCTGTCCGCCTGCGCCCAGTGGGATTTTCGCATCGGACCGGCGACATTTAATACTTCGACGAACGCAGTCGTCAGTGCCGCGTCATCACAATTCGTTACAGGACAATTCGGTCCTTACGGTGGAGCCTTGGACTTTTTTACCTCTATAAAGTCGTCAGGCAACATCCAAGGCACTGTTCCTGGTTCGGTCTACTGGGACGGCACTGCGGCTGGATCAACCGAGCATTACTTGTTTGATTTCACACGTTCCGGCACTTCCGTTACCGTCAATATGTTCTGCAACGGCAATCTGATGCCGCAGTTCACAAACTACACCTACACCGTAACGGATGCCAATGGCATCAACTCATTCCGTCTTTCGCCAACTGACTACAGCGGCTATCCATCACTCACTGCTTTCGATAATCTCAAAGTTTCCACGGAGGTCGCTGCTGTACCGGAGCCATCCTCCGCTTTACTGATGGTCGCAGGCTGCGGCTCGCTGCTCGCACGCCGCAGACGCCAGAAGATAGTAGGGGCAGTTTGAACTGCGCACAGATAAGGGCGACAACGGATTTTCAGCGCCATTCCTCTCTATCGAATGGCAATGCAAAGGCTCATCCGATCGCCTTTCAGGCCTGTCTTATTTTTTGCACAGCCATCCCTATTTCCCCACTCAGCGATGAAGAAAGATGCACCGTGTTGGTCGCGCGTTACGGCTTCACTTTCAGCCCGGCAGCTTTGGCGAGCTTGCGTTGCCGCTGGTCGAAAGAAAGGAAGGTCTTTGCTCCGTATTCGAGGGCGAGGGCGACGTGCAAAAGGTCAATGGTGCGCTGGCCTTCCGTGGCGGCGTGCTTTTCGCTCAATTCATCGGCGCGGCGGAAAACATCCGTCCACCCGACGGCGGTGTGAACAAGCAGACCGTCGCGCAAGTCTTCGTCAATTCGATGAATCGCCGCCCGCTGTTCTGAGGTCGTAATTTCCCCGCGTCCGGCAGCGTTGCGCAGGGCGTTGCGAGCTTCGATGCGATGCAGCGGAGTGAACATCAAAGGCTCTGCGGTGCGGGACATATAAGCAGCGGCGTCAGCACTGAGGGTATCTTTGGAGACGAGGGAGACGAGAAAACTCGAATCCGGGTAGGCAGTCACTTCCATCACCGGTCAATCGCGCAAGTCCGACCACAGTTTTTCGGTGGCTTCCTTCGACATGCCTTTCCCGACCGGCTTGTAACGCTTGAGCCGCGCAGCCCAATCCACTTTGCGCGGTTTGTCAGCCTTCGCCGGGGAGAGCGTGGCGAAGGCTGTTCCGTTGCGGGTGATCGTCACGGGTTCGCCGTGTTCAATCCATTTTGCCACGTCTGCAAAATGGTTTCTCAGGTCGCGCACGGTTGCTGTTTTCATGGTGATACAACTCTGTATCACGACGGCGCAAAGGTCAACGGTGATTCCCGTGCAGCCGTTCCCCGCATTTCGCGTTGGCGAGGGGGGATTGCGCCAATGTGATGCAAATATCTGTCCCTATTTCCTACGGGAGGCTCAGCCTCTATTTTGGCCACTTTCTAGATTTGATCTTATCAAGCTCGCCTAAAACTTTTCGAATTGTTGACTTCCCCTCTATTCCTTTAATTTCCTCGTCCACCGACACTCCTTTGCTAGGCTCTACAAGAAGAGCTAACTTGATACCGTTGACCTCACAACGCATGAACGAATCTTTCGAGTCTATTCTCGTGATAGTAACAGCACATATCGGGGTAAAGTCTAGTTCGGGGACTCCCTCAGATACCGAAACTGCAGTATAGATCGACCACGTAGACATAAGGGGGGCATATCCTTCAAAGTCTCCTCCTAAGACCATGGCACGACCGTATCTAGTAAGAGGCCCCAGATAGACTGCATAAAGATTGTGGCGCTGACATATCTCGTTAAGAAAACAATGGAAGGCCGTCACTGTTTCAATACTCAACTGATCGTCTTTAACGTTCTGCACATTTGTAGTTCCCGGGTTTGCTGTTTTCGGATCGCCGCACCCGAATTGCGCAAGTGTTATAACAGATATGATAATACTGCGTAATATAATGGTATGATTTTTCATATAGCATTCATGATAGAACAATGGATGGACTGACTGATTTGCACCGCCATCCCTACTTCCCCTCACGCACCTTTTCCTTTTTGCCCTCCAATTCGCCCTCGATGCGGCGGAGGTCGCGGCTGAGTTGCTGCTGGAGTTCGTCCACGGAATTGGCGTCGCCTTGCGCCTGCGCCTTGGCGATTTCGCCCCGGAGGAAAAGTTCGCGCTCGGCTTTTTTGGCTTTGTAGAGCGTGTCGAGCCGGGCGAGTTCGGCTTTTTGCTCGGCGGTGATTTTGGTGACGGGCGACTGCTTTTGCAGGCGTTCCATGGCGAGTTCGTAGGCGCTTTTCATTTCGAGTTGAAGTTATTGGCTGAGAGTGGAGTGTCGCCGCCTTTGTTGCGGACGACTTTCGCTACGATGACACACTCTCAATACACAACACATGATTAAATTGCTCAGCACGGATTTCGACGGGACGCTCATCAACCACGGACAAAAGCCGCCGGTGGTGCCGGAGCTTTTTGTGATGCTGAAGGAGCTGCGTGCGCAGGGCGTGCATTGGGCGGTGAACACGGGGCGCACGCTGTGGCATCTCGACGAGGGGCTGAAAAAGGAGTTCCGATTTCCCATCGAGCCCGACTTTGCCATCGTGGAGGAGCGCGATGTTTTCCGCCGTGCGAATGACGGAGGCTGGGAGCCGTTCGGCGACTGGAACGGACAGGCGGCGCGCGATCACGCGGAGATGTTTCACCTCGCGGAGCCGCTGCTGGCGGAGGTGCTGGCCTTTTTGGAAAGGCTCATTGGCGCGAATGCGATTCACGACCACGGGCGTTTCATCGGTGCGGTGACGACGACCGATGCGGACATGGACCGGCTCTGCGTTTTCCTCGACAAGCTGCGCGCCCGGCTCCCGCTCTTCAGCTACCAGCGCAACACGATCTACGTGCGCTTTTGCCACATCAACTACAGCAAAGGCACGGCGCTCGGCGAACTTGCCAGCAAACTCGGCATCGCACGCGAGCAGGTTTTTGCGGCGGGCGATCACCACAATGATCTCGCGATGCTCGACGGACGCTTCGCCGGATTTGTGATGTGCCCGTCGAATTCCTGCGAGGAAGTGAAGCTCACCGTGCGCACCGCAGGCGGCTACCTCGCGAACGGCGTCGCCAGCGCGGGCGTGGTCGAGGCGATGCGGCATTTCGGGCTATGGAAGGCGGGCATTTAGATGTGCCGGGGTGTGATAATGAAAACGTCGAAAAGATGCGTTGACACCCAGCTTTACGACTCCTAGGTTCCGCGCCTCTTTTCTAAAGCCATGGGCACATTTTCCGCAAAAACCAACGAAGTGAAGCGCAACTGGTGGGTCATTGACGCCGCCGATCAAGTGCTTGGTCGCGTCGCCGTCAAAGCAGCCGACCTCCTTCGTGGTAAAAACAAAGCAATCTTCACCGCACACGTGGACACCGGCGACTTCGTCGTCGTCATCAATGCAGACAAAGTCCGCGTGACCGGCAAAAAAGAAGTCCAGAAGGAATACATGTCCTTCTCCGGCTACGTCGGCGGCCACAAGAGCGAGACCTTCAAGGCACGGCGCGCACGTCGTCCCGAGTTGGTCATTCAGGGTGCCATCAAGGGAATGATTCCCCACACCCGCCTTGGTCGTCAGCAGATCACCAAGCTCAAAGTTTACGGCGGCCCGACTCATCCCCACACCGCGCAGAACCCCGTCGCCGTCGGCAAAATTTCCTAAAGCAACATGTCCACCGTCTATTCAGCAACAGGCCGTCGCAAGACATCCAACGCACAGGTCCGCCTCACCGCAGGCACCGGAAAAATTCTCATTAACGGACGTCCTTACTCCGAATACTTCGCAGTCGCCGCGCAGCAAAGCGCAGTGCTCAAGCCCTTGGAAATCACCAAGACCATCAACACTTTTGACATCGCAGTGAACGCCAAGGGCGGCGGCGTCTCCGGTCAGGCCGGAGCCACCAGCCTCGGCATCGCCCGCGCACTCCTGCAAGTGAACGCAGAAAATCGCCCCGCACTGAAAGCCGAGGGCCTGCTCACCCGCGATTCGCGCATGAAAGAGCGTAAAAAGCCCGGTCAACCCGGAGCCCGCAAGCGCTTCCAGTTCAGCAAGCGCTAAACATTTCCCGGAACCGTTCCTTAACCCAACGGATTCCTCCTCGAAGCCCGCGCAGTGCGACCCTCGTCCCCGCACTGCACGGGTTTTCTTTTGCACCGATCAACTTGCGCCGAAGCATCGTCCGTCACGGACTATTGCGGGAGTTTGGTTACTCGACGCCGGGTGTGCCGAGGGCTTCGATGTTTTGGTCGCGGAACCAGCCAACGTCCGCGCGAATTTCTCCGGTCGCGGATAATTGCAGCCAGCCGCTCAGAATTTCTTTCGTGCCGGGCACATGTGCGAAGACGGGCAGTCGTCCATCTTGTGAAAGCAACGCCCCTGCCGTGAATGGGACTTTACCGCCGGGAAAGTCGCCAGTGATGCGCACGGAGCCGTCTGCGGCGACGTTCGCTTGCAGCGAAGCTCTGCCCACGCTCGTTGCGAGCGCTGTGACGTGTCGGCCACTCCACACGGATGGCAGCGGAGTTTTTGCCGTCCCAAAGAGCGCGTGATGGCCGCTGATCTCGACGATGAGCGCCTCGCTGTGCAGGGCCCCGCGCATTTGTTGTGTGAGGGGGTCGAGTGCGAGCTGAACACGCAATGGCTCCGCTCCCTTGCGTGGAATTTTGATCGCGGCTGTTCCATCACGCGAGACGCGTCCGTTCAACAGAATGACGCCGTCCGGCAGAGATAGTTTTCCCGTGAGAGCGCCGGTTTTATCTACAAGAAATGTGATCTTTGCCGTATCGGCGAGTGTGTTTGCCGATGCGATGCCGATCCATTTTCCGCGCAGCTCGGCGAATGCGAAGGGGCTCGTGGGATCGGCTGTTTCGGTGTCCTCGTGCTGGAGAAGAAAGGCGGGCGCGGAGTCGTTGGTGTTGCTAGTGCCGCCGTTTGCCTTGGGGGCGGCAATCATCGCTGTGAGTGTCTGGGGTCCGCCGCTGCCGACGTTCACGGTCGTCGTGGCTTCGTTCGTTGCGCCGCCGTTGTCGGTGACTTTCAGACGCACAGTGTATGTGCCGGGCACGGTGTAGATGATGCTCGGGCTTGCACCGGTGAGCACGGTCTCGGCGACCGTTGTGGTGCGAGTGAATTTGAAATTATCGAAGATCGCAGTGCCGGGCGCAGTCTCGGGCTGCCATGTGCCTGCGGTGATTTCGGCACGCACGGCGGTCACGGGAAATTGCACCGCCAAGCTGTGCAATGTCTGCCACGTCGCACCATCCGCGCTGGCCTCGTAGGCCCACAGCGGTGTCGCGCCGGGAACGTGGCGGATGCGCCAGAAACGCTGCTGCGCGGGGTTGTAGGTGACAGCCTGATAAGTGATCGCTGCTCCGACAAACTGGCAGCAATAAAGCACGCCAGCCTCCTCGACCATGATCGCGCAATTGTTCGCGGTCTGGCAGACTGCGAGCAGCGTGTTCGATTGTCCCGCGCCCGCCTGCACGACTTCCGCACTCACGGCACCGCCGGTGAAATCGAACGTATTCGCGGTGACGTAGCCAGCAAAGCGGTCATTGCTCACGCCGCTGCGCAAAACGATTTCGAGTCTTTGATTTCTTTCCGCGACCGTGATGCTGGGATCAAATCCCGCCGAGCCCGCGTAGATGGTGCCGAAGACTGTGCCGACGCTCCATTTCGCAGCATCGCGTGCGTTGTCCGAAAAATCGTCGCTGAGCAAGGTGGTCACACGCGTGGTATCGCCCATGCGCCATTCGTAGTTCGCGATGCTGCCATCGGGATCGGACGAAGTGCTGCCATTCAGCGTGAGCGCCGTGCCGACGGTCGCGCTATATGGCCCGCCCGGTCGTGCTACGGGCGGCTGGTTCACCGGCGTGCTTGTGATCGTCGCCGTGGTGCTAGCGGTGTTCGTCGCGCCGGAATTGTCGGTGACTGTCAGCGCAACGGTGAAAGTGCCAGCAGTGCTGTAAGTCTTCGTCGGCGTCGGGCTAGTGGCAGTGGTGCCGTCCCCGAAACTCCACGCGTAGTTTGCAATCGTGCCATCCGAATCGCTGGACGTGCTGCCGTTAAACGCAACCGCAACTCCCGTCGTGCCCGCGTAAGGGCCGCCGGGTCGTGCGACTGGCGGGACGTTTGCCGGTGCCGAAATCACAGCAGTTGTCGTCGCTGTGTTCGTCGCGCCCGCGTTGTCAGTCACGGTCAATGCGATGGTGAAAGTGCCCGTCGCAGCGTAGGTCTTCACAGGCGACACACCGCTCCCCGTCGTCCCGTCGCCGAAATCCCACGCGTAGTTGGAAATCGTGCCGTC
The DNA here is from genome assembly GCA_903929475.1 of uncultured Spartobacteria bacterium. Lineage (GTDB taxonomy): Bacteria > Verrucomicrobiota > Verrucomicrobiia > Chthoniobacterales > Chthoniobacteraceae > SXWH01. The sequence goes on from CAIYUV010000204.1 coordinate 39,337, forward strand.
CGCATCGGTGGACGCCGAGCCATTGAGCGTGAGCGCCACGCCGCGAGTCGCGGAGTAAGGGCCGCCGGGCCTCGCGACTGGCGGGAGATTTGCAGGCGGTGTGACAGTCGAACGCACAAGCTGAAACGAATCGAAAATCGCCATCGCAGGCGCTGCGACCGGCGTTCCGGTGCCCGCACCAAACTCCACTTTTGTCGAAGTCATCACAAAGCGCGCATTGTCCATGCGGAGCGTCTGCCACGTCGTGCCATCGGCGCTCGTTTCAAACGCAACTCTCGCCGGACTGCCCGATGTGTGGCGGATGCGCCAGTATTGCTGTTGCGTCGCGTTGTATGTGTGGGCGGAGATTTGGCGAATGCCCGCGACAGTTTGATCCAAATAAAGCCCGCCGCTTTCCACGACCATGAGCAGGAAATTCTGCGGATCCTTTGCCACCGCGAGGTAGGTGTCCGCATCTCCACTCGCCGTCTGCTGCACGCGCACGCTAGCCGCAGCATCGGTAAAGTCGAACGCCGCCGCCGAAACATAGCCGGCATAGTGATCGCCGGCGACGTTCGCGCGGGGCTGCACCTCCACGCGCTGATTGCGTTCAACGACGGGAATCGTGTTATCAAAACCAGCCGCGCCGGATTCGATCTGCGCGATCGTGCCGACATTCCACTTCGCAGCATCGCGCAAGTTGTCGTTGAAATCATCCGCGAGCAGAATTGTCGGGCCGCTCGTTGTGTAGTTCACTGTCAGTGTATTCGACGCGATATTGCCGTCGCCGTCGGCATCCGTGGCGAGATTTGCAGCCACAGAAATCACGACATCCCCCACTACAATCGGCGTGACTGTGAATGTGTAGTTTGCACCGCTGCCTTGAAGATTGCTCGCGACACCATTTGTCACCGTGATGTCGCCAAGCGCGAATCCCGTGGCTGCGCTGCTGAAACTTGCAGTGACACTAAACGCTGCGCTCGCACTCGCCGGAGCGCTGAGTGTGACACCGAGCGACACGGGTGCGGAGGAGATGCTGTCATCGAGATTGTGCAAGTAAGCGACAAGATTTCCGAGATCCGCATCACTGAGGATCACGCCATTGTGAGCGCGCACCGCCGTGCCGAGCGTCGCTGCCGCGCCGTCGTGGAGATACGGAGCCGTGGCCCACAGTCCGCGCAAAGTCGGCACATCGAGCCCGGTGAGAGCGCCGCCGAGACGCTGGCCGCTGCTGGGTTTGAGCGTGCCGATGTCGCGGAAAACGCCGAGTGCGCTGTTGCTGAAATTGACGCCGCCATGACAGCTTGCGCAGTTCTGCTGTTTAAAAATCGTGCGCCCGGCGAGAGCTGCGGCGGGGAGTGTTGCAGCGTCCACGCGCGCAGGACTCGCGCCGGTTTTCGTGAGCGAAGCAAGGTAGGCCGCGAGCGCGTCGAGGTCAGCGCTGCGCCCGGCGTTCGGAGCGCCGAGCGTGGGGTTCGGCGTGCCGCCTGCGATCAAGCCGAGCCCGCCTGCGAAGTTACGAATTTGCCCTTCAAAATCCTGGAACTCGTCGAAGTTTCCAGTCCAGTGCAACGCACCCTGATTGCCGTGTCCACGCAGCGTGATCGTATTTCGCAGGCCCTCGCCAAAGCCGGTGAAATCCCACACGCGGCCATCATGCCCCGCGTCGTTATGGCAGCCTGCGCACGAAAGATATTCCTGCAAAGCGAGACGGTTGTCCTTTGAATCATAGAAGAGTTGTTTTCCAAGCAGCACCTGAGCAGTGAGCTTTTCAGTCGCAATAGAATTCAACGTAGCCGTCGTTGTGGCGGGCAGCACACCGCCGCTCACAATCGCGCTCACGTCGTGAACCGTCACCGTTCGATCCATGAAGTTTTGCACGAAAAGCGTCCTACCATCCGGCGAAATCGTGAGCCCTTGCGGCGCACGGCCAGCGGCGAAACGAGTGATCTCCACTGCATTCCAAACATCCACGACTGCAATTGCGCGACTGCCCTCCAGTGCCACGAATGCGTAGATGCCCGATGGATCGTAACAAACTGCGCTCGGGAGCCCCGCGTTGTCGAAATCCACTCGTGAGTTGTAGTCTTCGGTCTGCGTCACGAGATCGATCCGCGAAGCAATCGGACGCACCGCGCTCTCGTGCGTGAGGCCCTGACCGCTGCGCAGCACGCCGCGTTTGATGTTGTCCTGCTTCGACGGCACCCATGCTGAAAGTCCGTCCGGCGAAATCGCCGGGGCACCGAGGTAATTCGGAATGCCACGCCCGGAGATTGTCGTGTCCGGCTCCTCGCTATGCTGGAGGATGATCGTGCGCGTGACAGTCACCGTCGCTGCATTAATGACGAGCACCTCGCCCCCTTTGCCAGTGGTATCAATCACCGCCGTCTCCTCGCCCGGCAGGCGCGGAGTGATGAAACGACTCACCAAAACTTTCGCGCCATCCGCACTCACACTGAGATGCCGGACGTCCAGCCCGGCGGCGATGTCCGCGAGTTGAGTGCCGGTCGAAGGATTCAGTTTCAACACACGGCCTGTTCCCTCCAGCGCAACCCACGCCGCAGTTCCCGCAGGATCAAATGCGATACCAAACGGACGCGAGCCGCGAGGGAGCGTGATTGTCTGCGCAAGCGCATAGGTGGTGTTGTTCAAGATCGAAATCACTGCGCTGTCGGCGGCAGTCACCCACACGCGGCCATCGGGCGCAATTGCCACGCAGCGCGGCGAAGTGCCCACAGTTGTCTCAGCCAGTTTCGCGCGAGTAACTGCGTCGAAAACCGACACCGTGTCCGCGTCAGGATTCGCGACCCACACGCGGCTGTTTGCCGGCGTGTGTGCTTCGTAGGCAATGCTGCTTGATGCATTCGGTTTTCGCGTGGTCAACGGCGCGAAGACGCCCTGGTAGAAGCTGGCCGTCACGATACGCCCCGTGTCGTCGGTGGCTGTCACCGTCACGAGGTAGCGTCCCGCCTGTGCGAATGTGTGCGTCACGCTCGGCGATGGCGAAGAGGCAGAGTTTGCGGTGCCGTCGCCGAAGCTCCACACGTAGCGCGGATTTTTTCCACCGGTGCTCTGCACGGTCAAAGCAGTGGACGAACCGCGCATGACAGGCGCGCCCTGTATCGGGCTGAGTGTGAGCGCAGAATTGATCGTCCATTGAAAATTCACCTGCGTGCCGCCGCCGGAAATTACCACGTTGTAAGTGCCGGATGTAGTCGGCGCGCCGGAGATCACGCCCGATGTGCTCCCGATGCTCAATCCCGCAGGCAGTCCCATTGCCGAGTAGGAAGGTGGTAAACCACCGCTGCCTGCGACTTGGATTTGCAGCGAAACGAGCTCGCCAACGACGCTGGTTTGATTGCCGGGATTCGCGAGATTGATCGGCGTCGCGGTGACTTGGATGATTTTCGAGACGGAGTGAACGCTTTTTGAATCGAGCGCGAAAAGCATCCAGAAACCGGGCGTCATCACATTCAGATTCGCGTGGGAAGTGAGTTCGTAATTTCCCGCCGCCACCTCGCTGAATGGGAGTTCGATATAGCGCAGATCCGTGTTCACGGAGTGTGTCTGCGACGACATTTTGATGAACGCAAATTTCGACAAGCCGGCGGTTGCATTCACCGTGAAACGAACGCCAGGCCCGATCTGCGTCGGCGCTTGCGTGATAACCGGACGCGTAGCGAGCGTGCCGTCTGCGTTGAAGAGCGCGGGAGGGGTGAAAATTTGTGCGTCCTGATGATCTGCGGAATTTCCTCCGAGGCCGCCGCCGCCTGACCACACGCGGCCATCTGGGAGTAGCAGCGCGAGTGAGTGGTAATTGCGCGGGACGCTGTTATTCGCGAGCGTCCGCCATGTGCCGGTGCGCGGGTTCCACACTTCGGGCGTGAGCACGGAGCCGGTGTCGTTGAATTTCAACCCCGTGTTACCGCCAATCACCATCACCTCGCCGCTTGGAAGAATCACCGAGTTTGCAAACTGCCGCGCGAATTGCATCGAGGCCGCAGACTGCACGACGGGTGTCGCACCGTTCAGATTCACCGTGTAGGCTACGTTTGTGCTCGTGCCCGTGGTGGAGTCGCTTGGGTTCGGCGTGGTGTTTGCACCGCCGCCAGCAACGACGATTTTACCTTCGTCATACATCGCCCAGCAGCCCTCTTTTGGATAGTGCGTTCCGGGGACGTTTAGCCCCGATGCTGTGAGCGTTCCACTGCCGTTGGGATTCACCCAGTCCATCGAGCGCGTGGGGCCGAAATGAAAGAGTTGACCATTCGGTGCGATGAGCAGAAATGGATGCCAAATGTTGATGTAGCCCGCCTGGCTCGTCACCGTGCTCCAGTTAATGCCGTTGAGCCGCTGCCAGCCCGACGCCGCATTCCAACGCTCCGCCGTGTTCGAGCCGCCGCTGCCGCTCACGGTGAAAACGGTGCCGTCCGTGAGCGCCACGCTCGTGTTATACCAACGCGGATCGTTCATGTTCGGAATCGCAGTCCATTGATTCGTGCGATAGTCGAAGATGCTGGAGAGCACTGTCGTGTTGCGTCCGCCGTTCACGACGACGCGGCCATCCGGCAGCATCGAAACGCCGCCGCAGAACATGTCGTGGCGCGTGTTGTTGATCTCGGTGAATTGCCCGGTCGCCGGATCCCACACTGCTGCGTAGGTAAATTCAGGCCCCGATGGAAAAGTCGTGCGTTGATTCGATGCGAACGTGAGCAGTCTGCCGTCTGGCAATTGCGCAGCCGTGACCGGAATGTGAGGCGTCCATGGAATGACCGCGGACCATGTGCCGGAGCCGACGGGATCCGTCGCGGGTGCTGCTGCTGCAACGTAGGCCGGAGCGAGCGCGGCGGCATCGGCGGCGAGTTGATCGGAAAGCGCGTGATCCGTGGTGCCTGCAAACGCGGAGGATGCGAGGACGGCGAAGACAAATGAGATGCGAGACAGTTTCATAGCTGCAATTGAATTTACGGTTGGGCCGCGAGTGCGGGTTTGGCTGGGTGGAGGAAATTTTCGTCGGTGAGCGTTTTGAGGAAGGCGACGAGATCGCGCTTTTCATTCGCAGTGAGCGACAGCCCGGCTTCGGGATGTTTCGCGAGGTTTGGGTCGAGCGTGTCGCTGCGTTGCACGCCGGTGCTGTAGTGCTCCACGACTTCTTCGAGCGTGGCGAAGCGTCCGTCGTGCATATATGGCCCGGTCGCGGAGATGTTGCGCAGCGATGGCGCGCGGAATTTTCCACGGTCCGCCGGATTTTTTGTCACCGCCATGCGGCCCACATCATCGGCGGCGAGCACGAGTCCGTTGTTGTGAAATTGATGATCGGTGAAGAGCGTGCCGCCATGGCAATGAAAGCAATCCGCCCCGCGTAAGCCGCGCGCCGGATCGAATTCCGTGAGAAAAAGCTGCAAGCCGCGCTTTTCCGATTCGTTCATCTCCGCCTGCTTGCGCACCGCGAGATCGAAGCGCGAATCCTGCGAAACGAGCGTGAGCAAAAACTGCTCAAGTGCCTTCGCCACGTGTTCGCTCGTCACGCCGCCGCTGCCAAATGCCTTCGCAAAATCAGCGGCGCAGTCTGCATCGGCGGAAAGTTTCGCCACCACGCGATCCAGATTTTCATTCATCTCGTGTGCGTCCTGAATGGGCATCAGCACTTGCTCGCGCAGCGACTTCGCCCGGCCATCCCAAAAAAACTCCGACTGCCACGCTAGATTGAAAAGCGCCATCGCGTTCCGTTTTCCCGTCTGCCCCTCCGCGCCCGTGCTCGTCTTGCGCGGATCGGCAAACGCGCTGCCCTGCATATGGCAGCTCGCGCACGACTGCGTGTTGTTCACCGAGAGTCGCGTGTCGTGAAACAGCCGCCGCCCGAGCGCCACGCCCTCGTCCGTGAGCGGATTATCCGCAGGCAGCGCGATGCGCGGCAGACGCTGCGAGACTTCCAGCCGACGCGCCGTCGTGCCGGGCGGAATCGTTGTTTTCACCACCGCCGCCACATTTTCCTGAAACGCGTCGCCCTTCACCGCGCGCACTTGGAAAGCACCCTCCGTGTTCTTTTTCAACCGCACCGCCAGCGCATCGCCAGCCCGCGAGTGTGTGGATGCGCCGTCGCGCGAAAAATCCACACCATCGAGAATGTGTGCCACGTCGAGCGTGATTTGGATCGTATTCGGCTGCGCGCCGCGCAACGCCACGGGCAACTCCACCGTCATCAAATTTGCATCGTTGCCGAGGTGATACGAGTAGCCGCCGACTGCCTTTCCGCGTTTCGCATAATGACCTTCCAGCGCGAGGAACACATAGCCGCCCTGCCAGCCCCAATGCAGTTTGTTCACGTCGGGGTGAAGCGCCGAGCCGGGCGTGATGGTATTCGGATCAGTCGCATTCATCGCAGCGCTCACGCCCACGTGAAAACGGATCGCTTTGAAATCCTGCGCAGGCACTCCATCGGCAAACGCCGCCGTCCGCCCCTCGCTCGCGCTGATGAACGCCGCCCAATCGGAAGCGCCATCCAGCCACGAGCCATCCATTCGTTGGAGACTCAGCCCGCTGATGAAATAATCCAGCCGCGCCACGCTGGGCTTTCCCTCCTCGGCCAAAGCGGTGAACTGCACCGGTCGCCCGCACCATTCATGGCTGAATTCCAGCGGCAGCACTTCGCCTGAGGCTGACGAAACGGCGAAGCAAACAAGCAAGCTGGCAACAAGACTGCGCAAATTTCCGGCAGCCTTTGCTAAAATGATCATCGCACGCAGTTCTCGCGGGTGGGAGTGCATCGCCTTGTAATTACTATAAAAACAGGAACTCTAAGCAAGGCATAAGAACACTGCCCATCTCCGCGTAGATTCCGTTGATATCGCACCCGGCTCCTGATGTTTCCCCGTGTTTCCTTGCCTCGAGTGAAAGCAATGTCGTAGTAGGTCTCTGGATTTAGACAAAGGGCCTGTAGCTCAATGGTCAGAGCAGGGGACTCATAATCCCTTGGTTGCGGGTTCGAGTCCCGCCGGGCCCAGTTTTACCAAGACGCATTACGAATGACGAACGACGAGACATTGAAGGGGAAGCGCATCGCGGTGATCGGCTCCGGGGCGGTGGGGGGATATTATGGCGGGATGCTTGCGCATGGCGGGCATGATGTTTCGTTTTTGATGCGCGCGGATTTGGAGGCGGTGCGCTCGCAGGGGCTGCGCATTTTTACGAAGGGAAATGAGATCCGCCTGCCGCGCGTGGCGGCGTTTGCGACGACGGAGGAAATCGGGGCGGTGGACTTGGTGATCATCGCGCTGAAGACGACGGCGAATGCGGAGTTGGAGCGGTTGCTGCCGCCGCTCATCGGGCCGGGCACTGCGCTGCTCACGCTGCAAAACGGGCTGGGGAATGAGGAGTTTCTTGCTGCGAGATGGGGCGCGGAGCGGGTGATGGGCGCGCTGTGTTTTGTGTGCATCAATCGCACGGAGCCGGGCGTGATCCGGCATCTGGATCAGGGCTCGATTTCCGTCGGTGAATTTCGCCGGCCTGCATCGGCACGCGCGCAGGCAATTGCAGACGCGTGGCGCGAGGTGAGCATCGAGGCAAAGGCGGTGGACAACCTCGCGGAGGAGCGCTGGCGCAAACTGCTGTGGAATATCCCCTTCAACGGTCTCTCCATCGCTGCGCGTGCAAATGTGGGCGCGGTGCTCGCGGATGACGGACTGCGTTCGCTCGCACGTTCGCTGATGGAGGAGGGTCTTGATGCCGCGCGGCGTCTCGGGCACGCGATTCCCGATTCTTTTGCCGACTGGCAAATCGAGCGCAGCTACTCGATGGGCGACTACAAGCCATCCTCGATGATTGATTACGAACTCTCGCGTCCCGTGGAGGTCGAGGCGATTTGGGGTGAGCCGTGGCGGCAGGGAGTGGCGGCGGGTGCGACGATGCTGAGGCTGGAGGCGCTCCATTGCATCATCGCGCATCTCACGCGAACCGCTTGATTCCCGCACGGGCGCTTGCACTTTCCGCGCAGCCTCCGCACACATCCGCCAATGCAGCCCATCGTCACCATCCGCTCGCTCTCGAAAGTGTATCGTCAGGGCGAAATGGAAATCGCCGCGCTGGACAACGTCTCGCTCGACATCGCGCAGGGCGAATTTCTTTCGCTCATGGGCCCGTCCGGATCGGGAAAAAGCACGCTGCTTCACATCATTGCAGGCATTGATCGTCCAACGTCCGGCGAGTGTCGCGTCGGCGGCGTCGGCGTCACGGAACTGGACGATTCGCAACTCGCCGACTGGCGGAATCAGAACGTCGGTTTTGTTTTTCAGAGCTTCAATCTCATCCCCGTTCTCACCGCTTACGAAAACGTGGAGCTTCCGCTGTTGCTCATGGATTTGAACGGCGCACGGCGAAAAGAACTCGTCCACACCGCGCTCGAACTCGTCGGGCTCGCCGACCGCGCACGGCATTTGCCGAAACAGATGTCCGGCGGTCAGGAGCAGCGCGTCGCCATCGCCCGCGCCATCGTCACGGACCCGAAACTCGTCGTCGCCGACGAGCCCACCGGCAACCTCGACAGCGCGAGCGCCGAAGCTGTTTTGGAAATCCTGCGCACGCTCAGCAGCAAAGCGGGCAAGACCGTCATCATGGTTACACACGACCCGCGCGCGGCGAGCTTCGGTTCGAAGACGACTCATTTGGAAAAGGGGAGGCTGCTCGATGTGGCGTAAAGTTTCCCAATGAACATTCCCGGCTTCCTCGTCCGCAACGCGTTTCGCAACAAACGTCGGCTGCTGCTCAGCGTGCTCGGTATCGCCGTGAGCATGTTTTTGCTCGTCACGCTCATGGTCGTTTTGCGCGAGCTGACCCAGCCGCCCAACGACGGCGGCTCCTCGCTCCGCATCACCGTCCGCAACAAACTCTCCCTCGCCAATCCACTGCCCGCACGCCAGCTCCCCGTCATCGAAAAAATCCCCGGTGTCGAAGTCGTCATGCCGTTCACGTGGTTCGGTGGAAAATTCAAAGAAGACGAGCCGCTCATGTGGCCGCAGTTCGCGGTGGACCCTCGGAAGTTCCGCAAAATCTTCGGCGAAATCCGCGTCCCGGAAGATCAATACGAAGCGTGGGTCAAAGACCGCACCTCCTGCATCGTTGGGCGCGATACTTTCAAAGAGCAAAAAATGCACATCGGGCAAAAGCTCACGTTTCTCAGCGGCATTTATCCATGCAGCGTGGAGCTTACCATCGTCGGCGTCTATGAGGGCTCGATTGACGACCGCGTCGTGTGGTTCCACCACGCCTATCTCGACGAGGCATTGGGCGACTGGGGAAAAGTCGGTGACTGGTGGATCAAAGCCACCTCCACCGAAACCGCCGCACAAATCTGCGCGCTCATCGAAGCCGCCTTCGCCAACACCTCCGACGAAGTCCGCGCCGAAAGCGAGCGCGCCTTCCAGCTCAGCTTCGTCTCCATGTGGGGCGGCATTAAATTGCTCATCGGCGGCGTCAGCACCGCCGTGCTCGTGAGCCTCCTGCTCGTCACCGCCAGCACCGTCAGCATGTCCATTCGCGAGCGTTTCCGCGAACTCGCCATCCTCAAAGCCATCGGCTTTCAGCGCCGCGAACTGTGCGCATTCATCCTCGCGGAAAGCTTCGGTCTTTCCGCGCTCGGCGTCGTCTTCGGCGCGGGCGGCGCATGGCTCATATCCCGCACCGTGGACATCAAGAGCCTCACCAATGGCTTATTTGTTTCGTTTGAAGTGACCCCGCAAATGCTCGGCACCGCCGCCCTCGCCGCTGCCGCCCTCGGCATCCTCTCCAGCGTCTTCCCCGCCATGAGCGTCGCCCGCATGAGCGTCGTCGAGGGCCTGCGCACGCTGGACTAATTGCGAACCAAACCGTCCCATGCTTTCGCTTTGGGTGGAGCCTGCCATTTCCATTATTAAATTGCGGATGGATATCTCCTAATGCATTTTGTCGCGTTTTCACGTCTTTCACTCCTCCCTAAAATCTCCATCCAATCGCTCATGAAACCTCCAAAATATCACAGATATGCCTTCCGTATCTGCGCGCTGCCGTTTGCGGCATTGTTTGCTGTATCTGCATCGGCGGCGAATATTTCATGGACAGGAACTGCGGACGCCGTGTGGAGCACGGGAGGAAACTTGGAGGGTGGAGTCGCACCGGTGGCGACGGACGTGGCGGTGTTTGATGCGGGGTCGCTGTCGAATTTGACCGCGTCTCTCGGGCCGGATTTTTCGATTCAAGGTTTGAGGATTACGACGCATGGCGGGCTGATAACCATCGGCGGAGCAAATGCACTGACGCCGGGCACCGGCGGAATTGGGTTGAGCGGTTCGCTACTAGATTTGCAGTTGAACGCGCTGGTGGCGCTCGCTGCCGAGCAGTCACGAAATGTGATTACTGAAAAGACTTTAGCAGCGAGTGCGGTGATCAGCGGGGCAGAGGTGAATTTGAGCAAGATCGGGATCGCGGATCTGACGTTCAGTGGGCCCAATATGTTCGCAGCGGCTCCTGCGCTTGCAAACGAGCAACTCAATGAGACGGGAATCTTGAATGGAACGAAGGTGGAAAAATTGGCGTTCACGGATTTCGGGACGTTGAGCATCGGTGTTGCGTCGCAGGTGAATCGGGCGATCGGAGAATTGCGGATGAGTGATGGCGGTGGAGTGTCGAGGTCTGCGAATCATGAGGGGAAGCGGACGGTGAAAATTTCTTCGCGTGGCGTGGGTAAGGCGGGGGCGAAGGAAAAGACTGTGGTTGCCGACATCACGGAGGAGGATCTGCGTGCGGCATTGAAGTTGAAGGATGGCACAGGGCCTTTGTTCGTGGCTGCTGGAGCAGATGGGTTGACTCTTCGCGACGCCGGGTTCGGCAATACGAGCGCGGACAATGTGACTGGCTTCGTCGCCATGAGTGATCAGAATTTGGGACGCCAATACGTGACGTCGAGATTGGTTCCGTTGGTTTCCCCGCCGTCGTCAGGCGCGTGGACTGGCGCCACGAACGCCTTATGGGCCATAGGCACAAACTGGGGCGGTGGCACTGCGCCCGGCACGGGAGACACGGCTGTGTTTAACGGCGCGAGCAGCAACCTGACTCCCGATCTCGGAGCGGGAGTCACCGTCAACACGATCAGCTTCGAGACATCCAGTGCTGCGGCTTACACCATCGGCACCGGGTCCAGCCAGTCACTCACGCTCAACAACGGCGGGGGGATTACGATGGGTGCCGGGGTTAACAACGCCGAGGCTATTAACGCCAGCATCGTTCTTGGCACCGACGGCACGACGCAGACATTCGCTATCAGCAGCTACAACACGTTTGCCACTTCTAAGACTTTGACTTTCGGGGTCGTAGGAGGAGGTCAGAATATTTCTGGTTCAAGCGGCTCTGGCGTCAAAACATTGAATGTCATTGCAAGCGGTGTTCAGGGAAACGTTGGCAACACCATCAGCATAATCAGCAAC
>CAIYUV010000205.1 GCA_903929475.1 uncultured Spartobacteria bacterium
ATGGGCATGGTATGTTTTTGTTTTCGACGGTATCAGACGTAAACAAATTGCCGGGCGCGAAAGAAAAGTTCAAAGAGTTAGCAGCGACGGTATTCCAAAAGCACCACCCAACCAGCCACACGCTCTCCCTTATGAAAACAACTACATCCTCCGCCTTGCTTCGCCGGGCCACAGCCTCGCGATGCAGGCAATTTACCATCGAGCCGCTGGAAGCGCGCATCGCGCCAGCCAGCTTCACCGGAGCAGGCGCCACGCTGACGGTTAATCTGAATAGCGCGAACGAACTCGTCACTTTCCACACTGATGGCACGACGATTACTGCGGTGCTCACCGGCGGCACTGCGACCGATGGCGGCGGGACGACGGCGGGCAATGTCGCGGGCTTCGGCACGTCGAGCGTGGCGATCACCTCGTCGGCGTTCACGAGCATCACGATCACGGATTCCGCTGCTGGCGATTCGGTCGGCTTTGCGACCAGCACGGGCGCGTATCCTCAGGCGTTTGGCATCACGCTGAACGACACGTCCTCGGGCAACGTGACCTTCGCGGGCAGCTCGACCTTCAACGCGACGTTCAACGCCACGACGACGGCGGGATTCTTCGCGTCGAACGCAGCATCCTCGATCTCTCTCGCCGGCACTGCGAACCTCGCGCTCACGGCGACGGGACACGACGTGTTGCTCAAGGGCGCGGTGAGCGTCGCGGGCACAACGTCGCTTGCCGCGAACGTGGTGCAGCTCGACAATGCGGCGAATGATTTCGTTGGCACTCTCCAGTTGAGCGGGCCGAGTGCTGCGTCGGTCTTCGATATGAACGACCTCGCGCTCGCGGCCACAAATCTCACATTCGGCTCCTTCGGCCAGACAGTAAAGATTGTGGCGGGCGGAAACATCACGCAGACCGGCGCGCTCACTGCCTCGGCCAGCACAGGGGTCACGCTCTCCATCGTCTCGACCGGCGGCGACATCACTCTTGGCTCCGCCAACAACCTCGTCGCCAATGTGGCTCTGGCGCTTTCGGTGACCGGGACTCACACGGCGACATTCACCAACAGCCCAGGCGGCAACACCGCGCTCACGCTCGGCGACACCACGCTCGGCACGGGCGCGCTGACGCTGACCTCCAATGGCAACATCGTGCAGAAATCCGGCACGACCATCCAGACGGGCGGCGCGGTCGCGCTGACCATCGCGAGTAACAACCACGATGTTCTCCTCAGCAACAGCGGCAATCACATCGCGGGCGCGGTCACGGTGGCGGAATCCAGCGCGGGATTTCTGCGTGATGTCAGTTTTCGCAACGCCGACGACCACGCAAGCGCGCCGACGGGCACGCCGCTCACGACCGTAGGCGACGTGCGAAATCTCACGCTGTTCTTCGACAACAATGGCGTCGCGCTGCCGGGCTACAACATTACGGGATCGCTGAACGTGACCACCGGCGGCGACATCACGCAAACGGCGGCAGAGACGATCGGCGTCAACACGACGGTTACGCTGCAAGGCGATTTCGGCATCGCGCTTACGAACGTGGCGAACGCCTTCAGTGGCGCGGTTTCGATCAACGCACCGCACGCCACGCAGCCCATCGCGGTGACGAATGGTGCGGCGCTGGCGATCGGCCCGTCGAGCCTCGGACGCGGGTTGGTGAACTTCACGGCGCAGACGGGAAACATCACGCAGACGGGCGGAATCACCGAGGAGAAAAGCGCGGACAACATGATCTTCACGGCCAACGGTGCGGGCGCGGCGATCACGCTGAACAACGCCAACAATCGCTTCGCCGGTAACGTGGGCTTCGCCGGAGCAGGCGTCGCGTCGGTCAGCATTCGCAACACGGATTTCCAGGCGAACTTCCTCGACCTCGCATTCCCCGCGTCGGCGACGGACGTGACGGTGCGCTTTGACAATGCCCCCGTCGTGCTGCCCCCGATCCCGAACACTCACCTCGCTGGCGTGACGAACCTCACGGTGAACGCGCAAGGCATCGTGCAGGAAGCGGGCACGGCGCTGGTGCTGACGGGCACGGCCACCTTCAACGCGAATGGCTTTCCACTCACGCTCGCGAATGCGGGGAACGATTTTGCGAACGTCACGCTCACCAACACGGGCCGCAACGACGTGAGCATCACGGACGTGAACAGCCTCACGTTCACCGGCACGTCGAGCCTCGGCACGGGGCGGCTCACGGTGAAAGCAGGCGGCACGATCAACGAGCCGACGGCGACGGACTTGATCTCGCAGACGGCAGGCGTCGTCGGCGAGGCGAGCTTCACGAGCACGACCGGCGGCGTGACGCTCGGTGGAAATAATCTTTTCCGTGGCTCTTTCTCCGCGTCGGTCACGGGCGCGAACGGCATCATTGTGAACAACAGCGCGAGCCTCACGCTCGGCGCGGTGACGACGGTGGGTGGGCCGTTCGCGGCGACGACGACTGGCACGCTGCTGCAAGACCCGACATCCGTCTTGAAACTCGGCGGCACAACGGCGCTCACGTCGAGCGCGTCGAGCGCGTCGAGCGCGTCGCCGATCGAACTGCCGAACCACACGAACACATTCAGCGGCGCGATCACACTCACGGGAACCGATGTGGCGCTGCGCGGCAAGGGGCCGATGGTGATCGCCGCGTCGAACGTGACGGCTTCGCTCGACCTCATGACCGGGGGCACGGCGGCGGATACGCTCACGCAGACGGGTCCGATCAACGGCGATGCGTTCGTGTCGTTTGAAACGGGCGCGGCTGGGGTGACAATGACAGACGCGGGAAACAACTTCGGCACCGTCTCCGTCACGAGCACCGGCGCAGTTTCGATCACGGACACGAATGCGCTTGCCGTCGGCAAGATGAAGCTCGGCGCTGGTGCGCTCACGATCACAACAGGCGGCAACATCACCACCAGCGGCGCGATCACGCAGACCGGGCCGGGCCTCATCACGCTCACGACTCCGGCGGGGAGCAACATCACGCTGAACAACGCGTCGAACGTGCTGCCCGGCATGGTGAACGTGGTTCACTCGACGAACGTGAACCTGGGCGCGTCGGGCGGCCTCGCCTTCGCGCCGGGGTCGGTGGTGACGGGAAGCCTGACCGCGACCGCGGGTGGAGTGCTCGCGCTGCCGGGCAATCTTACCTCGCTGACCGACCTCATCATCTCCGCCAACTCGACAACGATCGGATCGGACGTGACCGTGACCGGCGGCTCGTTCGACGTGACCGGCGCGCTCACGCTCACCGGTGCGCGCACGCTCACCAGCACGGTCAGCAACATCACGCTCCGCAACGGCGTGAACGTGGGCGGCGCGCTTGTGCTGAACCTCGCAACGGGCGCGCAGGTGCAACTGGCCGGGGGCGACTGGAACGAGGGCACGAACCCGCTCACGATCACCGGCACGAACGCGGCTCTCTTGATCGGAAGCGGTCTGGCGAATTTCAACATGACCAGCGGCACGATCTCGATGCCCGGCAACGGCAACGTGAGCGTGCTGGCGAACGCCACGCTGCGTGTCGGCGCGACGAGCGCGGCGGAAACGGTGACGCTCGTGAACGGCACGGGTTCACTCACTTTCAACGCCAACTCCGCGTTCGCAGCCGGCCTGGGTGCGACGAATGATCAGCTCATCAAGACGGGCGCGGGCAATATCGTGATCGACCCGACCACGAAGCTGCTCGGCAGCGGCCTCGCGGGCGCGAGTGCCACACCGGTGCTCGTCTCGCAGACAGCACTGCTCGCAGGACACTTCGCCGGCTCCGTGGATGCGAGCGGCGCGCCGCACGATTTCTTTGCGGGCAGCGACATCGTCACGCCGGCGTATGACTTCACGCATCTCACCGTGAAGGCCGGCGGCACGCTCGCGCCGACCGGGACGTTCAGCGGCTTCCTGCCCGATGGCGACAAATACACTGTGACCTCCTCGCTCGGCGCGAGCGCGGGACTCACGGTGCTCGATGACGTGAATGGCGCACTCGATATCGTCGTGCGGAACAACACCGCCGCCGCGCCTTCGACGCTCGGCATCACCGCGAGCGGCGGCGGCGACGGGCGGCTGCCGATCTCAGGCGTGATGGTGCAGACGCCGGGCGCTCTCACGATCAACGCACCTGCGGGCGACTTCACCGGCATGCTCACCACCGTTGGCACGCTCACCGCGTTCACCGCGCGCGACCTCGGCAGTGCGAGCGTGGCGTTCACGCTGAACGGCGGCGGCCTCGCAGTGGGCAAAACCTCGATCACCGCGCACGAGGTGAAGAATACGACGGTCGTGCTCGTGGACGCGCTGGACAACTTCAAGGCCGTGTCGGTCGGCACCGTCAGCACGTTCACGGCGGACAAGTTCGGCGCGATTACGATCACGGGCGACAGCAACGGCTCGAACGGCACCGTGCCCGGCACGCAGAACCCCGGCGATTTCAGCGCCACGCTCACAAGCACGACAGCGACGACGGGTCTCGTCCTCAGCAGCGCTACGATCGCAGGCACACTCAACGGCACGTGGGATCTGCGCGGCAGCATCGGCACGATCAAGGCGGGCGCCGCGAACTTCTTCACGCTCGGCACGATGCCCAGCTCGATCTTCCACAACGGCGGACAACTCACCGACGTGAAGAGCCTCACCTTCGGCTCCGTGTCCAATTCGGCGGTGAACGCGTCTGGGATGCTCTCCGCGGTCTCCTCGTCGGACATCATCACGGTCACGCTGAACGCGCGCGCGTTCGGCACGCTGGCGGTGAAGGCGAACCCCGCGCTCGGCCTCGTCGGCAGCGTGACCAACCTCACGCTCACGGCCACGGGCAATACCGCCGGCGTCGCGCTGAAAAGCCTCACCGTCGCGGGCGACATGAACTCATCCCTCCTCACATTCCTCGATGGAGACGTAAGCGCGCTCACCGTTGCGCGCACGATTTTGAACACGACGATCAGCGGCACCGACGTGAACGGCCACGGCAACCTCAAGATGCTCACCGGCGGGCGGTGGCAGACCGACACGATCTTCGGCCGCACGGTCGGCACGCTGAAGAGCACGGGCAATCTGCCCGCGGGAATTTTCGGCGACTTCACCAACTCGGGCGTCGTGCTCAGCGGCAGCACCAAGGGAATCGCGCTGACTGCGTTCTCCGCGAGCGGCAGCGTCACGTCGTCGGATTTCGAGATCGATCACGGCAACGTGACGAGCTTCCTCGTCGGGCGGCAGCTCGACTCGACGAGTGTGAGCTTGCTCGATCCCGCGTTCGGAAACCTCGCCACGATCCAGGCCGGCGACTGGACGAGCGGCGACGCGGTGCTCGCAAAGACCATCGGCACCATCGCCTCGGTCGGCGCTCCGGCGGTCGGCCCCGCGTCACCGCTGCTGCTCGGCAGCATCAGCGGCGACACGTTCACCGCTTTCCAAAACACCGGCACCGCCGTGGCGATCGGCAAGCTCATGACGAAAGGCGACTTCACCAACTCGACCGTGAACGCCGGACACGGCATCGGCAGCGCCACCATCGGGCGCACCGTGAATAGCAGCTTCATCATCGCCGACGACGCGATGAGCGGCGCACTCAACGTCGGTCGCATCGCCACGCTGACGGCGGGCTCGTGGACTAACTCCACCGTGTCCGTGAACACATTCGGCACAGTGAAGATCACCGGCTTCACACAGCCCGAGAGCAGCTCCACCAGCTTCGTGTTCGGCGACGTGACGGGCGGCAATTTCGTCGCCCACGGTGCGACGCCCACGAAGCCGGTGGGCATTGATTCGTTCAGCGTCGCGCGGCATTTCCAGATGATCAGCACCCTTGTCGCGCCCTTCGGCATCAAGACGTTCACCGTCGGTGGAACTGTCGGCGGTCAGGTCATCGTCGAGAATCCCGCCGCACCCGCGTCGGGCTTCATCACCTCGTTCACAGCGGGCGATCTGACGTCCGCGACCATCCGCGTCGGCAGCATCGGCACGATGAAAGTGATGGGCAGCGTGCCCTTCGCGCTGCTCGGTAATGTGAGCGGTTCGACGATCGCACTCAACTCCGGCTTTGCTGTCAATGGGACGATGCAGGCGCTCGGCACGCTCAGCGTCGCGGGCGATTTCGTGAACAGCGTGCTCGATGCGCCACTGAGCGTCGGCTCGATTGATGTGCGCGGGCGGATTACCTCGAGCGGCGTCGGCACGCGCGTGCAGGCCGGCTACCAATTCGCCAACAAGCTCGGCAGCCTCAGCGCAGGCTCGTGGGGCACACCCGGCAACACGCTTATCACCGATCTCGTCACGCAGAACGTCGGCACGTTCACGCTGAAGGGGAACTCGTCACGCGGCTTTACCGGCACGACTGACGCGGGCTTCATAGACATCCTCGGAAACTCCGGCGGCATCGGCATCGGCACGTTCACCGCGAGCGGCGCGGCGACAAACAGCCTCTTCCGCGTGAACGACGGCGACGTGACTTCCTTCACCGCGCTGCGGCTCATCTCCACCGACGTGCTCGTCGGCTTCCGTTACGACAAGGCGAGCGACATCACCGCGACGACGACCACCGCACAATGGACCGCGACCACCCACAAACTCGGCACGTTCAAGACCACCGCGCCATTCGACGCGACGGACGTGACCGACTCGTCGTCCTTTGTGGATAGCAATGTGATCGCCGGCATCCTCGGCAGTATCACGATCTCCGGCGTGAATCCCGACACGCTCAACTCAACCGCGTTCGGTGTGGCTTTCCGCACCAGCGCCGGGGCCGCAGCCGCCGGTGTCGTGAAAACCAACGGCAGCGCAACGTCACTGACGCCGTCATCGGCCAGCGGACAGTTCCATTACCTTGGTCTCGCGGGTTAAGCGTCCGCACATCATTCACCACACAGCGATTAAGCGGAAATCAGAGTGAAATTACACTCGCGTGTCTGGAGGTCGGCTTGCTCTTCGCATTTTGTCTGCGCATGATGTGTCGAGATGCCTCACTCCAAATTCGTTTTTCTCGATCTGCACGGTCGCCGTTGGCCGCGGTTTCGACGTGTGGCGTTATGGTGTGCAATTCTCCTGACTCTGGGGCTTGTGCTTTTTTTTGCGGCGGTTTTTGTCCGCCCGGAGGTGAGGCTGCCAGCGATAGTGCGTGAATTGAAAGGGCGCCTAAAGGCGGACCGAGCGACTGTGGTGCCGGATCCGAAGGCGGAGAACTGGCAGCATTATGTGGCGCAGTCGAAAGCGGCACAGGAAAGGCTGGCGGCTTTACGGGCGAAGCTCGGCCACACAGCACCGGGCGGGCGCGCGGTGCGGCTTGGCCTTTATGTGGACTGGGATCCCAATGCAGTGCTCTCACTTCACGCCCACGCCGATCAACTCACACATCTTGCACCGGAGTGGCTGACAGTGACGGGTGTGAACAGCACGCTTCTAGCGGAGCCGGATGCGGAGTTGCTGAGGTTCTGCCGTGCGCACGGGCTGGCTGTCGTTCCGCTGCTGCGAAATCTTTTGGGGGACATCTGGCAGCCGGAGGCGGTGGAAGGTCTGGCCAGGGCAAACGCAGCGAGACAGAAGGAATGGGCGCGGGCGCTTGCGGAGAAGCTGGTGGAGTTGGGCGCTGCGGGAGTTTTGCTGGATTTCAATGAACTCGATCCTGCGCTTCAGCCGGAGTTCACGGTGCTTTTTACCAACATCGCGGAGGCGTTGCACGCGCGGAAGCTGGAGCTGTGGTTCGCGGTTTCGATGGATGATGAATTTGGAACCTACGATCTGGCTGCGCTCACGGAGGTGGTGGATCATTTTGTGGCGCTGGTTTTCGATGAACACACGGGCGGCGATGAGCCGGGGCCGGTGGCTTCGCAAAAATGGCTGGACGGGTGGCTGGAGGTGGTCGCCGGACTCGGTGAGCCGGAGCAGTGGATCATCGCGCTCGGCACGCACGCTTATGACTGGAACCGCACGCGCGGCGAGGTGGAGTCGCTGAGCTTTCGTGATGCGATGAGCAGGGCGAGCTATGCGGGCGTGGATGAGCAGGGGACACTTTTGCTGGATGCGCCGAGCTACAACGGCCACTTCGCCTACGAAGAGGAACGCGGGCAGCATGAGGTGTGGTTCCTCGATGCGGTCAGTTTTCACAATCAATTCCGGGCGGCAACCGCGCAGGGATTTCGTGATTTTGCGCTCTACCGCCTCGGCACCGAAGACCCGGCCGTGTGGCCCGCACTGGCCCGCGGCCCGGCGGAAGCGGACGATGCATTCCTCGCGTCGCTCTCGAAATTGCCCACGGATCAGACGGTGACGCATGTCGGTCGCGGTGAAATCGTGAGCGTGGATTTGAGCCGTGACGATGGCGCGCGCACGGTGGAGCGTGAGCCCAATGGCAAACTGCGCGCACGCTACACCGACGCCCCGACATATCCCGCACTCTATCATCAGGGAGCGGCGGACAAATCGAAGGTGGCGATCACTTTTGACGACGGGCCTGATCCGAAATGGACGCCGCAGATTCTCGATATCCTAAAGGCACGAGGGCTGAAGGCGGTGTTCTTTCTCGTGGGCAAAAACGCCGAGAGTCACCCGGGGCTCGTGGAGCGAATAGCCGCCGAGGGACACGAAATTGGCAACCACACTTTCTCGCACGGCAATCTCGCCGAGATGCACGAGTGGCGCTGGCAGCTCGAACTCGACGCGACACAGCGCCTCATCGAAACGATTACCGGGCGTTCGACGACACTGTTCCGTCCTCCCTACAATGCGGACGCAACGCCGAGCGATGTGGCCGAGTTGAAGCCTCTGCTTTTCGCTGAGCACGAACTCGGATACACGGTGGTGCTGGAGCGCATTGATCCGCAGGACTGGGCGATGCCGGGTGCGGACATGATTTTGCAGCGGGTGAAGGAGCAGCGCAAAGACGGAAATATCATCCTGCTTCACGACGCGGGAGGTGATCGCTCCCAGACTGTGGAAGCGCTGCCGCACATTCTCGACTGGCTGGCCGAGCGTGGCGACCACGTGGTCTCGCTCAGCGAACTCATCAACATCCCTCGCGACGATCTCATGCCGCCGGTGCGTCCCGGCGAGCAGACAGGCTGGCGCGCGGTCGCCGCGACGGGCTTCCGTGCGTGGCACTGGCTCATCGAAACGATGTGGGCTTTCATGATGTTTGCCACTGCGCTGGTCGTGCTCCGTTCGCTTTTGCTCGCATGGCTGGCGTGGAGGCAGGGGCGCGCCTATAAAAAGCGCGAACCGATCGTTGTGGAAAAATGGCCGGCGGTGAGCGTGCTCATCGCGGCATTCAATGAGGAGAAAGTGATAGCGCGCACTCTGCGCTCGGTGCTGGACACCGATTACACCGGAGCGATGGAAGTGATCGTGGTGGACGATGGTTCAAAGGACAACACGGCAGCCGAGGCAACACGCGTGGCTGAGGAAGATTCGCGCGTGCGTGTGCTCAGGCAGGCGAACGCTGGCAAGTCGGCGGCATTGCATCGCGCGCTCGATGCGGCGCAGCAGGAAGTCGTTGTCTTTCTCGATGCTGACACGCTTTTCGAAAAGGCAACCATCCGGAAGCTTGTGGAGGAACTCGCCGACCCGCGCGTCGCCGCAGTCTCAGGCAACGCGCGCGTGGGCAACCGGATGAATTTCGTCACGCGCTGCCAGGCGCTCGAATACATTTGCGGCTACAATCTGGATCGCCGCGCCTACACGCACTGGAACTGTGTGACCGTGGTGCCCGGTGCGATCAGTGCGTTCCGCAGCTCGGCCATTGCCGAGGCGGGCGGTTTTTCTCCGCAGACACTCGCGGAGGATACGGACATGACGCTCACCCTGCACCGCCTCGGTTACCGCATCGCCTACGCACCCGAGGCTATCGCGTGGACGGAGGCCCCGCAGACATGGCGCGCGCTGGCAAAGCAGCGTGTGCGCTGGGCCTTTGGCACGATGCAGTGTCTATGGAAGCATCGCGACATGACGCTGAATCCGCGCTACAAAGCGCTCGGTTTTTTTGCCCTCCCGAGCATCTGGTTTTTTCACGTCCTGCTCGTAGCCATCACGCCGATTGCCGATGCGATTCTCGTATGGTCGCTCCTCGCGGGCTATGCTGCGACGCTTTGGAAATACTTTGCGGCCTTCCTGCTGCTCGATCTCGCACTTGCCTTGCTCGCCTGCGCGCTGGAGCGCATCCCGCTGCGACGCGCGCTGATGATTTTGCCGATGCGTTTTGCCTATCGCTGGCTACTCGCGTGGGTCGTCTGGAAATCACTTCGCCGTGTGGTTCGTGGCGCGCTGGTAGGCTGGGGAAAACTCGAACGCACTGGCACAGCATCCGCCACATGAAAACGATCCGCTTTGTTTTGATGTTCTGTCTCGCATTGCTTGGCGCGTGCGATCGCGCGCAAACAGTCGTCGCACCGCCGAAACAGAACAACACCGGAAACAAATTGCTGGCTCCCGAGAAGGGACTCTACACGGGTGCCTACATTGATTTCGGCGAGCGCGAAGACGACGTGTCGCTGGAGAAGATCGAGTCGTTCGAGCAACTCGTTGGCAAGCGGCAGGCAATCATTGCATCGTCGTCGTTTTGGGGGGAGCAGACTTTTCCCGATGCGGGCGTGCGCATCATTTCGCGGCATGGCGCGGTGCCATTGGTGTTCTGGTCGCCGTGGGATCGCCCATACAAAGAAGGACGCGGGCCGGATCGTTTTTCACTCACGAGCATCATCGCCGGGGAGCACGATGCTTACATAGACCGCTGGGCCGACGGAGCGCGCGAAGTCGGATCGCCGATCATCGTTTCCTTTGCGAACGAAATGAACGGTTCGTGGTTCCCGTGGAGCGGCGTTCACTACGGCGGCGGGACGGTGGTGCCCGGCACGAATCCGCCGCTCTTCCAAGGGCCGGAGACTTTCAAAAAGGCGTGGCGTCACATCGTGGATCGCTTTCGCGCACGCGGTGCGAACAACGTGCAGTGGGTGATGCACCTGATGGATTTCTCGATGCCGAACGACAAATGGAATCTTGCCGCGCAATACTACCCCGGCCCCGATTACGTGGACTGGTTCGGCTTCAGTCTCTACGGCGCACAGTTTCCGAGTGACGAAGGTTTCGCAGATTTTCCTTCGTGTTTCGACTGGCCCTACACGGAACTGACGCTGCTCGATCCCAAAAAACCGATCATGCTTTGCGAGTGGGGCGTCGGCGAATTTCCGCAGAAAGGCGACAAGGCTGCGTGGATTCGCAGCGCTTGGGACGTGATGCAGGACTCAAAGAGATACCCGCGCCTCAAGGCTGCGGTTTACTGGCACGAGCGATGGCAGAACAGCGCGTCCGAGGGCAATGCCGACGAAGAGAACGCAGGCAAGGTCAGCGATCTCCGCGTGAATTCCTCGAACGGCGCGCTGCGCGCCTACCGCACGGGCGTGGCATCGCCGTTCTTCGTTCCCGCCCCCATTTTCGCGCGTTGATTTGCGCGCAACTGCGCCGCAATCACCACCACGATGATCAAGTTGACTACGAGCAGGGTGACTGCAGGCCATGCACCGCGGGTCTGGATTGCTTCGTAGATTTCAAACGGGATGTAGGCTGCGCCGCAGATTAACGCGAGCCACTCCGCCCATGGCCGCGCGCGCCACAAGCCGTATGCCTCCACGAAGCGAAACGCGGCATAGACGAGTGCGATGCACGCGAACGTATGCATGTGCTTGAAAACGTGCGGGTGTTCGTGTGCGGGGTTGAGGTGAAAGAGGCGGATCATCTCCGAAGCGGCGTGATGCCATTGCGACCTGTCGAAGACGAGCAGCCCGAAGCCGACCAAGAGAACGACCAACCCTTTTGCGGCTTCAAAGACCGCCACACTGCGCAGCGCACGCGTGGATTTCCCTCCAAACTTCACGACTGCGTCGCCCCCCCGCCGTTTCGCCGTGCGAGTTCTTCCATCAATTCGATCTGCAATTCCTGCAGCGCGAAGAGCCGCTGCGCTTGTTGCTTCAGCAAAAAATCCATCTTTTCGTGGAGGTGGCGGATTTCGAGTTCGGCCTTGAGGTTCACTTTGTAGTCGTGCTCGGCGCGGGCGCGATCCTTCGACTCCTGCCGGTTCTGGCTCATCATGATGACGGGGGCCTGGAGCGCCGCGAGGCAGGAGAGGATGAGGTTGAGCAAAATGAACGGATACGGATCCGCCGCGCGCGTCGCCAGGATGATGTTGATCAAAATCCAGATGCCGATGAAGACGCCGAAGAGGATGATGAAACGCCAGCTTCCACCGAACTCCGCGATGCGATCCGAGAGCCGCTCGCCGTAGGTGAGCTTGGTTTCAAACGCCTTGTCCACGTCCGCAGCGATGACTTCGTGCTCGCGCAAACTTTTCAGCACATCGTGATCGAGCGTGCTCAGTTGGCCGAGGTCTTCTTCGAGCACGCTGCGCACATACTCTGCGCGGAAAGGCGCGAGCGCAGCGGGCGAGATGAGGCTGCCATCCTCCAGATCCGGGTGTGCGCGGCGGACGAGTTGCGCGACGCTCGGGCGCACGGCGGAAAGCGGGGTGAGTTCCTCGGCTGGAAACTCCTTCTGCAAAATCGCGCATGTGGTGGCGGACATGGCGCGACTATCACCGCAAAGCTCCGCATTGCCAATCTTCCACTTCGTAATCGGAACGTCACTCGACACACCGGCGCCGCTTTTCTACAAAGCGCCATGTCCGAATCGCTCGCCATCTCCACCGCCACACAACTCCGCGCCGCCGCACCGCGCCTTGCGAAAATGAAGACCGTCGTCGGCTTCGACGGCTTCGTGGATACCATCCTCAAAGTCGTAAAGACGCGCCAGTCCCCCACAAAATACACGCCCTACGCGAAGATGAGCGAGTGGGCCGAAAAAGTCGCCGCCGCCGCCGGCCTCAGCGCGAACTTCGAGTTTGCAAAACAGATGGTGAAGCTCGGCGGCAACGGCCCCATCATGGCCAACGCCCTCGACGCAGCGGGCCTCGCCGTCACCTACATCGGCAACCTCGGAAAGCCCGCACTGCATCCCGTGTTCGACGATTTTGCGCAGCGCGCGAAAGTCATCTCCGTCGCCGAGCCGGGCTACACCGACGCGCTCGAGTTCGACGACGGCAAGCTCATGCTCGGCAAGCACGAATCGCTCAAAGAAGTCAACTGGGCCACCATCACCGCGCATCTGCCCGAGGCAAAAATGATCACGCTTTTCCGCGAAGCGGGGCTCATCGCCATGGTGAATTGGACCATGCTCACCCAGATCACCCCCGTCCTGCAAAAACTCCTCACCCGCGTGATGCCCAAGCTCGGCGGCGAAAAACGCTGCGTCTTCTTCGACCTCGCTGACCCCGCCAAACGCTCGCGCGAAGACCTGCTCGAAGTGCTGAAACTGATCGCGAAATTTGAAAAACACACCCGCGTCATCCTCGGCCTCAATCTCGGCGAAGCGCGGCAGGTCAGCGAAGTCCTCGGCCTCGGCGAAGTCGAAGAAACCTACGGCACCGTCACCCACGCCGCATCGCGCATCCGCGCCGCGCTCAAAGTGGACACCGTCGTCGTGCATCCCGTCCAATTTGCCGCCGCCGCCGATGCGAACGGCGCCACCCACGTCGTCGGCCCCTTCACCGCGAAGCCCAAAATCACCACCGGGGCAGGGGATCATTTCAACGCCGGCTTCTGCATCGGGCGGATGCTCGGCCTCGGCCTCGCCGAGAGCCTCCAAACCGGCGTCGCCACCAGCGGCTACTACGTCCGCTCCGCCAAAAGCCCCGGCGCAGCCGACCTCGTCAAATTCCTCCGCACCCTGTAGCGCACCGCCGCCCCCGGCCATCGAGCCGCAAACCACCCGCGACAAACCGCAGCGCCCGCCCGACTTGCTTGGGAAGATCCTGCTCGCGGTATCGCACAACGCGGCAGAGTGGGTGGGGAAAAAGACGCGATCCCCATTGCAAACCGACCAGCCGCGGGAAGCGATCCCGCCAGCAGCGACGCCCCTAGCGGAAATAGGGACGCCCCTAACGCCAGTAGGGATGCCCCTAACGCCAATAGGGAAGTCCCTAAACCGATTAGGGACTTCCCTCATATACGAAGGGAATCCCTAAGGAAACGCTGATTTAATCGCTCCGTGCTGCAGAAAAAGCGAGTCATTGGAGGGTGAGTTTGGTAGAGAGGGATGCATGAAACACCAAATGAGTTTCGCGCAGGGAGAGTATGCTGGGAAAAAGAAGGTGACGAGG
>CAIYUV010000206.1 GCA_903929475.1 uncultured Spartobacteria bacterium
ACCGGTTTCTGTAGTAATGCGTAAAATCCAACCGTCGCTTACAAGTGCGATGATGAAAACCACAACTCGCTCATCGTCTTTCATCGCCCTTGGTCCGCCACTTATTTGCACAGCTTCGTGCCGGTGAACTCGACGTGGCCGTCGTCGCCGCCGAACTCGGCGTGAGTTGTTCGCGAATTTATCAACTCCGCACCGACTATCTCCGCGCCTGTGCTGAGGGTCGTGCGGACTTTCGGCAGCCGGGTCTTTCGGGTGGCGATCATCGCACGGCGTGGCCCGATGATGCGGTGGCTCTGGCTTCCCGCCTTTTGAGTTCCTCACCCAAGTCTTCTTACAGCGCGGTCGCCAGCGAGCTTCTGCGAAGGCTCGATTTCACCACCGATAGGGCCACTGTCCGCCGTTGGGCCATCGCTCACAACCTCGCTCCAGATACCCGTTTCAAATCGCCCGCAAAGCCCGTTCGCCGCTGGCAGGTTCGTGATTTCGGCGCACTCTGGCAATACGATGCCACGCCTCACCCTTTTCTCCCGGGCAGCCAGGATAAACAGGCGCTCCTCAACATTCTCGACGATGCCACGCGCCTCAATACAGGCGCTCGTCTTTACCCTTCCGAATCGCTCGCCGCTCATTTGGATTTCCTCTCCTCGGCCTTCCACACGCATGAGGAACGTCGCCGCCGGATGTTTCACGAGCAATTCATCCAGCTTGAGCGTCCCCTCCAAATAGTCTTCCGCCGGGGAGGGAAATCCACCCGGCACGCGCGCCTGCACCAGCGGCAGCCGGTGCAGTGGCAATGTCTCGACCGCAAGACCGATCAGCGTGCAACTCATACCAGCCAATTAAACTCGCACAGTCTCCGCGTCTAGTCCTCTTGCAAAATAGACGTTATACTCACGACTCCACGCTGCTCAATGATTGCCTTTCTTTTGCGCGAGCGTCATCTGCCTGTTGCAACTCATGAAGCGTTTTCTCGTCAGTCTCTTTCT
The DNA here is from genome assembly GCA_903929475.1 of uncultured Spartobacteria bacterium. Taxonomy (GTDB): domain Bacteria; phylum Verrucomicrobiota; class Verrucomicrobiia; order Chthoniobacterales; family Chthoniobacteraceae; genus SXWH01. Next base: position 987 of record CAIYUV010000206.1, read on the forward strand.
CCTCGCGACATTTGCGCACGCTTATTCCGTAGAGCCCTCCGGTGCCAAGCTGCCGATCATCTCCCTGCCGGTGCGTGTGCATCTTGTGCAATCCGGGACGATGCCGGAAATGCACACGACGCTCGTCGAGGCGGACATCAGGCGCATCTGTGTCAAAGTAAACTCAGTCTGGGCACAGGCGGGCATTCAATTCGAGATCGAGTCCATCGGGCCAACGCAGGCGGTCGCGCACAGCCCGGAGGCTCAAAGCAAGCCGGAGTTTGCGCAGGTAAAGGCGATGATCCCCAAGGAACGCCTCAGCCTGACGGTGCTGGATGTTTGCTACGTGAAGAAGGTCGGGCCGAATGGATTCTTTTACGAGGATTTGATCGTGGTGAAGGACACCGCGTCGCTCAAGGAAGTGCCCGGCGGGCTGGATGAGCCGTTGCCACGCGTCACCTCACATGAGATCGGTCACGCGCTGGGACTCCAGCACCGGCAGGATACGACAAATCTGATGGCTTCCGGCACCACGGGCTATTCACTGAATGAAGCCGAGATCGCGCTTGCGCGTGCCAAGGCGAAGGAGCGCCTGGACAAGTTTCATTCGTCGCAGAGCGCACCCCAAACGCCACGCTGAGCCGACGCGCTGTCCTCGCTTCGCAAACCTCCACGCCTGCCGATTGAGCAGCTTCGCCTATAGCTTCTAGTCGCGCACGCCGGTTCGGAAATCGAAGTGCAAGTTCGCCCAAGATGAGGAATACGCCTTCCGACACAAAGGTTCCAAGGCCATGAACGCCTCAGTAGCCACTAAGTCCATTTTCCCTTTCCCACTGTTCAAGATTTTGCCTCGTTGCCTGCCCGAAGAATTTCCTGAAAGGCTTGTGCGCTCGCCGGGAGGCGCAGCAGCGGCATGCCGCATTGGAAGCGGTTCCGGCTCGCCAATGGCACTTGCTAAACATGGTCGCGCGCTGCGATTCAACCTTGGTGTTTCTGCAAGAGCCTCCCGGTCTTTTATTTGCAATTGCGGCGCGCTGGGTGTCCTCGAATGCCAAATCATGGCGGGCGAAGCGCAGGATATGCCGCAGGCACCGCGTGGGCGGGTGACATCGTTGCGGCGCTGGGCTACCAGCAGAGTAAGGCTCTGCCGTTCGTGTCCTCGCTAAGCTGAAACCAGAGCCCTACCAATCTTGCAATACGTTCTTGTTTATGAGCTTGCTGGATTTTAAAGACTCCAGAAAAATCTTGGCTCCCCGCGCCGTTCATTGTGTAGCGTCACTTGCGCGGGATGTCACAGACCGAAGTTTGTTCGTATATCGCAGCACAAACCAGCGCGTGTGCCATAGCTTTACGACAGGAGGGTGGCGTCTAGGCTCTCAGCGAGGTCGCCGCCGCTGGGAACCAGCCCGTTTCTACCGAAGCACACGCTGCAATCGGCGACTGGCTCGGAATTGAAAATTCCATTTTGATGGAGAAGTCCGGAGGGTCACTGTGGAATCCACCGCCGTATAGAGCGGGTATGCGAAATAGCCTAATTTCTTTTGATTCCTTGGACTCCGGAACGGAGTCCACAAAAAAAAGTGTCTCTTGGCGAGCTTTTTCTTGTTGCCTTGGGACGTTCTGCGCTTGGGCGCGTCTATTGCATCATCATCACCGCCGAAGGCCGTCGAGCCATAGACCGCCTTTCATTTTAGCAAGAGCAGTGGCAGCAGACAGTGACAGCGATTTGAGTCCGCCGAGTTCGAGAATCCCTTGATGGTTGGAGAGCACCTCAGCCGTGGCGTTTGTCAACGAAGTCAGACCGCTCAGATTGAGGTATTGCTTGAGCTTGCAGAGGGCCGCGACCGCACACTCCTCGATCTCGGTATAAGTCCACAAATCGAGGCTGTGGATGTTCTCCCGGTGCGCCATCACCAGTTCCAAAGTCAGCAAAGTATTTGTTGCACACATGGGCCGAGAGTCTCTCAAAACTACGCGCTTCCAAGGGAATCGAATGGGGACATTGAGTGTAGATGAACGGTCCACTTTCTTCATTCTGCACAACGGCGAATCATGTATGCCGCCTTCTGCTTAGCCCGCCGACAGGGCGTGCATGCGTAATAACGCTGCTTGTCCCTGATCAGCCAAGGAAACACATCGATGGGATAAATCCCCTTACACACTCCGCAACGCTTCATCCCGTCAGGGATTTGCTCATATCGCACGGCGATCTCGGGTATCGAAAATGGCTCCCGCAGTATAATACTTCCGTCTGCTAAAACCGAAGCCGTGTCCAGATGGCGTCGTTTCCTGTTCGACCTCTGCGCTATTGCCTGAGATGAATTTGCGCCTGTGAGCAAACGAGTTTTCACATCGCAAGCCGAGTTGCTGTGGTATTCGATTCCGGCAAACGCCAGGGAGCGAATCCTCAAAAATGTGTTCTGCACCAAGTGTAAAGGCTCGGAGATGGTCGATTACAACGGCTCGGAAAAGAACGGTGATCTCGTGCTCGAAGGTTCGTGTGCAAAATGCGGACATCAGGTGGTGCGGGTTGTAGAAACGTCCGAGGCTAAACCGCCAAACAATTGAATGCCCGGCGCGAAACTGCGTCAAAACACGTCAATGAAAGCGAACTCCTCATCCTCGGTCTCGTCACCACACTTACCTACGCCGAGCCGAAGCAGGAGTTTCAATCGCTCTGCGGCAAAAATGGGACTCTGCGCGATACAAGCGGGCGCACAGCGTATTCTGCCAATAGCACGACATCGACGACCACCTATCGGGACAGCAGCGGAAAAACAGTCGGCACAGTCGCTTGGCGTAAGCGAAGCGCGGCGCTGACTTTTTCGGCATAGTCTGGCGGCGGCATGATACTAAACCATTCTTCGGCTTGGGCGTCCGTTACATTGCGCTTGTAGCTGTTAACAATTTCTCTTGGGGAGTTCCCCATTTCCAGCGCCAATTCGGGGAGGTTGTTTTTAAGTTGGCGGATACGGTAACTCGCGTAGCTGTGACGAAATCCATCATAGATGCTCTTAACACCCGCCTTTTCCCGTAGGGCAATCAGCTTTTTACTGTGAGCTTGCTTATGCTTCCAAATGACTCCTTCCAAGTTACGAAACGGCTCAAGCCACGCGCTAGTCACGTCGTGAATGTCGAAATCACGATGTGGTATTGAGCGCACCTTTTGACCCGTCACATGGAGTTTCCTGTCCGCCCAAATGAACGCCTCCCATTTTAAACGCGGGCGTTTTACTCCCTCGCCATGAATTTCAGCGGGCCGCAATCCTTGAAAGCCGCCAATTACGAGCACAGGCAGCAAATCCAAATCATACTCAAACGCAGCGAGGAGCAATTTTTCCATTTCAGTCGGTGTGTAAATCTCCACCGCTTCCTTCCCATCCAACATTCGACGTGATACTCTTTGAAATTCCGTTTTGAAAAGTTTGGGAATAGCGTCGAGGTCTTCTTGGGCGTAGCGCGATAAACTCACCAGTGAGCCGCGATTGCTGAGATACGTCTTATCACTCCAAAGCTTTCCGGTTTTTTCATCCTTGCAAGCACCCAGCCAGTTCTCGATTTCAAGTTTGGTGATTTCGTGAATTTTCCGATTGCCGAATTCCCGCTTAAATCTGCGAAAGTGCTTTTCAAGCGTCTTAATTTGACTGGGGGACGTGTTCTTTGTCCTCTGGGATTGAATAAAGAGCTTGGCGCACTCTTCCACAGTCTTGGGGGCAAACCTCTTGGTTTTATTGTGCGCTAAATAAAATGCCACTGCCTCCTGGATCGTTGCCCCCGCGCCCTCTTGACGCAAAAGGTGCTCCAACTCCGCATACGTGCGCACGCTGTTGTTCAATGGAGTCAGGGAAACCGCATTGGCGCGGTCAGTGTCGAGTTTACCAAATTCTTCTATCAGGTATTTGTAAGCAGCCTCGAAGCTCGCGAAAGTGTTCTGCTTCGGCTCCCCTGCGAAAACAAAGTAGGTTTTGAATTTCCCGCTTTTTAAATCGTAAATCGTCCCCGTGCGCCCTTGGTGAGTGAGCACATATGGGAACGTGGGGGTTTTCGGCGGGCTGGATTTTGCCATGTCTCAATATACAAGCATATACAAGAAACGGCAAGGAAATCTGGGGCGCGTTTAAAAACCGCCGACAACCCATCTTTTCATTTTTACCTACGTAAATCGCGGTTTATGGCCGCTTTTGGGTTGTCTAAAAAAGTGGAGGCGAGGGGAGTTGAACCCCTGTCCTGGCTGACATCCTCACAAGCTTCTACATGCTTAGCACCGTCGTTGCTTTAGCCCCTGCGCCGCGAACGGGCACGCTGCGCAAGGCCGATTGTCCACGGGTTCTCTCATCCGCAGCGGCGGTCAACCCCGCTACGAACCAGCCTCTGGTATTGGCTCCCGGCGTAGAGGCGTCTGCCGGAAACCACTGGTCCGTTGAAGGACTCTCCCGCAGTTTAGGCTGCGAGGGCGAACTGAGGCTCGAAAGCGTCAGTTGCATCGACAACATTGCTGTTGGCGTTTGTGTTGTTTGCCCAGAGGATTTAACGCGGCCAACCAGGCTTCCGCGGCATGCGACCGGTGTTTCAATCAGTCAGTCGAAACCAGTGCGCCCCCTTTTTGGGGTGCGAGGAAAGTAGCGGGCTTCCCCGCTTTGGCAAGGACTCAGAATGGCGGTGTCGTGTAGCAAACAAAACTGGAATTCTGTGTGCGATCAAAACTAGAAAGGCGGGGAATGAAGGAGGATAGAGGGTTTTGAGCCGATTTTCGGGTGAGATTTGAGGAAGAAGATGTCGCCGTCGAAGATCTGGCATTTG